>NZ_VOYD01000007.1:0-119998 GCF_013420435.1 Acinetobacter sp. YH01008
TGTTCAAATGGCGATTCAGCGTTTAATTGGTTTTGGGAAAAAAGAAGAGTTTAAGGAAATTTTGGCAATTTTAAGAAAGCAGAATCCTGATAGGATAAGGGTTCTGTGAAATTTGTCGTGTACAGAGTAAAAGTTTATATAACTTTATAGAAACAACATTTGCGATTAAACCTGACTTAGATTTAAAAACGCTGTATCAAAAACTCGTGATGCCAAGTTATGGTTTAAATGACTGTTCATTTGCGCTCATTCTAGGTATCTACCTTGCGCAAGAAACACCACAATATAGAATCCTTCATCAAGGTAAACCAAAGAATCTTGCTGAATGGCTGAACTTAGTTCTGAATAAAAAAACAGGGACTTTACTCAATTTAGATATTTTGGCACATACTCAATTACAAAAAATGGAAATGAGTACACGTGATGAATGGAATCTACTATTCAAACAGTGGAGCCAAGAGTCAAATCCTAAGAAAATGATTGATATCTTTCAATCTATTGAAAAT
Organism: Acinetobacter sp. YH01008; assembly: GCF_013420435.1. NCBI lineage: Bacteria > Pseudomonadati > Pseudomonadota > Gammaproteobacteria > Moraxellales > Moraxellaceae > Acinetobacter > Acinetobacter sp. YH01008. The sequence goes on from NZ_VOYD01000007.1 coordinate 507, forward strand.
AAAAAGAAAGTAGACCCGATTCCGTTAGATTTAGAAATTCAATATAATTTGTTATTCGATAAATTCAAAACAACCTATGAAGAGCATAAGAAACAACAGGATAGATTTGATGCTACTTTTACCCAAATGCTAAGAGGTCTTGAAAGCTCAGATATCCGAGACTATAGCAAATTATTACAAGCAACTTCAGCTTTAATTAAATTTGCCAAAGACCTTGATCTCAAAAAAAGTCATATTGAATTACCAACAAAATCAACCTCTTTAGTTGAATACATTTCACAAGGCAAAAACACATTATCAGTCAAATTTAATCGTTTTTTTGATAATCTTGTTCTAACCTCACATCATGAAATTATTAACTTCCGTGAAAAATCGGAACAATATCAACGTGCTTTTATCACCTTACAAATGCAACAAGAGGCAAATAAAGTACAAGATAAAACAGCTCAACTGATTCAAAGAATTGAAGAAAAAGAACGTTTTAAGTATCTCTTGCAAGATATTGAGAGCTATATTCATACTTCACCAAATAAAACAATGAAAAAGAAAGAGCTTGAAACATTAATCAAAGAAGGTGATCGTCTTTTAATTGATATTGACAATAAACCCTCTATTTTTGATTCAGTACAAACCCTTGTTGAAAAACAAAATGGAATTCGGACTGTACAAAATGATTTTAGACAAAGAATTACTGATGTCAGTCAACAATTTGCAAATTTGTATGGTGGTTTTAATGAATTAAATGACCTCAAAATTCGGTTATTGGATGCTGAAGAATTATTAAAATTCTTTGTATCAACAGAGGAATATGACGAGATTTTAAAAATCCAAAAACAGCTTCAATTCGCTTTTGATCGTACGCAATCCTGGATTACCCAAGGTTTACCGAGCCAAAAAATGTTCGCTTTTTTAAATCAAACGATAGTTAAAGATCAGGAAGCTATGATGGCTTATTTGAGTGAACAACAGATTGATGCAGAGTGGGATTTTATTGAGGAAATTTTTGAACCTATTCGTAATGGCTATGTTAAAAAGGCACGATCAACAGCTGAACATTGGTTAACACAAACACAAAATGAACTTTCTTTCACACAGCAGGATATTTCTATTCTGCGGAAACTCGTTGATAAAGTTGAAGTGGCACCAGAAATTTTTGATGAAGATCAAATAATTCTTTTGCACTCTTTAAAGGATGAAATTCGTCATCAATTTAATCAATGTCATATGCAGATGTTCCAACGTTGGTTTGTAAATCTTGAAAGTGAATTTATGTCAACATCTCAAAATCAAACAGGGTTAATGCAATTACGTACTAAACTCAAAAATGTTCCCCACATAATTTTGCCATTATTAGATGAACAAGAACAAAAGATCATCACATTGCAAAAACAAATAGCTTCTGCTTTAGATCTTATTTCATTAGAGGATTTAGCTGAACGGATTAATACCCTAAGTCCAGACTTAAAACAAAAACTACTAAAAATGTTAAATTAAATAAAGCCCGTACTCAGCTAGATACTGAGTACGGGCTTTATATTATTTCTATCTAAATCAATATGAGACTGAGATTTTTATTTAGTACTAGCCTATTTATAACATGTTACACATGCCCCACCACCTTCAATATCATCATATACGGCATCCAAATCGACCATTTCGATTAACTGATCATCATGCAATATATTACGACGGCGTTTTTTCTTAAACTTTTCCATCTTTTTTTCATGGTCTGCTTTAATTTGAGCAATACGTTCAGGATCTTCAAGGGTACTTAATGGTGTGTCTTTTCCCATCCAATAATAAGTTTCACCATTCGCTGATTTGTCATCTTCAAACTGCTTCTCATACGCTTTTGCTTCTTCAAATTTTTCAGGATGGCGCTCTTTTAAACGTACCCATTCAATTTTCCGTTGATAGAAACAAAATGTGCACCCGCTGCGCGAACGCCACTCATAATATTTTGGTAATCCTAAACCTGTACTTTCTAAGAGAGCAATAATATCTTGCTTCACTAAACCATCTTCAGCAAATGGCATCTTAGTCGTCAAATATTTTTGGGTAGGAACATATCCTTCACGCCAAGGTTCATCTGCACGAATACCAACATAGCTAATAATTTCATAGCCATCATCTAAAAATGGTTTAACCCACTGCTCAAATGGAACCAATTTCATCTGTACCGTACACCAACGTTGATGTCCTGAAGGTAGGAAATGATTGTATTCTTTTAACCAATAATCAAAATCTTTATCAGAACCTAAACGCAAAATTGGCTTACCTAAATAAGACTCTAACTGATTAAGATATTCCATGACCTCAGGAAGTTCTTTTCCTGTATCCGTAAAGAAATATTCGATATCTAGTTCAGGATAGTGATCTCTCATATATACCGCGAGAGCTGCACTATCTTTTCCACCCGAAAGACCAAGGACATGCTTTACTTTTCTGTCAGACATGTTCGCCTCCTTTCTCAGAATGTGCTAAATCTAGATACTCTTTTAATAATTCATATAAAAGAATCGCTTTAGTATCTTTATTTAAATCACGACTATCTAGATATTCTTTAAATGAACCTATCGCAGACGATACTTTTTCCTCTGTTTCAGAGGTAATGCGTACATCCCTATTATATTCCTCAAAGCCTTGAGATGTATTCACAATTATCGCTAAATGTTTTTGCTCTTCTAACGTATTTAACTCAGGATGACCATTTTTGACAAAAAAGCAGAGTTGTTTAAATCGCTGTGCATAATTTGAAATATTTTGAGATGCCTTCTTAAGACTATCATCTGTCCAATCTCGCTCAGGCATTTGAGACAACAATGTAATAACATTGCTGATCCATTGTTTAGATGCTTCATTACTTTTCGTTAAATGAAAGGCAAATTTTTGTAACTGCCAATCCGCAGCGGAATGACTAATAATCTCCGCTTGGGCAAGTAGTTCAGGTGTCAAATTTCCTAATTCATGGATTAACTCAGCTTCGAATTTTTGTAATAAATGAGATTTAGCCTGATCTAACTCTAAAAACAAGTTAGTCATATCTGATTGAATAGAATCATTTTTTGCGTGTCCAGCATCTAACAAATCATATAAATCATCAAATAACAATTTAAAAGGATCATCTGCTGTTAAAATAACAGCGCGCAATTTTTGTGTTTTTTCACTAAAAAAATTAATATTACGTGAATGCTTAACCCATTTTGACTTTTTCATTAGTGCAGAAACAATAAAACGAGCTACTTGTAATGCTGAAGCCTCTATCGGTTTTCCATAATTTGCCTCAATACTATTTGCTAAAAGATCAATAAACTGTTGTTTCTCAACCTGACCTTTTACATATTTTACTGCGATTTCATGAGGACGTTTGATCAACTTATTGATGAATTCCTCATCCATATCACTAATAAAACGGAACTCATTCGTTACATCTTGATCATAAAATGCAAGAGTGTCTTTCTTAGCTTGCAATAGAGCGAGTGCAAATATAGGTAAAACACCCTGTGGTAAACCAAAGGGTTCAACCGTCCATTGTGCTTTATCATAAAAGTCTGCAAGGGTGATTAAACCTTTACTTTCTTTAATAACCTTAAACCCGTCTTCCAACAGAATATGCGAATTTGAGTCTTTCGCCTCATGCTGTTTTGGAATTACAAAAGCCCATTGCTGTGTTTCAGTATTAAACTGATGAAGACCTAATCGCTTCAAACAAGACAAATAAATTGCTTTCTCAGCCGGAAATTTCTCAATACCAAGGTTTTCCATTTCTGAACTATGAAGCATTTTTTCTAAAAGTTTTCTTCGCCCCGAAGCTGCGGAACTGGAAATTTCATTTCTAACTACGAGTTCATTAAATATTTTAGGACATCTATTAAACATATTATCTGATATATCAGATGCGATAACAGATAGCTGTTTCTTCTTGTATTGCTTACCTAAATGATACCAATTAACAGAATCAAAAGACTGGTTAAACAATTTATCTAATTGCTGATAAACATGATTATATCGTACATCAAACTCTTTGTTTGATGATGAATCAAACATCAACATAATTTGGTCTTTCTTGATCTGTTGTAATACAAACAGCTCTCTAGCCCAAATATCAATTTCTTTATAATTTTCTGTTTTAGCTAAAATATATTTTGGGAATTTTTTAGAGATCTCTTGAATGTCCTTCTCAGATAAAGACTCTTGAGCTAAAAGAATAAAATTAGCAACTGCCTTATTCACACTATTATTCGCTATAGTGTGTAAGTTAGTTAATGAATGAATTAAAAATTTCCCCATCCATCGCATAATTCCTTTTTCTTGATAATGCCTTTTTGCCAGTACAATATTTTCTTTATAACCAGTCAAATCCAAATAGTTTTGATTTTCACTCAAGCTTTGTAACTTTGAATTTACCAATTCTTGGATATTAATAGATGAGGAGTTCACAACTACATAAGATTTTGTTGTATTCAAGAATCTTAAAATTTTCCAATCCACTAAAGTGTCTAAATAGACATCTATCAATTTCCCTTGAGTTTCATCACTATAAAAACTGTATTTCAGTAAGTCTCTAGTAGGATAAATACCTAAAGACTTCCCGAAAATATTCATCATAGCTATAGATTTAATAAGGTTAAAACATAATTGTGCTTGTGCAATAGTCTTATTTTCCTCATTTAGTTTCTTACTAGCTAAAGTTAGAGACTGCTCAACAATACTCCAATCATGTCCCTCTTTTGAACTCAAAATTTGGTGTTCTAAGTTATGACTTAGGTAATCCCATAAATCAACAATTGAATACTTTTGTTCAAGTAAAGTATTTGCATCAAAGAATTTTCTTAAACTATAAGGCTCTGCGGACATCAAAAAGCTGAATATACTTCGTTCATTTTGACTAAAACTACTTTTAGCAACGGCGCCTAATAAAACTGACGTCAGAGGATGTAATGGCAATGAGTTATAAAAATACTCTTTAACTTTTGGACTATGATCAAGCAATCTAGAACCAATAAATTTTTGGACATTATTGATCAACTCTTGATTATTAGCCTGAATTGCATCTGGCAAAGCTATTTCTGTTCTTTTAATCGTCTTTGAAACAAGTGCTATAGATTCATCTAAGGAAATTCGATATGAAATATCAATGTATCTACCCTGAATTTTCGACCACTCTAGGGCAATTTGATGATTCAACCCCTTCGCATAATCAGCAAAAGACTGATGTAAAATACCAACAAATACGAATGGACACTCTTGTGTAGATAACTGTTTAATTTTTTCAGCCAAGTCTTGAAAGAAATGTAGATTTCCTGAATTTCTCGCAAAAGTTTCTAGTAATTTACCCATTTCATCTAAAATGAATAAAGTTCCAGAAATCTTTTCCTTCAAGCAATTAAAAATATTGATAATAAAACTTAATAACTGCTCTTCATTCTTTACATCAGTTTCTATATCAATATTTTTTTTAAGGTAATTTAATAGTCCAGCAATTTCTACAGCATTTAAAATAGCTTTTCGCAGAAGTGTAATTGGTTCCACCACACCAGCTACAGCTTTAATTACAAGCCATGGCTTAGTATTAATATATTTTGTACAGAAAACTTTTTCTAATTTGGTATCCAATTCTGAATCATTTATTAATTTTTTAACAGCATCACGTACTTCATTATTAGAATGAATGTACCCTGTTAATATTGCAGCTAAAGTAGATTTACCAGTACCATAACTCCCCGTAACGGTGAACGTAGAGCTTGTCGAAGATGCTAGTGTTGATAAGGCATTATACGCTGTGCCATGGAATACGATTTTTTCAAAAAAATCCTTAGAGACATCAACATCTAAACGTGTAGAAAGCAGATGATTGACATTAACTTGGTAATATTGATTCAAATTATGTGCTTTCATCTCAGTTCGTCTCACTATAAATTTTTTCTAAAAGATTATCTAAATTTACTGCTCTAATATCATCACAAGCTAAGCTCCTGATTCCTTTACTATCTGACCAATAAAAACGTGCATCTAAGTTTGCACATTGATTTAAATAACTATCTATACCAAAATTATTAATTCTAAATAAACGTCCCGGACTACCTGGCATGGTCAAAATACTGTCAACACTAATAGTTGATGAATCTGCAAAATATATCTTCCAAAAATCAACTAAACAATATAAAAAAACCTCAGTCTTAATATCTTTATGCTCAGTAAAATCAGAAACATACCCATTTCCAGACATTTCATAAATCAGCTTCAATTCATTTAAAGGGGATACAAAAGATTCCTCTCCCTTAAATGTTTTATTCAATTTCTTTGCATAGCATAAAATGAAACAATCAAAATCCTTTTGAAGCGTAGCAATCGCAGATATTTTTTGATTTTCAGCTAGTAGCCAATCTTTTAATTCATTTACCAAATTTTCTTTAGTGAAATATTGAGAATTAGAAAAGTTGAAATACCATCGAGCAAAAGTTAGTTCTGAATAATTTTTTTGAATAAAATAATGCAATAACCAATTTGATTCAGGTTTTTCTAAGAAGGGATCTAAGTTTTCGATAATTTTTGTTATATCTGAAAGATATCTGTCTTTTGAAGACTCATCATTTAGAGGCTTTAATCCCGTTATCTCAGTCCAGTACTTAATACTGTTGACCATATTTTTTCCGACACCTAGGTCAACAACCAAATTTTCTTCATTTTTTTCTTTATAATTTAATGAATTATACGACTTATTAAGCCATCCATATCTTAATGCAAAAGTCTCATGACCTGAAAAGCGCAGTGTAAAACTCATAGTCTAGTCGTCTTAAAAACAGATTTACTGGAAGATTTTCTCCAGTAGCTTATAGATCATTATAATTTTATTCAAGGAATAACTTGATTGATACGACACAACCTGTCTTTCTAAGCAGTACATTTAAGCATTAATATGCTAATCCAAGATATTTATACATCTGCTCTCAGGCAAGTAAAAAAATAGTATGAACGTTCACAGTAGGCTACTTACACTTTACTTACAACTAAAATACCTTAATCCATTGAAAATATTTATAAAATATTTCTACTATTCCCAACGCTCATTCAAAAACTTAATCGCTAGATTCATAGTAATGTTATTAAACCTACTTCAACCCAAACCCATCTAAGGTTGAAGGGTTAAAATTTTCATCAAACATAAACTCATCTGCTCGCTCTTTTTTTAATGTCGCCAGGGCATAAAAGAAACATTTTTCACATAACTGCAATTCATATCTTTCCCCGTCATGCTTGGAACCATAGCCCCAATGCGCCGATAAAGTGCCAAACTCCAGTTTCGTTGATTGGTTGCATACATCACATACAACATCTGTAACGACTTCTACCTGTTTCAGTCGTTTAATTTCCATATACGGCTCCCGATATCAATCAAGTTAAATTCGTCTACATACTTATCAAAAATTGATTCCTGTTTGGTTTTAATTACCATTAAAAAAAGATTAAAAACACTATATATAGTGAAATTTACAATTTAATAACACAATATAGGGTGCGTAATCCTTGACTCCCCTATAAAAAGTACGTGAATATTATAGTTTATTTTTCAGCCACTTGGCATAAATATGGGGAGACATCAGCATATGTCTATAAAAAAAAAAGCTATTGAAAGTCATCGTGTATCTTCAAAAAACTTAAAATTAATGTGTTATCCAAAATGTATGCATGCGTACCAAATCTGGATAGCTTTATTTTTCCAACTGAGTGATAAACAGCAAAGCTATCACTTGAATTTAACTTTTAAACAGAATATCGAAATCCCGCTCCTTACCACTAAAACACCTGATCACTATTTTTTTAGTAGTCATTTCAGCTGGATCTATGCTTATTTTTACAATAAGAATAAAAATGAATTTAAGTTCAGAGCTTATGAGAAAAATAATTCCTACCAATTCACCATCCAGGCTTTAAGCGAAGTTAGGGCCTTACTGTGTTCCGGATTACATCACTCAATTCATGGCTTAGATATCATCGCATATTGGCTAAATGAACAATACTTAGCCGCACATCTTCAGGAAGTTTTCGGTCAGGAAGTTTTAACTATCAATTACCTACGAGAATTATCAGGACTGTCTAAATCCAAAAGTCCAGTGAGTTCTATTTCAAATTATGCCGACCCACTGTCATTAGAAAAAATTCTGGCGGGAATTTAATCATGAATGAATATCGTTATTTAGAAGATACTCAAGAATTAAAGCTTGAACCATTTCGAGACTTCTATCAAGCACTGGCGGAAGCAAAACTGGAAAATGATCAGGACTTCTTTAAGCTCAATGATTTCATCCGACCAGCTGAAATCGTTAAACTAATTAAAATTATGAATCAGCATCCTACTGATCTATCGATTAGTAAGTATCCATTAGCTCATTATCTCCTGGCGCTGATCAACACTCCATCAGCATATCAATCAAATGCACTGAAATGGGCCATTTTCAATACTCAATGCATTGAATTACTTGATAGCAAAGAACATGCAGCTACTGTAGCTAATCTTTGTAGACGTTTTCGTTTAGCCAGTACAAAGCAGGAATACCATTGGCTTTACAATTTTTTACCGTCTCTTCCGATCGAATTAGACGATCTTGTTGAATTTCTAAAAGAAGCTGAAACTGAGAATAGAAAATTATTTGACAAATCCAAAGAGAGTTTAAAGAAAACCGAAATAGGCCAATTGGCAGAAATCCGCGTTATTTATACGTATACCTATACTCAATCAGAACGTCAAAAAAGACACCGTCAAAGTAATCCAGGCATCCAACAAGAATCTCCCCAAACAGATATTTACAAGACATCAAGAACTACTCTTGATGATGAGCAAACGTATCAGACCAAGTTTGAACAGGGTACAGCTAAACAATCACGCGAAGATAAAATCATTGAAACAGTTGAAGATCATAACTTTGAATTTAATGGATTAGAGCAACATTCTGTCACTGCTCAAATCGTAAATCTGAAAAGTAAAATTCTGCATCAAAACAAGAATGAGCTAATGAACAAGCCAAATCCTCGGGTTTTCGATTTACCTACTGCACGGCACGTTATGCAAGTTTTATTTGAAGAAGCAGAAAGTTCTCCCATTCATGCTTTACTTCTATTTTCAGTACTCAGCCTTACTTATTATAAAGATCTGCCAGTTTTCCAAAAAAACTCACGAATCACTGCAAAAAATAAAAAGGTTTTACTGAAGCCTGACACGTGTTTCTTCAAACAAAGCTTTGAAGTCTCTAAATTCAAAGATTTTGTTTTAAAAGAACATATGCTGAATACCATAAACTCTTTTACGATTCCCTTGCCTCAAGTTTACTTTAAAAATATTTTTCAACTAAAAAAGTGGGATCATGCAAAAATTGATTCAAAGGTACAAGAGCATTTACGTAGCATCAATAAAGAGCTGACTTTCCAGCTAACTCAACAAAATCTCCCACGTTTACTCAGTGACATTACATTGAATGAGCTAGGTTATGAATTGGAAAGTAAGTTACTTAGCGGCGTAAGCCTTCAACACTATATTCCATGCCATTACTCTTCAACACAGATCATAGATATTCTCGATATTTATAGCCAAACACTTTATCTAGTTTGCCCGCACCTCAACAGTAGTTATATCGAAGAATTTAAATCTCCTATTACTTTCGGTAGTCAGCAAACACCTGATCTGCCACTGGTTAAATCTTTATTTAAACAGCTTGATGAACAAGTTCGGGGTAATCCAAATCCTTTCAAAACACTGAAGTATTATTCAATTTGGCTTTGGCATATTTGCATGATTATGACCTCTGCCCGACCAAGTGAGTCCTTCCCGCCCAATCTAGATTATATTGACCTCGACAATCAATTGATGGCTGTTGCAGATAAAGAGCAGCGTTATTCGGGCACCATTGGACGATATCTACCGTTTAACGATTATCTTCGTGATGAAATACAGCATTACCTAAAATATTTAAAACACTTTCTCTACCTCACGAAAGCCTATCTGTCCAATGAACAAGTACAAGCAATCCATGAGATCTTCGAGGGTGAACGCCCCTTTCTATTATTTTACGATCCACAAGGATATATCCGAAATTTAGAACTTTCTGATATTCAAAAATACTGTACAGAAATAGCCCTTCAGCGCAATTGGACCCGCCACTTTGCTCGTTATTTTTTTGCACAATACTGCAATGAAGATGTAGTTAAAGGCATCTTTGGTCATGACGAAGCAATGCAGGGACTGTTTGATCGTTATTCGGGTTTTCAGGCAACTGATTACGATCATATTCGAGTGGCACAAGACAAGCTTGTCGAAATATTAGAACTTAAAAGTATGTCGACATTCAACGGGATCATGATTAAATGAGCAGACATCCACACTCCATAAAACGACAAAAAAAACTTATAAAAAATAAGGAATTTCTTCTTAAATTATTTAGTGAGAAATGCCTAGAGCTTACACCTGGAAACTATTCCGATGTATATAGACAAGTCGATAATCAACTTTTGGAAAAGTACAAATCTAATACTCGTAGTCATAAAATGGCACGCTTAGAATTCGCGAAATATATCAAGCGTTTTAATCGTTTATCAAATCAAAACTACCCTATTCCTGCAACACCTGTTAGTCATGAAAGCCCCCCACCTCAGCAAAATATTGAGACTTTAAAACATGGTAAAAGGGTGACTCAATTTGCCAAAAATTTGATTGCTCACTGGACAGGACATAATGACTTCAGTCCAACTCAATCCCTCGCTTTTTGTTTGATCAGCACAATATTATTCAATGGCATTTATAATGAGAACGAACTACAAAAGTTTTTAAAAATCATTTTAAAAACAAAGAAATTTCAAAGCTTCTTAGACTCGAATCATATTGTTTCTCTAGAGATCCCAAATCCAAATTTCGGTAATCAGCGTATTAATGACCTTGAGTTTTCAGTCAGCTATACCAAAACATTTGTGCTGCACGATATTGTGAAATGCTGGATCTACAGACTAAAACATCAAAAATTTGATTTATTTTCGGACATTTATAATGCAGAACAACTGATTAATGCTTGTATTATCGAATGCTTTCCTAAAGAAAAAGTACGTTGTAAGGACCTGTTAAAATACGGTTTTTACTATACACAGTTCCTGAAAAACAGCGGACTGGATCAAATGTCCATTTGTATCTTAAAAAATGAAATTTGCAGTTCAAGTCCTCTTGAAAAACAATTAGCAGCTTATTTTGTTCAGGTTGAACAAGCTAATCCTAATAACAATAAGATTGAGAATACTTGTGAAAACCATCAGGCTCCCTCTATAACCAATATTTCTATAGATATAGCTGATGCTTTAGCAGAAATACGTCGAGCTATTCGTGCAAAAAACTATAGCGATCGACTCATAGAATTATACGCCAAGGAACAACCTCCAGCCTTGGAGCGTTTGCTGCTGTGGAGCATTCTACGCTCAAAATTAACGGATTCCCAACTAGACCTTCTCAATCATATTATTCAGCAGCAGCAACGATTTAAGCGCAAGCTTATACAAGCAGATTTTCAGTCAATTAAGCAGAGTTCTCTAAATACCATGTTTTCACAGTTTGCCGTCCATTGGCTACAGGCAACGCAAGACAAAGATATTGCATCATTTTCAGATGCTGACTTTGAAGATATGTATGGAGAAATGCTTTTATTAAAGAAAGAAACGAATCGAGCGACTATACAAAAACGTCTACAGGAATTTCATCACAAACAGAGCTTGTTCTTTAATGCTCCGGCTGTCGATCTGGATAATTTAATCCAACCAAAAATCTGCAAAACCGCACTGATCTCACCACATCTTTTTCACGGCATGTTACAGCGGCTCGAAACTAATCAAGGTATTTCGGTTCAAGATAAAAATATGTTTAAACTTATTTTTATTCTGGGTTTCAGAGCCGGACTACGGATTAATGAAACATTAAATATTTTTGCCCGTGATCTGTTTATTACTGAAGATGCTGTGATGTTAACTATCCGAAATAATCGCAGTAAAAATCAAAAAAGTTATTCAGCTTACCGTAAGATCCCTCTTCATCATCTGCTTAAAGCAGGCGAATTACACGCATTCAAAACGTATAGTGAGAACAGACAACGAGTTCTAAAAGCACAAGGAAAATCACTTGCACAACCGCTGTTTCTAAAACAGTCCTTAAAAGAAACTCATGAAAATGAAGTAAATTCTCTATTAAAACAGTTAATCCAGTCATTTTTCGGTGAGCACAATTTTACTTATCACAGCCTGCGTCATTCAGCATTTAATCATCTTTATCTGATTTTAAAACACTCACCGCTTGCTGATGCATTTACAGACTATACGCCAAATGAGCAACTCCGCATCCGTTATGCCTTGCAACGAAACAGAAATACTCAACAGATCTGGTACGCCCTTTCTCATTTTGCCGGGCATCTAACCCCTGAAACGACCTGTTCAAGCTATCTGCATTTAATGCACCTGGCAATTAGCTACCAACTGAATCAAATCGAAAGTCCACTCCCTAAAGAAGCCTATTTCAATATTCTAAAACATGATGCTGCTGTTAAATACCCTGTTCAACAACGTGCAATCAGGTCGTTCTTATTTGATCAACTCACTAAAGACCGTTACAAGCAACATGATCATCAATATCAACCAGGGCACCAGCGTTCCACTGATCCACTCGTACTGGGAGCACATGATTCCGAAATGAATTTTGAACTATTGCATCACATTCTTGTAGTTGAAAAAGAAGAGAATCTTTTATTACCTGAAGCTATTCCTTTGCAAGTAGCAAAAAAATTACGTGCTAGAGCCCTGCATTTGAAAACTTCCTGTCTAAACCAAAAAAAATCTTCCCGCCTATTTACTACAGACTTTTTAAGAAAATCTCCTGATGCACTGGTCACCATGTTGCCCACCAATCAGGAAGAAAAACAGATCATTCATAAGGTTCAGGAACGCTTCACAACAGTACATCATCAATATGAAAAACAGCTCAATACGATCTATTCAATTTATCTTGAAAAAGTTCAGCCCAATTCAGCCCAGTTAATTTTTGAACTGAATGAAAAACGGCAACTGAAGAAACTTCTTTCTTTTATTCATAGTTTATTTCCGAAAAAATATCTTCATTTAGAACTCTCTCAACAGAGCAAGACAGAGCTCAAAAAGACATTACAGGATTTAACATTACGGGCAGAAAACTTCAGCCTGAATGAAAATGAAAGGCGAATTAAATTCTGCTTCAAAAGTAAAGATGCAAAAGCACTTGGGGTATTCAAGTTACTGATGTATCTCATGATAGTTTCTCATCTTTAAGCTGTTTGTAATAAAAATTTAAACTCTGAGCAACGATAATCAAATAGTATAAACTCTAGGGGCTTTGTTGCACAAAGATTTCCTAACTATATGATTTTATAGGATTTGATTGTTTTTCAGTCAGGATTTTAATTTAATAAAATCAATGGCTTATATATTTATGCAACAAAACCCTTTCAATCTACGCATAATTCAGAAACTGAAAAGTGTATAACAATAGTTATTAATCTAATAATCAATTGATTAATTTAAAATCACTATGCTAGGGTGAAACTGGCTTGCATCACTGCCTTAGCGTCAAAACGGTGTCATCTCAATAAGGCAGCCATGATTCAAGGCCTTTTAGAAAAAAATGTTATGGATAACAACAAAATAAATAACAGGGAGAAATAATGGGCACTTTAGCAATCCTCATCTCATTGGCATTACTGATGTTTTTTGCCTATCGGGGTATTTCAGTACTGATTTTGGCACCAATTATGGCGGCTATTGCCATCTTGCTTTCTGGTGACATGGTATACATGATGCCACAGTACACTGAAACCTTTATGGCGGCTTTGGGCGGCTATATTTTAAAATTCTTTCCTATTTTTTTATTGGGCGCCTTATTTGGACAATTAATGGTTGATTCAGGTTCTGCATCTAGCATTTCAAACTGGATCATGAAGAAATTAGGGCATAACCGAGCCATTTTGACCGTGGTATTAGCGTGTGGTGTATTAACTTATGGTGGAGTATCACTGTTTGTAGTGGCTTTTGCTATTTACCCCATTGCCAAGTCCATGTTTCAAGCGGCAAACATTCCAAAGCGATTAATTCCAGGTGCCATCGCTTTAGGCTCATTTACCTTCACCATGACAGCTCTACCAGGTTCGCCTTCCATTCAAAATGCGATTCCGATTCCTTTTTTTGGTACCAATGTATTTGCTGCCCCTGGTATTGGCATCATTTCAGGTTTGATCATGTTTGGTTTGGGCTGCATGTGGTTACAAAGCCGTGCCAGTAAAGCCTCTAGAAATGGCGAAGGATACGGTATTGATACCCAAGAAGGAGAAAAGTTAGAAGACGGAGTAACCTCTAAAGGTGAAATGCCAGTATTCTTGGCATTTTTACCATTGCTATTGGTCATTGGTGTAAATGCTTTGTTCACCTACATTCTTTTTCCAAGCATGGACTTCAGTTCGCTCAAAGAACTCTATCCAAAATTAGATCCTACCAAACAAACAGGTTTGTGGGCATTGATTATTGCCTTGGTGGTCGCATGTTTAAGCTTGATTTTGTTACGCTTGGGCAAATGGAACAACTTAAAAGAAACCGTGAACAAAGGTGTGTTGGGTTCGATGTTGCCAATTTTCAACACAGCTTCTGAAGTAGGTTATGGTGCAGTCATTGCATCATTGGCGGGCTTCGTGATTATCCGCGACATGGTGTTAAATGTATCAAGTAATCCATTAATTTCAGAAGCCATCGCCATGAATATCTTGGCAGGCATCACCGGTTCTTCTTCTGGAGGTATGTCGATTGCCTTATCGACTTTGGGTGCCGATTACCTAGCCATGGCGACTGCTGCTAGTATCAACCCTGAATTATTACACCGTATTGCGGCATTGGCGGCAGGCTGTCTGGATACCTTGCCTCACTCAGGCGCGGTCATCACCTTACTGGCTATTTGTGGCATGACGCACAAACAATCTTACGGCAACGTGGCCATGTGTACGGTTGCTATCCCAATGGTATCGGTTATTGTAGCGATTACTTTGGGTACGCTTTTCGGCTCATTCTAATCCCCCCCTATTTACAGGATGCTACAAAGCGTCCTGTATCCATTTTTAAGGATTAAATATGAAATTGGCTCACATAGATGACTTTCATGTAGGTTTATCACATACCTTAACCCGCACTATAGACGCAGAAAAAGTGGCTCAATTTATCAAATTATGTGGTGATAAGAATCCCATACATCATGATGAAATTTATGCCGCACAAACAAAATTCAAACGCCCTATTGCACACGGTTTTTTAACCGCCAGTTTTTTCTCACCTATTTTTGGCTTGCACCTTCCAGGCCCTGGTGCAATTTATGTCAATCATAATTTGCGATTTTTAAAACCGGTTTATGTGGGTGACAGTGTTGATGTTATCGCTACAGTAACCAAAGTTGATCATGAACGGAAACGGGTTTACTTTGACACCATTTGCAACATAAATGGCGAAAGGGTGATTGAGGGCGAAGCAGAATTATACGTACCTAGCCCCACAGAAGCAGGGCAAGCGGCATTGGATGCAGCGACAATAAACGTTTAGCTGCATTCAATAATTTCAAACCCTTTACACATAGATTTAATCCTTTATTGGTGCATGAATAACGGAGGATTAGGTCCATATTTGGTGGTGTTTTAAAAAGTATGCTGACATTAAATGAAGCCATTATTGATGTAAAAGAAGGTTAAGTCGAAGGCTTTAAAATGGTTTTCAAGCTTTTTGGAGAAATTACAACTTCTTCTAAAACCACGCCTTATTCGATGCCTTATTTTGCAATTATTACCTTCAATTCCTACAGTAAAAAACTTACCAATACTTTGCTTGCAGTTTTTAAAAGCAGTGATGAAACTGTCCCAATGATCACTTGCAATTCGGGTGTAGTGAATACCTAATTGTTTAAGCTTTGTCTTCAACCTTTGGACTGTAGCTAAATCTCTCTTACCCCAAACATAAGCAACAATCTCACCTGTTTCTCGATGGTAGGCGTAAATAAGCCATTGTTTATTATTTTTATTTCCAACAAAAGTCCAGAATTCATCTACTTCGAGAGATTCATAATGACTTTGTTTAGGCTGAATTTGATAGGCCG
This sequence comes from Acinetobacter sp. YH01008, assembly GCF_013420435.1. Taxonomy (NCBI): domain Bacteria; kingdom Pseudomonadati; phylum Pseudomonadota; class Gammaproteobacteria; order Moraxellales; family Moraxellaceae; genus Acinetobacter; species Acinetobacter sp. YH01008. The sequence continues at coordinate 16,681 of NZ_VOYD01000007.1, forward strand.
ATTCAGTTAAAGTCCGTAAGACTTTACCGATACTAATGCGCTCAACTTCAGCGATATCTCGTATACCGCTGCCTCTGACCATTAACTGTAATATTTTACGAGTAATGCCAGAATTACATCCTAGATAGCTCAGAGCATGGTCACCAATAAACTGACGTTTGCAGTCTTTGCATTGGTAGTTTTGTTTCCCATCTACTTTGATGCCATTTTTCTTTATACTGTCACTGAGGCAGGTTGGACATTTGATTTCTAGAGTTATTTGCATTTCTCTATTTTATCAAAATTCAACCTGCTTTTTTTTAGCATACTTTTTGATACACCACCAAAATCCTTTCTATTACTTCCAATATTTAAGCTTAGATGTCTGCCCAATACCGACATTAAAACTATTGGTTGGATCAAGTTTTTTATAATGATTTTTCAGCGCAGGCTTAGCTACATATAAATGTCCAACATTATGCTCTGCTGGATACTCAGCGCCACGATTATCTAATAAACGCCACATTGCATGTTCCATAGCTAAAGGATCAACATCTTTTTTAACAATGTAATCTTGATGGAATACATGACATAAAAAATGTCCGTAATATAGTTTATGTAAAATTTGTTCATCCATTTCTTTAGGTAGGGTTTCTACCCATTCACGATCATTACGGCGAAGTGCGATATCCAATGCAACAATATCTTCAACTTCTGATCGGTGCGTATCTCGATAACGAATTGCAGCACCTGCGACTGCAAAACGATGTAAAAATGCTTTCCGCCCTTCATCTTCATCACAAAGGAAATAATCACCAGTTTCGTGATGATCAAAGTAGCTTTCTAAAAATTCCTCTACCGCAGCAACATCTTGATCTTCAATACGTAGTACCAAATGATGCTCATATAGATTTCGAAATGCATTCATACGCTTCGGCAAGTGTGAGGGTAGAAATTTTGTCAGCAATTGCAGAAATTTATCAGAAAGACTTCGCATTTTCATTTTTTCAAGATAACCATCTATTTTATCTTTCATCGCAAACGCAGCAGGCACTTTGGCTGTACCGAACTTCTCAATAAACATAAAAGTATCCTTACCATATTCAGCACCAATGTCATAAGCAACACGATGAATATACTCACCAGCAATAGGAATACGCGGCAAATCTTTTAGTAAAAAACGACGGATTTCGGTTAAATCTTCTTTGCGATTACTCCCCACATAAAACACTTGGCTTGAAATTCTCTCAAACGTATCTAGACGCACCGCAAACACACAGACTTTACCCGCTGAGCCCGATGCTTCGAATAAACGGGATGGATCAGCATTAAAACGTGCCGGTGTGTTTTCATCAATTTTCGCCACATCTTTAATATAACGATAATCTGATGCACAACACTGACTCTCATTTTCGATGTCGGCAATTTGATATTTTTGTTGTTCCAAATTCGATAAGATTTCCTCAGAGGAATGACCCAAATTCACACCTAAATGATTGACTAATTCAAGCGAGCCTTGATCATTCACTCTCGCATATAATGCAAGTTCTGTGTACGCAGGCCCACGACGCACCAATGCTCCACCAGAGTTATTACACACGCCGCCTAAAACTGAAGCGCCGATACAAGATGAACCAATGACTGAATGAGGTTCACGATTAAAAACTGCTAATTCTTTTTCTAAACGATCCAAAGTCGCACCTGGTAAACAAATGACTTGCTTACCTTCATTGATTACTTGAATGCCACTTAGACGACGGGTACTCATCAATAATACTGGACGGTCATAATCATCGCCGAATGGAGTTGAGCCACCTGTGAGTCCTGTATTAGCGGCTTGCATGATTACGATACAACCTGCATCAACCGCTATTTTAAGCACTTTCCATTGTTCGACTAATGTCCCAGGAACAACGACAGCTAAGACTTTTCCTGTACCGTAACGGCGGCCTTGACGATACAAACGAGTATCTTTCTCATCAGTCAGCACATTATTTTTACCAACAATATCAATAAGTTTTTGAATAGTATGTTGAGAAGAGGATTGAGTGTTTATCATTTTTAAGTCTTCTATTTTATAAATGCCCAAATAATGTAATTTTCTCTCCTAGGTATCTTTTAAAACACGGCTTTAAAATTCAGCATAAGTGAAGATTAGAAGAGATTCTTTCTAAACTATCGAAACCTCTTTTTTCAAAAGGAAGCTTTTTTTACCTAAATTATTCAGATAAGAATCTCTTTTTTCCAAGGAAATTTGGCAGAGATTTACTAAAGTGGGTTATTAAATTGCTTACTCTTTTTCTAACTTGACCAAGCAATCCGATGTAATATCTGCAATGGTTCTTGCACCAGTCAATGTCATTGCCACACGCATTTCTTTCTCAATCAAATCTAGTAAATTACTTACCCCAGCACCGCCGGCAGCACCAAGTGCGTATACAAATGCACGACCAAGCATGCAAATATCTGCACCCATAGCCAACATACGTACCACATCAAGACCGTTACGAATCCCTGAATCTGCTAAAATTTTGATATCACCTTTGACCGCACTTGCAATTGAAGGAAGCGCACGGGCAGAAGACAAAACACCATCAAGCTGACGACCACCGTGATTGGAGACCACAATTCCATCTGCTCCGAAACGTACCGCATCCTTGGCATCCTCAGGATCTAAAATCCCCTTAATAACCATGGGACCCTCCCAATAATCACGAATCCACTCAAGATCTTTCCAAGAAATTGAAGGGTCAAAGTTATTTCCCAGCCAACCGATATAATCTTCCAGACCTGTCGGCTTACCTAAATATTTCGAAATGTTACCCAAATCATGCGGACGACCCAATAAACCGACATTCCAAGCCCAGTGTGGGTGCATACACGATTGCATATAACGACGTATTGCAGCATTTTTACCACTCATTCCTGAATGTGCATCACGATAACGCGCACCTGGAACAGGCATATCGACTGTGAATACTAAGGTAGAACAGCCTGCGGCTTTAGCACGTTCCAAGGCATTTTTCATAAAACCACGGTCACGTAGTACATACAGTTGAAACCACATCGGACGTTGAATCGCAGGTGCCACTTCTTCAATTGGACAAACTGAAACTGTTGATAAGGTAAATGGAATGCCCTTTTTATCTGCGGCAACCGCGGCTTGAACTTCACCACGACGCGCATACATACCCGTTAGACCTACAGGTGACAATGCCACTGGCAACGCCAAATTTTCACCAAACAATTGCGTTTCTAAGCTCAGCTCAGACATGTCATTTAACACACGTTGACGTAAAGCGATTTTTGATAAATCGTCTACATTACGCTTTAAAGTATATTCCGCATAGGCACCACCATCGATGTATTCAAATAAAAATGGCGGTAAACGACGTTTCGCAGCTTCACGATAGTCATTTGCAGAAGAAATAATCATAACTTATGTCCTATTTAATCGACTCGAACGTTGACGACGAGCTTCTTCTTCATCGATCATACGTACGCGTTGAACAACAAATTCAATATGCCCACAAGCTGCCTTACGTGCAGTCTCTGAGTCTTGACGTTCAATTGCGTCCATCACCTCAAAATGCTGGTCATGCAATTGTTCAAAATGTTGTGGTGTGGTGTAGACTTTACGTCGCCCCAACATCACATTGTCTTGTAATAAATCAAACAAACTACGCATCATTTGGATCAGCACTAGATTGTGAGATGCTTCTGCAATCGCTAGATGAAACTTTGCATCCGCTATTGCTGCATGAGCATCATCACCTAAAGCCTGAAAATGGCTAATCTGCTCAAAACACTGACGAATATTGATTAAATCATTGGGGGTGGCACGTTGTGCGGCATACCATGCTGTACCACCTTCAAGCACCATACGAGCTTCTTGTACATCAAAACGATATTCAGGATCTTGATCCATTAAACCGGATAATGGCTCAACGATTTGATGCTGTGACCAATGTGCAGGCAATTGCTTTAAATAGGTACCTGCACCCGCTTTACTCTGAATAATTCCTGCGGTAATCAGTTGTTGAATCGCCTCACGTAAAGAGCTACGGGATACACCCAACTGTTCACAGAGTTGGCGTTCAGCAGGCAATCGCTCTCCGACTTGCACATTATTTTTTTCAATCAATAGACGTAAACGCTGTACCACTTTGTCGGAGACTTTCATTTTTTTCCTTGGCCCGTTTATGGAATCATCCACGGGAAAACATAAGCTTGTAAGGTCACAATAATACCAATCATGATCGTAAAGATAATGCTGTGTTTTACTGTAAATCTGAATAAATCAGATTCTTTACCAACTAAACCCACTGCCGCACAAGCAATCGCAATCGATTGAGGGGAAATCATCTTACCTGTTACCCCACCGCTGGTGTTGGCAGCAACTAACAAAACTTCAGGCACACCGATTTGCTGTGCTGTAGTTGCTTGTAATGCTGAAAACAATGCATTAGCTGAAGTATCTGAACCTGTAAGAAAGACCCCGACCCAACCTAGGAATGGCGAGAAAAAGGTGAAAGCTTGACCCGTATGTGCCAGTGCCAAAGCAAGTGTTGCGGACAGACCTGAATAGTTTGCAATGAACGCAAACGCTAGCACCATACCAATCGAATAAATTGGTGTTTTCAGTTCATTCACTGTTTCAAAGAATGTCGAAACTGCCTCTTTAGGTTTCATTTTTAAATAAATAATCGTGATTAGTGCCGCCAACATAATCGCTGTACCCGTTGCCGATAACCAATCGAACTTATAAATCGCATCATAATCTTTAATTTCAGGCACAACAGGCGGCAGCTTTTGAATCAATTGATGCAAATACGGCACTTTAATCGAAATTACAAAATCACTTAGTGCACCATCCTTAATAAATAAATCTTTAAAAGGTTTGATGCTCCAGACCGTCACCATTGCTGTAAGTATCAAAAATGGAGACCAGGCTTTGGCTATCTGTCCCACACTATATTGTTTACGAGCTTGCTCGATAATAGTTTCATCTACCTGTATATCTTTATCCTCAAAACGAAAAATATGTTTTGGTTTCCAATACTTAAGCAAGATAGTTAAACTGACCAATGATGCAATTGCAGCAGTAATATCGGGTAACTCAGGCCCAACAAAATTTGATGTTAAATATTGCGCTAAAGAGAAAGATAAGCTTGCAACTAAAATAGCAGGCCAAGTTTCTTTAACTCCACGCCAACCATCCATGATTGCCATGATCCATATCAATACGATTGGCACCATAAAGGGTAACTGACGACCCACCATTTGACTGATCTCCATGGTGTCAACACCTGAAACCTGCCCAGCCACAATGATCGGAATTCCCATTGCACCGAAAGCAACAGGTGCAGTGTTTACTATCAGGCATAGCCCAGCTGCATATAAAGGCTTAAAACCGAGTCCCACCAACAGTGCCGCAGTAATTGCGACGGGTGCACCAAAACCTGCCGCACCTTCTAAAAATGTACCAAAAGCAAATCCTACTAATAACATTTGCAGACGTTGATCTTCTGTAATTGACAGAATGGAGGAACGAATAACATCGAACTGTCCTGTTTTTACTGAAATCTTATATATAAAAACTGCACCGATAATAATCCATGCAATTGGCCATAGTCCGTAGAAGAATCCATAGACCATTGAGGCGAATGCCATTCCGATTGGCATTTCGTATAAAAATAATGAGACCAGAAAGGCTAAAAAAACGGTAATTGTAGCGGCTACACTACCCTTCATGCGAAAAATAGCTAACGCTAAAAAAAAGAAAACAATTGGAACTAGCGCAATAGCACTCGAAATCCAAATATTGCCCATAGGATCATAAATTTGTTGCCACTGTTGAAGCATTGTCTACTCCTTGAAATGCTTAACTACTAGATTGAACAAGTTCATTATACTTATATGTAAAATTGGTATGACCAATTTAGATAATTAAGAAATAAAACGTACACTTTAAAGCCATTATATTAGTAACAATAACCCAAAAATACAAGAAACATAATTTTACTTAATATTTGGTATGACCAATTTTGCAATCTGTTAAAATCTTATACGTTATTAAAAACTTAAGAGGGGGGTATACAAATAATCCTTACTCACCGCATAATTGCAGTTGGAATAGAGGTTCTATAACTTTAGTCGTACAATGAATTGAATATATATACATACTAAAATTTCCAACTTTCAGCAGCTTTGTTGTGCAACCCAATGTTTAAAGACTTATTCAGTAATTTCATTTTGTAAATAAGTAAGCCTGCACCTAAACTTTATCTATATCTAATTCATCATTTTCCGAAAAAGCCTGAGTGAATTAAGGAAATAACTTTCCTCTTGTTGAATTGCAACGGCATAACATAAGGAAAGCTGTGTGTCGACGTATTAAATTTTTTCAATATCACAATCAAAACTCACCAAAGCATCTTCTAAAATAGGAATACCTGTTTTGAGTGTGGTTCAATTACCGAGTTCAAAGCACTGCGCAAAGCTGAATTTACTTAAGACAAATGTATCTGGCATCCGTTCATGCTGTGTGCTCAGTATTTTATTGAAAGGACTTTATTTTAAAGAAAATATGCAGGTAAGCGAAAAAATTGAGATGGTGACAGCAGAATTCACTACTTAACTTATTAAAATCTCTTATAAATTTAATAAATTGATTCAGTTGATTTATCCTTTATTGATCTATTTTAGTTGTTCACTTTTAAGTGTCACACGATCTAATGAGGGTGGCGGTAAAATGAGCCTCAATTTAAGTCATGGAATTATTGGCACCTGTTCTCCACTACTGTCTTAGAAAGGTTAAACGAATGCATATGCCTGAAGAAATAAAGCACCACGAAGGTGCTTTATTTCTTATTTATATTCAAATTCTTAAAAATATTTTTTTGAAAATTAATTCTTTTAATATACCTGGACTAATATTTTACCCCCCCAACCTAACGAAATACTCATTCTCTAACGCCTGCTTATACGCCCAGTCGGCAACTCGCCTTTCAGTTAATTCGCATTGTAGTATCACTAAATACTCTAATTGGTGGAAATGCTATTTGGATACAGCACTTTATAAAGCCACCAAAAGGGCTGTAAATAATTTTGTGTAATTTCTTCAAAAAGGAAATGAACCGCTCCAAGTCGGTCGCAGACTAATTCTCCTTAACATGAGTTCGAAAAAACTTCTACTTTTACCATTCTTTGCTAGATTTTATAGTTAACCGTGATTTGAATCTATAGAAAGCTCATCTCGCTAAAACAGCCTAGGATCTAAACATCTAAGGTTGTTTCATAGTCTTAACTAAATATAACTTAACCTTATTGTGTGGTATAACCACCGTCCATTACCACAGCTTGTCCTGTCACACCGCCCGCCTTATCACTGGCAAGAAAAATTGCATAATCTGCAATTTCTTCCACACTCAGTAAGCGCTTTTGTGGCACCATCGCCAAAATTACATCTTCTAATGCAGTTTGTTCACTGACATTCCGTGTTTTAGCCAAGTCATGAATTTGACCGCGCACCAATGGCGTATCAACATAACCCGGACACAAAGCATTCACTGTGATGCCATCACAAGCGCACTCTAAAGCAGCGACTTTGGTCAAACCAATCACACCATGTTTGGCACTGTTATAGCCTGCCTTACCAGCAAATCCGATTAAACCATTAATCGAAGCCATATTAATTACACGACCAAACTGCTGTGCTTTCATGATTGGAAATGCATATTTGATGCCAATAAAAGAACCCACTAGCATGACATTTATTAGCTTTTGATATACTGCCGTTGGAAAGTCTTCAATCACGGCAACATGTTGAAAACCTGCATTGTTGATCAAAATATCCAAACGGCCGTAAGTTTTTTGAGTCAGTTCAATGGCTGCTCTATACGCCTCTTCATCTGTTACATCACAAGGCGCAGACAACGCATCAAAACCTTCTTTTTGAAGTGCAAACACAGTTTCAGCACACTTTTCTGCATTCATATCGGAAATAACAACTCTGGCACCTTCATTGGCAAATTTCTTTGCAATTTCATGTCCAATACCACTGGCTGAACCTGTAATAAATGCGACTTTATCTTTTAATAGTTGACTCATCATATACTCCGTTGTCTTATTCTTTCATTCTAAATTCTTAAACAATACCAAACCAAGTAAAGCAGGGATGGTTTTAATGATCATAATGGCAAAATATCTTTATAGGATTGTTTATAGGTTAAGCCTGTGACCGCAAGTAAGGTAATAACTGCGCCATTATGCGGTAAGGTATCCCTACCGCCTGATGCCATCGTAACAATACGCATGACTTCAGGTAGAATGCACATCGCTAAAATCGCAGCATTGTACTGATCCGCTCATACCACCAGAGGCTGAACCAGTGACCCCCGCCAAAACCGTCATAGGTATCTACACATTTTTTATAAATTGAATGCGATCTGAGCAATCGCATTCAGCTCATCAGACGAATACTCTGACAACAACTGAAGAGTGTTCAATAGTATTGAAAGCCCTGCCAGTATGGCAGGGGCACTTTCTAATTTTCTCCTTTTCTGTTGCCTACCTGAAATTCGGGTGAGAAATGCCCGAATTCTTATATTCTGCTCATCTGTACCACGCTGTACTCGCCATGTCAGCACACAAGCCATACTACTGATCAGTAGCCTTCTCAGGATTGCTTGAGGTGTCGTTTGTAGCCATGCCTCAACGTCATGTCCTGCCTGCTTAAGCAATTTAAAATAACACTCAATTGTCCAGCGCCAGTAATACCATGTACTCAATTCTGCTGTATCTATATCCATTGCAACATTACTCAGCAAACACCATCTCGCCACAATTTTACCGTCACAATCCTTAACGACAGAAACAACCAGCCTTGCATCGACAGCATCTCCCTGCTCAGGAGCAACCCGCTTCCCTGAGCTATCTTTCTGCTTTGGTTTTGCTGCGCGTGTTATGCGTATATGGGTCTCACCCACATGTAAAGTATGCTGATTGCCTTTGTAAGAAATATTTTTGATTGAATGCGTTTCTATCTTTTCTGCAATCTCGCCAACTTTGTATGTCTGACCGTGATACTCAACTCGATGACCTTCTTTGGCCCGAATCAGCCATTTGAAGCGATTCTTGCTCATCGCTCTTAGATGGGCAATTGAGTCACCTTCACGATCAATGATATGAACTTTTGTTTTCTCAACCGGATACTGTTCGATCGTTTTGATTTGTTCTGCGAGTGAATCCAAATGGGTTTTTCGCTCGCTGTATTGTTCACTGAATGTGGAATAACAGCCTGATGCGTCAGATAGCGTTTGAGCCAATGGTGCAATGGGAAGCCCCGATGCCGCATCAACCAGTAGACTGCTTTGCAGTTCATAGCCTGAATCATATTGATGGGTTCTTTGAAGACGCTGAGTTTTATTGTTATGTTTCACATATTGCAGTTGAGACCAATCATGAATAATCAGCGCATAAGGGTGAGAGGATTGATCAATCTGTTCAAATGCAAGTCGCTGTATTGGCTCATTCAATTGCTTGAAAGAGACTTTTTCATTATTGAGAAATCGCCAAACTGCCTGGGTGGTTGCAAAACTGGACTTCTGGGCAGAGGCCATTTCCTTAATTGCAGGGGCAAGTGAAGCAAGAGGATTCATATTAAGCTTTACGAGGGCGTTGTATCGTCTGACGAGACGTGTATCAAGATGGGAGATATTAAATTGAAGAGCATGCTCTTCAATTTAACCCAAAACTTGGGATTTGTGTAGATACCTATGCCAAAACCGTAGAGGTTTTCGCAATAGCCACGGTATAGGCTGCAAGTCCAATCGCATTGAAATCAAAACCGTTTGGGTACAATTCTTTAATCGCAGTTGATAAAATTTATTGGTCACAGCAACTAAAATCAGCGGTACGAAAGCCAGCCACTGACAGGCGGTAGAACCGATTCAATAAAATCACTCAAAAAATATTACCTGAGCAGATTCGATCAGAAACCCTCCAGATGATCCAAGGCTGGATTGAGCATAATATTCATTTACTGAATCAAATATAAACTATCCGTATAATGATTAATCAACATTATATTAAATCGCATATTGTTATTATTCATCATAAAAATCCCTATCAAAACATAGGTGACTTTTACAAACTAAAATGTCTAAAATAAAGTGACCAAAATAACATTAAATGATCTAAATTCATCAAAAATTCGCCCTACCAAAAACCAAATACTACCAATTAAATCATATACTTATAATTAATGTAATTTAAGGGGAAAAATCTCGGTGACCTTGCCAAGGTTGGGGTTATTTTTTCTTCTATGCTTTGGTTGGTAATCAGCTTATACACAAATACCGGCTTGTCCTGTCCAATCCGCCACGCACGATCTGAAGCTTGATCTTCAGCAGCAGGGTTCCACCATGGATCATAGTGAATGACCGTATCCGCTGCTGTCAAATTCAAGCCTACACCTCCAGCCTTCAGGCTGATTAAAAACACAGGCACTTGCCCAGACTGGAATGCAGTAATAGCTTCATCTCGTTTCTTGGTTTTTCCAGTCAGTTTCACATAACCAATTTTTGCATTATTGAGTTGCTGCTCAACCAATTCCAGCATTGAAGTAAATTGCGAAAAGATGAGAATTTTTCTTCCTTCTTCGACCATCGGAACGATCATATCCATCAACTGTTCAAGTTTGGCAGAGTGTGCCTGCCTGGTTTTCACTGAATCCAGCTTTAGTAAGCTAGGATGGCAGCACACCTGACGTAGCTTCAGTAAGGCATCTAAAATTTGAATTTGACTACGTTTAAAGCCTTTTTCTGCCACAATTTTCTGAATGCTGGCTTGCATCGTGGCACGAACAGCCTCGTATAGCTTGGATTGCTGTTCATTCATATCAATATTGACTTCAATCGTGGTTTTTTCTGGCAATTCTTTGGCAACGTCAGTTTTCAAGCGACGTAAAATAAAGGGTTTAATGCGGTTTACCAACTTTTGCCTTAACTGCTGATCACCGCGTTTTTCAATCGGATAGCGGTATTTTTTATTAAAGATTTCTTGTGAATATAAAAATCCTGGCATCAGAAAATAAAATAGTGCCCACAGCTCACCCAAATGATTTTCCATAGGTGTACCGGTTAGACATAGGCGATGTCGTGCTTTTAATTGCCGTACCACCTGTGCAGCTTTGGCACGCGGATTTTTGATATTCTGCGCTTCATCCAAAATGAGTTGATGATATTCATATTGCTTCAGTTGCTCTTCATCTCTCGCCAAGAGCGGATAGGTGGTTAACACAATGTCATATTGTGAAATCTGCTCAAAATACTGATGGCGGTCGGGGCCCTGTAGCAGCAGTACCTTGAGCTCAGGTGTAAATTTTTCCGCTTCTTTGAACCAGTTATGCATCAGCGATGTGGGTGCAACAATTAAGGCGGGGCTGTCCTGCAAATGACCAGCCTGCTTTTCCATGAGTAAATGCGCTAAAGTTTGTGCTGTTTTGCCCAAGCCCATATCATCTGCCAGAACCCCGCCATGCTGGGTTTCCCTTAAAAACTGTAACCAGCCTAAGCCCTGCTGCTGATATGGGCGCAATTCCCCCTGAAAACCTTGTGGTGTCGGCAGTTGTTGCTGATAGCCTTGTTTGAATTTCTGTACAAATTGCTGCAGCTGGTCACTGACCTGCCATGTCATCCCAAGATTATGCTGTAATTCCAATAGTTGACTCGCATCATAGCGATCGATACTGCGCTCTTCTTGCTGTAAAATGCTCTGCAGATGCAACAATACCGGCTTAATGTCCCTGGCGGATAGAGCCAAATCAGGTTGATCCACTGCAGTTTTCAGGGTGAAAATTTGGCTGTCATCAAGATCATTAAAAGCCTGCGGATCAAGTAACTCAGGCTGCTGTTGCACCAAAACTGCGATTACATCAAGCAGGTCATAGCAATTGCCTGCACTGTCCTGAACGGTCGCCCCGATATTGAACCAGTCCTGCTGGCTTTCAGATTCAGTGATGGAAATATTTAAATTTTCTACATATTGCAGATTAAATGGGCTGTGTTCCAGATGCTCTATCTGCCAACCCATCGACTCAATTTGATTGATGGGCATCAGCTGTTTGATCCAGTCTCCATAGAAAGCAAAAACCATAGAATCGAGACGTTGTTTATCCAGTTTTAATGGCTGATCATAGCTAAGATCTTTCACCCACTCCAGCGATTCGACTGACAGCTGTAAACGCTGGATTGCCTGTTGTTCCTGAATTAAGTCCCGAAGCTGTCGCACTATTTTTCCATGCTGCTCACCAATAAAACTGTCACCTGATGTACCTGCTTTTATTCGCCCACCTGCATAGGAGAATTCAATTTCAGCACAAACAGACTCCTCTAATTTCCAATCAAATTTACCTAAAACACCAAAGCGTAAAATTGGCTGGGGGCTACCCGCTAGTATCTCAACATGCTGAATAGACTCAGGCAGAGGCAGGTTCCCCACATCTGAATGTTGATGAGTCAACTGCTCAAATTCACTCAATAATGTGGAGGGTAGATCCGGCATCTGCAAAAAATGGTAGAGTAGATTTGCCGTATATTCACCATATAACTGACCCACGGTGTTCTGTTGAATATCGACATAACATGGTGGCTGGCTGGCAAGAATGTAGATATGTGGATTTGATTTTAAATCGAGTCGAATATCACCATTGACCAATTCAATATTTAAATGCTCAGTCTGTTTTTTGACACCTTGTTCCCATATAAATTCGATGTTGTAGCCTTGCTCTGACCATTTAAGTGCGGCATGGTTCTTTTTTTGCCAATAAACATCGCCACTTTGAATAAAAGACTTGAAGTGCTCCAATGAAATCCCGGAAATATCAAGATTACTCTGATAAAAGCGCTCCTCGCTGTTTATTTTGGCGTAATAATAAACCTGGTTAAATAATTTTCGTTTTTGTTCCGGTAAAGTCAGATGTTTTCTGGTGATATTTTCATATTGCGTATAATCACTTTCACCGGCAATCGAGCCATTTTTATTGCGTCTGGCCTTCTGCACCACAAGGGTCAATTTCTTTGAGCTGACAGACTGATTTAACAGGTAAATTAAACATGTGTTTGTTTGGGCAAGCTGCTCAGGTTCAGTCTGTTGTAAATACCGTTTAAACTCATGCAACCAGCGTTGCGCCTGATCATACCCCTGTTGGCGGTTTGCGATTGCCCATGGTGATCGAGATTCCGCATAACGCTGCTGGAATTCCTGGCGATATTCCTGAAAGAATAACCGCGCTAAAGCAGCAGCATGTTTACAGTTATATCCAACCGGACAATTGCAGTCATCATCAACTAAACGGTCTTTTTTAAGATTATAGGTAATCGCGGTATCATAATAATCTGTTCCTTCAATTTGGGCATACATTGTGACACCATCTTTTTCCTCAAAGAACTCAATCGTTTCCCTATCAATGTGTTTAGCATAGCTAAGACTGCGCTGAATAGTTATGGTGCTGAAGCGGGATAAAAAATTGGTCAATGAGGACATAACAACTCGTCGGCTAAAAAGGCGATAAGATTATACTGCTAACTTTTCAAACATATATGAATGCAACGTACCGGATTTGTCGGAGAGCACTTTTCCGGAGAAAATGTCTCGATGAAAAATACAAAAACATACCCAAGAAATCAAAGATAGAGCTGTTCAACTTATCATTGGATCAGAAATATTTGAATCCGCAGCATCCAGTTAAAGTACAATTCCTCTCAGATCAGCAACGTATCAGAAACTGGAATCTGAGATTAAAAAAATTATACTTCATCTGTAATCTATTTTTTAAAAAGAGCATCCCCGATTTTATAATGACCATTTTCTGGTTTAAAAATAATTTGTTTTTTGATAAAGAACGTAAGGCCGATTGAATATTTGATACTGTAATGCTGTCTACACCGATAGAATCAGCTAGATGTGGTCTAAATTGAATACTATAAAGTTCAACTTGTGATTCAGCTATGGCTTTTAAGAGCAGCTGTTCTAATAACTTAACTCTCCCCCTAATCCCGAAAAGTCACGATGCCCTATGGTATCGGCTATAAGCTGTTACTTTGCAAAATTTATAGCCAGCATCCGGTTTCTTCAACTGCTCCATTACGACAGAAGTATTTTAAGGGTTGGATTGAGCACGGCCTCTTGCCAGAATTAAAAGAGAAGAGTGTGCTGATCATGGATCATGCGACGTTCCACAAAGGAAAAAGTTTAGGGTTAAAGATATTAATATCTTATTTAAAGATTATTGTGTGGAGTTATTTAGAGTTTAAGCTATAGGTGAAGTCGTGGATATTTCTCGATAAGCGATTGTAAGAAATTGATCTTTAAGAAGCTCGATCTTTTTTTAAGATGGCGAGAAAATTATTGACTCGATTTGTGAGGTTGCCAGCCGATTCATCAGAATTGCTCATGATCTATTACTTGGAAAAATTCAAGCAGAAACTCTCCACATGATCCAAAACAAAGAGAATAAAACTACATTAAATGACTAAAATCCCAGCCAATAAAAATTAAAATATTTTACATTAAATCATATATTTAAAATTAATATTATTTAATAAAATAAATCTCAGCGACTTTATCAAAATTGGAATCAGAGAGCTCGAGTCTCCTTTCCCGCTCCAGATTCAAAAAAGCCCTGATCGAAAGATCAAGGCTTTTTTTATGCATTGTCTATTTTAACCAATAAACGCTGACCAGCCCATAACGAGTGCTTAGTCAGAGCTTTTCTTCATTTAAAATTAGAAAGTGACCCGCTGATAATCACGATATTGCGGTGTCCAGAAATTATGCTCAATCGCTAACTGCAAGTCCTCAATACTTACTTTAGGCGCCACCCCATCCTCAATGGCAGCAAGGGCGACTTTCAACGCAATCTGCTTTGAAATAGACTGCAAATGATCGAGACTCGGCAATAAATCCGCTTGTGGGTCTTGCAACTTAGGCGAACAATCCGCCAGAGCATTACTAGAAGCCATCAGCATATTATCTGTAACACGCTTCGCACCCGAAGCAATCACCCCCAACCCAATTCCGGGGAAAATATAAGAATTATTGCACTGTGAAATATGATGGATTTTTTCCTGATAATTCACCGGTGCAAAGGGGCTACCTGTGGCAATCAGCGCTCTACCCTTAGTCCATTGCAAAATATCTGCCGGTACTGCTTCTACCTGTGAAGTCGGATTGGATAAAGGGAAAATAATTGGCTGCACGCTATTCTCAGCCATAGCTTCAACCACTTCCTGCGTGAATAATCCCGGTTGCCCTGAGACACCGATCAGTACTGTTGGCTTGGCATGCTTCACGACATCTGTTAATGAAATCATGGCTTCAGCATCTGCCCAACTTTCTACATGTTCAGCAGGCTGTGCCAATTTACGCTGAAAATTCAGTAAATTCGGCTGGTTTTCAGTGATCAGACCAAAGCGGTCAACCATAAATATCCGTGCACGTGCTTCGCTATCGCTCAAGCCTTCCGCAATCATTTGTTTAATGATCTGTTCCGCAATCCCGCAACCAGCTGAACCAGCCCCCAGAAATGCCACCACCTGATCTTTCAACTGCTTACCTGCTGCACGCGAAGCGGCAATTAAACTTCCGACCGAAACCGCAGCGGTTCCCTGAATATCATCATTAAAGCAGCAGATGCGATCACGGTATTTTTCCAGCAAAGGCATGGCATTTTTCTGCGCAAAGTCTTCAAACTGAATCAATGCATCCGGCCAGCGCTGCTGAATGGCCTGAATTACCATTTCGACAAAAGCATAGTATTCATCGCCGCTGATCCGCGGTTCACGCCAACCCATATAAATCGGATCATTCAGCAATTGCTGATTATTGGTGCCGACATCGAGAGTGATCGGTAAGGTATACGCTGGGCTGATTCCACCACAGGCAGTATAGAGCGCCAATTTACCAATCGGAATCCCCATTCCGCCAATCCCCTGATCGCCTAGACCCAGAATACGTTCGCCATCGGTAATCACAATCACTTTCACGTTCTTTTTATTAATATTGTGAATAATCTGTTCGATCTGATCGCGATCCGGATAGGAAATAAAGATTCCGCGATGACGGCGATAAATATCAGAAAAGCGCTGACATGCCTCCCCCACAGTCGGGGTGTAAATAATCGGCATCATCTCGCTAAGGTGATTTTCAATCAGGTGATAAAACAGGGTTTCATTGGTATCCTGGATATTACGCAAATAAATATGCTTGTTGATATCACTATTAAAAGCACAATATTGCTGATAAGAGCGCTGACTCTGTTCCTCAATGGTCTCGGTCACATGAGGAATTAAACCATGCAAATTAAAGCTTCTACGCTCTTCTTCAGTAAATGCAGAACCTTTATTGAGTAACGGGAGTTCTAATAAGGTATTTCCGGCATACGGAATATATAAAGGGCGTTTACTGTTCAAATTTTCTCTGGGCATTATTTAACTCTTCTAATCAATCCTCGGCACTTCGCCGAAAACAATGACATCACTATCGTTATTTTATATAGCCTATCCTGATTTTAGCCTTTTGGGGTATTTAGTAAATTGATAATACTTTTAGCAGGATTTTATAATCTGATAACGTAGCGTGATAGGAGAGATTTTGGTTAATTTTGTAATAAATTTCTTTTATCCATCAAAAATGCTTGTTCTATTTTAAAATCTCACTGATTTAAAATGGGTTATGGCCTATTTAAATAGTGTTGATCTTTTTCATACTGCTAAGGCAGAAGATTGATTTGACAAAAAGTTAAAGCTCATCAAGGATAAAGTATAAATTCAATAATATAAATGAGTATAAAAATGAGTGAATTCCAGCCCCTTTATCAAGCTGATATTTTAGGCATCGGCTATGAGCAAGCCACCTTGAGCTTTCCAGATGACTATGAGGGCAAAGTTGTAGCAACCCTGATACGTAAAAAAGCAGCGCAGCCTACTCCTAAAGCAGTTTTGTATATTCACGGATTTATTGATTATTTCTTCCAGACTGAAATGGCGGAACGCTTTAATCAGCAGGGTTTTGATTTTTATGCGCTGGATTTAAGAAAATATGGCCGTTCGATTCTACCGCATCAGAACTATTATAATGTGCATGAGCTGTCTGAATATGATGCAGAAATTAGCCAGGCACTGGATATTATCGCAAGCGAGGGCCATGATGCTGCCCTGCTCTGTGGTCATTCTACCGGCGGCCTCATCACCACATTGTACGCGGCACATCACCCTAATCATCGGTTAATCAAAGCACTCTGGGTCAACAGTCCATTTTATAACTTTAATATGAATCCGATAAAACGTGCGCTCGGCATCCCGCAGTTAAGCAAACTGGCAAAAAAATTTCCCGACCTTAAATTTCCGAGTGAGTTAAATAAATGGTATGCCACCAGTCTGCACAAGGATTTAAAAGGGGAATGGGACTTCAGTCTGGACTGGAAAAAGACCCGCTATCCAAGGGTACGGATCAGTTTTATTCGTGCCATCTATGAAGCACAAAAAGAAATTCATCGCGGCATCGAACTCGATATTCCGGTTCTGGTCATGCATTCGCATCAGACTTTATATCCCAAAAAATGGGGCAAGGCAGCGCAAACTAGTGATGTGATTTTGGGAGTTAAAGACATTCAGAAATATGCCAAAAAAATTAAAGCTGATGTCACGGTTCAAAGCATTCAGAATGGTTTACACGATCTGGTACTTTCAGACAAATCTGTACGTGAACAGGTCTACCAGCAGCTGTTTCAATGGCTCAACAGCAAAGGATTATAATGCCGGCAAACAGGAAAGATGATTTTAGGCTCCTGTTTTCTGTTAAGTGTTTTGATTGAATAAAATGGCCCTCCTGAATGTAATCCGCAACCATCAGAAATACATGAATCCTTCGATTTTTTAAGCGCCTGTTAAATGCTTATTTCTTAGGATAAGCTTCGATTAAATATAAAATTTAATTCCTATACTTCATATTCCAAATGTTGTCTTTTGTAGCAAGCGTGTAATCAAAGCACCACCTGTCTTTTTCCCTCTTTATAGTAGAGCTGACTGCTGAAACTGTAGCATTTTCAATTGAGAAAATAGGGTCAGCGTGTACCAATAACAATCATATAAAGGAATAGATTATGCGTTATGCAGACCCCAATACTGACGGTGCAAAAATTCAATTTAAAGCCCAATACGACAACTTCATTGGCGGCGAATGGGTCGCTCCAGTTAAAGGCGAATACTTTGACAATATCTCTCCGGTAGATGGCAAAGTCTTTACCAAAGTGCCGCGCTCTTCTGTAGAAGACATCGAATTGGCCCTAGATGCAGCGCACAAGGCCAAAGCACAGTGGAATAAGTCCTCGCCCACCACCCGTTCCAATATCCTGCTAAAAATTGCAGATCGTCTGGAACAAAATCTGGAACTGCTGGCGGTGGCAGAAACCTGGGACAACGGCAAGCCGATCCGTGAAACCTTAGCGGCCGATATTCCGCTATGTATTGATCATTTCCGTTATTTTGCCGGCTGTATCCGCGCTCAGGAAGGCGGCATTTCCGAGATTGATGAAGATACTATTGCCTACCATTTCCATGAACCATTGGGTGTGGTGGGTCAAATCATTCCGTGGAACTTCCCGATCCTGATGGCGGCCTGGAAACTCGCACCCGCCTTGGCAGCAGGTAACTGTATCGTGCTGAAACCTGCGGAACAGACCCCGGTCAGCATTTTAGTTTTAGCTGAACTGATTCAGGACATTTTGCCACCGGGTGTACTGAATATTGTCAATGGTTATGGTATCGAAGTCGGTCGTCCACTCGCGACCAATCCGCGCATTGCCAAGATTGCCTTTACCGGTTCAACCGCAGTCGGTCAGCAAATCATGCAATACGCCACCGAGAATATTATTCCGGTAACACTGGAACTTGGCGGAAAGTCACCGAACCTGTTCTTTGCCGACATTATGGATCAGGAAGATGATTATCTGGACAAGGCACTGGAAGGCTTTGCCATGTTTGTTCTGAATCAGGGTGAAATCTGTACCTGTCCTTCTCGTGCCTTGGTGCAGGAAAGTATTGCCGATGAGTTTCTGGCGCGTGCGGTAGAACGGGTACAACGCATTAAAACCGGTCATCCACTCGATACCGACACCATGATTGGCGCACAAGCTTCGCAGGAACAGCAGGATAAAATCTTAGGCTGTATTGCTACTGGCCGCGAAGAGGGTGCGCAGATTCTGACCGGCGGTGAAGCACGTCAGGAAGTGGGACAAGGTTTTTATATTGAACCGACCATTTTCAAAGGCACCAATGACATGAAAACCTTTCAGGATGAAATCTTCGGGCCGGTGCTGGCGGTGGCGACATTTAAGGACTTTGATGATGCCATTAAAATCGCCAATGACACCATTTATGGTTTAGGAGCAGGTGTGTGGTCACGTTCAGCACACACCTCTTACCGTGCAGGACGCGCGATTCAAGCGGGTCGGGTCTGGACCAACTGTTATCATATTTATCCTGCACATGCGGCTTTCGGTGGCTATAAAAAATCAGGGATTGGCCGTGAGAATCACAGAATGATGCTGGATCATTATCAACAGACCAAAAACCTGCTGGTGAGTTATTCAACCAAACCGGCTGGTTTCTTCTAAGTATGAATTTTCTCAAAAGCGAACTGCGGTTCGCTTTTTTTGTTTTATTCAAGTTTTTTAATATCTGGTAAATTTTTCTGCTCTTGATCGTTGACCAGCAAAATAAAAGTCTGAAAATCACAAAAACAGGAATAAAACTGTATAAAAAACAAATTAATACTTTAACTTAGAAGGACTTCGCCTAAGTTTTTCATTTTTTATGCATTTTGACTGTTCAAAAAACCTGCATAAAGCCCTGGCTTTCATTTAAAGTCGGCTTTCCATGATTCCAAAGACTGTGTATAACATTGAACCACTATAGGGAAACTAATAAGCATAGGCAAAATTGCTTAAAAAGCGTTAGACTATGTACCCAATAATGTCATGATTCGGTCTGATCAAGATCAAAAAAGAAGGTGAAGGTTGATGCCGCTCAATACTGTTGAAGAGCTTGTAGCAGATATCCGTGCAGGAAAAATGGTCATCCTGATGGATGATGAAGATCGTGAAAATGAAGGCGACTTAGTGATTGCTGCCACGCACGTACGTCCTGAAGACATCAACTTCATGATCACCCATGCACGTGGTCTGGTCTGCCTGACTTTAAGCAAAGAGCGTTGCCAGCAGTTGAATCTGCCTTTGATGGTCGATGCAAACGGTGCCCAGCATGGAACCAATTTTACCCTGTCAATTGAAGCGGCTGAAGGTATTTCTACCGGTATTTCTCCAGCTGAACGTGCGCACACGATTCAAACCGCTGTGGCTGCTCATGCCAAACCGGCAGATATTGTACAGCCAGGACACATCTTCCCGCTGATGGCACAGCCAGGCGGTGTATTGCACCGTGCCGGTCATACCGAAGCAGGTTGTGATCTTTCCCGTTTGGCAGGACTGGAACCGGCTTCGGTGATTTGTGAAATCATCAATGAAGATGGCACGATGGCGCGCCGTCCTGATCTTGAAGTGTTTGCTGAAAAGCATGGCCTGAAAATCGGAACGATTGCCGACCTGATTCATTACCGCATGACCAATGAACAAACGGTTGAGCGTATTGATCAGCAAAGTATCGATACTGAATACGGCAGCTTTGACCTGTACCGCTATCGTGAACTGGGTAACCCGGATATCCATCTGGCCCTGGTTAAAGGTGAGCCTAAAGAGGGCGTGACCACGGTGCGTGTACATGGTTTTAACCCGACCCGCGACTTGCTTAAACTGAAGAAACAGGATGGCGAACCGGCCTGGAACCTGGATCGTGCCCTGAAAGAAATTTCCAATAGCGATCGTGGTGTACTGGTCTGGATTGGCCAGCGCCATTTACAAGATTTGGGCCCAGCATTAGATACCCTTAAAGCACCAAAAAATGTAAAATCAAATTCTGCACTGTCTCAGCAGTATCAGACCATTGGTGTGGGTGCACAAATTTTGCGTGATTTAGGCGTTGAAAAAATGAAGCTGCTGAGCTCTCCATTGCGCTTCAATGCCCTGTCAGGCTTTAACTTAGAAGTGGTGGAATACATCACCGCACAACAAACATCTTAAGAAATCATCGAGGTTGTTATGGCTGTTCGCCGTATTGAAGGTATGTTACATCTCGCGAACGAAGACCGTTATGCGATTTTAGTTGGTCGTTTTAACAGCTTTGTGGTTGAACATCTGTTAGAAGGTGCCATTGATACATTGAAACGTCATGGTGTATCAGAGGATAATATCACTGTTGTTCATGCCCCTGGTGCCTGGGAACTTCCTGTAGTTGCGAAAAAACTGGCAGCTTCAGATCGTTTCGATGCCATCATCGCGCTTGGCGCCGTGATTCGTGGTAGCACGCCTCACTTCGATTTCGTTGCAGGCGAATGTGCCAAAGGTTTAGGCGTGGTTGGCCTGGACACTGGCTTACCTGTCATTAACGGTGTACTCACTACGGACAGTATTGAACAAGCGATTGAACGCTCTGGAACAAAAGCAGGCAATAAAGGTAGCGAAGCTGCCCTGACTGCGATTGAAATGGTTAACTTGTTAAAGGCTATTTAACGCTATGTCGCAAACACTTCAAGCAACTTATGCAGCAAAACGTAAAGCACGTCGCTTTGCTGTACAAGGAATTTATGAATGGCAAATGAGCCACAATCCGGTGCATGAGATTGAAGCACGTACGCGTGTGGAAAATGCCATGCATAAAGTGGATCTGAGCTATTATCATGAATTGTTGACTCAAGTGGTTGCCAATCATGAAGCATTGGATGCGCTCTTAATTCCGGTACTCGATCGTGAACTTTCAGCACTGGATGGTGTTGAACTCGCAACCTTGCGTCTAGGCGCGTATGAACTCAAAGAACATCTTGAGATTCCATATCGTGTGGTTCTAGACGAAGCGATCGAGTTGGCTAAACATTTTGGCGGTGCCGACAGCCACAAATACATCAACGGTGTATTGGATCGTTTAGCGACAACTTTACGTGCAGCAGAAAAGCAACAAGCCAACTAATTAAAGTCGAATTGTTGTATGGCTGAATTTTCGATTATCGACACCTATTTCAATCGCAAGAATACCCATTCTGTCGATTTAGGCGTCGGTGACGATTCAGCCTTGCTCACCCCTCCGCCTCAGCAACAACTGGTCATCTGTGCCGATACACTGGTTGCTGGACGACACTTTCCTCTCGATACAAATCCGCATGCCATTGGCTGGAAATCGGTTGCTGTTAATCTTTCCGATATTGCCGCGATGGGTGCAAAACCGCATAGTATTCTTCTGGCATTGAGCCTACCCCAAATTGATCATGACTGGCTCAAAGCCTTTAGTCAGGGTTTGTATGATTGCTGCGATCAATTTGGCGTGAGTTTAATCGGGGGTGATACCACCCAAAGTCCGCATCTCACTTTATCTGTGACAGCCTTAGGCTGGGTCGATATTGGCCAAGCGGTGCCACGCTCAGGTGCAAAACCAGGTGATCTGATCTGTGTCAGTGGAACTGTCGGCGATGCTGCTTTTGCCTTAAATCATTTAGGTCATCCGCTACAGAAACGTCTGGACTATCCGACGCCACGCTGTCAGCTCGGTGCCGCCTTAAAAGGTTTGGCGCATAGCATGATTGATGTCTCGGATGGTTTGGCCCAAGATCTTGGACATATTCTCAAAGCCTCGCAAGTCGGTGCCAAGCTACAACTGGAACACTTACCGATCAGTCCTGCCCTGCAGGCCTTAAGCGAGGCACAAAAATGGCAGTATGCACTGGCCGGTGGCGACGATTATGAATTATGTTTTACAATAAGCCCGCAAAATTACGAAAAATTATTGCAAAAACAACTTGATGTTTCGATTAGTATAGTCGGCACAATTCAGCAGCAGCACGGCTTAACTTTTGAAAAAGATGGCGTAGATCATTTGCTTCAATTTAATGGGTATCAACATTTTGCATAAACCTGCGATCAATTTTAAAGCCATGTCATGGACCGACCGACTGATTGTGTTTATTGGCGTTGGCTTCGGCTCAGGACTGATGCCTAAAGCACCGGGGACCTTTGGTTCGGCCTTTGCACTTTTATTTATCCCGATTTGGCTGCATCTTGATTTTCTAAACAGTCTTTTTGCCATTGCCATCATGTCCCTGATTGGCATATATATCTGCGGGCATACTGCCAAGGTCATGGGCGTTCATGATGATGGCCGCATTGTCTGGGATGAATTCGCCGGACAATCCATCACATTTTTACCCCTGATCTATCTCGGCCAGATGAACTGGCTCTGGCTGCTGGTCGGTTTTGCCCTGTTCAGATTATTTGATATCTGGAAACCGTGGCCGATTCGGGTCATTGACCGTCAGGTCGACGGCGGTTTTGGCATCATGCTGGATGACATCATTGCTGGCCTGTGGGCGGCTCTTTGTATTTTGCTTTATTTTTACTTCACCGTGGCATAAGCCATATTTAGGATTAGAACATGTCAACGACTGTTATTATTCTTGCTGCAGGTAAAGGCACGCGCATGCGTTCAAGCTTACCGAAAGTATTACAACCGCTTGCAGGACGTCCTTTACTGGGTCATGTCATTGACACAGCAAAAAAATTAAACGTAGATAATATTATTACCATTTACGGGCACGGTGGCGAGCAGGTTCAAGCTGCTTTTACAGCGCAAAAAATTAAATGGGTTGAACAGAGCGAACAACTGGGGACCGGTCATGCCGTACAAATGACTTTACCTGTCCTGCCCCAAGACGGCGTATCGTTGATTCTTTCTGGTGATGTACCCTGTATTAACCCGTTCACCTTGCAAAAATTACTCGATGCCACTGCAGAAACTGGCATTGGTCTGGTCACGCTCACCTTGCCAGATGCCAATGGTTATGGTCGCATCGTGCGTAAAAATGGTCAGATTCAGGCCATTGTTGAACATAAAGATGCAACGAACGAGCAACGTCAGATCCAAGAAATTAATACTGGCATTTATGCGGTCAGCAATGCCAAGTTGCATCAATGGCTGCCAAATTTAAGCAATGAGAATGTTCAGGGTGAATACTATCTGACCGATATTGTGGCGATGGCTCTGGCCGATGGTATGCAGGTTGCTTCGGTAGAACCTGAACAAGCCTTTGAAGTTGAAGGCGTAAATGACCGTGTGCAACTGGCAGCATTAGAACGTCAGTTTCAGGCATTTCAGGCCAAACAGCTGATGCAGCAAGGTGTACATCTGATTGATCCGAGCCGTTTTGATTTGCGTGGTAATTTAACTGTCGGTCAAGATGTACAGATTGATATCAACGTGATTATCGAAGGTGATTGCGAGCTGAGCGACCATGTTGAAATTGGCGCTGGCTGTATTATCAAGAATACCAAGATTGCAGCTGGCACCAAGGTTCAGCCATATAGCATTTTAGATAGCGCCATCGTTGGTGAAGATACTCAAATTGGACCTTTTGCACGACTCCGTCCGGGTGCACAACTGGCCAATGAAGTGCATATCGGTAACTTTGTTGAAGTTAAAAATACCACGATTGGTTTAGGCTCTAAAGCCAACCACTTTACCTACCTGGGTGATGCTGAAATCGGTGCCGGTTCTAATATCGGTGCAGGAACCATTACCTGTAATTATGATGGTGCGAACAAGTTTAAAACGATTATTGGTGATCAGGCCTTTATTGGCTCGAACAGTTCATTGGTGGCACCTGTAAAAATTGGCAATGGCGCCACAGTCGGTGCAGGCTCAACGATTACCCGTGATGTGGAAGACAACAGTTTGGCAGTAGAGCGCTCTAAGCAATTTGCCAAAGAAAACTATCCACGTCCGCAAAAAATCAAGAAATAAGGGGAATAAATATGTGTGGTATCGTTGGTGGCATTGCAGAACGTAGCATTACCAATATTTTGATTGAAGGTTTAAAACGCCTGGAATACCGTGGTTATGATTCAGCAGGTTTGGCACTCATTAACAACAGCCAAGTCCTACGTGAACGCCGTGTCGGTAAGGTTGCGAACCTTGAACAGGCTGTGAATGAATCACAGATTAGTGGTTCACTTGGCATTGCGCATACACGCTGGGCGACCCATGGCAAACCGACTGAAGAAAATGCCCATCCGCATATTTCTGAAAATGTGGCAGTAGTCCATAACGGAATTATCGAAAACTACCAAGAACTCAAAGATGATCTTGAAGCTTTGGGCTATGTGTTTACCTCACAGACTGATACAGAAGTGGTTGCACATCTGATCAATGATGCGCTGAAATCTACCTCGAGCCTGTTAGAAGCTGTGCGCCAAGTGGTTCCGCAACTGAAAGGTGCCTATGCACTCGGTATCGTACATACTGACCACCCTGATGAACTGATTACCGTACGTGAAGGTTCTCCGCTCGTCATTGGTGTCGGTATTGGTGAAAACTTTATCAGTTCTGACCAGTTGGCTCTGCTCCCGATTACCAACCGTTTTATCTACCTGGAAGAAGGTGATATTGCCCGTTTGACCCGCACCAGCATTGAAGTCTTTGTCGATGGTCAACTGGTCGATCGTCCGGTCAAGGAACTGGATGCTGCGGTCAGCAATGCCTCTAAAGGTGAATATAAGCACTACATGCTCAAAGAAATTTATGAGCAGCCTGAAGCGATCAAACAGACCATTTCCCAAGCCTTAAATGGTAATGACTTGCGCGAAGACTTCCTTGCCAGTGCAGAACAGGACTTCGCAAAAATCCAGCAAATCCAGATTATTGCCTGTGGTACCAGTTATCATGCCGGCATGATTGCCAAATACTGGTTTGAACAGCTGATTGATCTGCCGTGTCAGGTCGAGATTGCCAGCGAATTCCGTTATCGTACGCCAGTCATTGTGAATCACACACTCTATGTGTGTATTTCCCAATCCGGTGAAACTGCCGATACCTTGGCTGCATTACGTGATACACAGAAACGTGCGGCGGCCAAAGGGCTAGACATCACTACGATGACTATCTGTAATGTCGCTACATCATCGATGGTACGTGAGACCCAGCATAGTCTGTTGACATTGGCAGGCCCTGAAATTGGTGTGGCGTCTACCAAAGCCTTTACCACCCAGCTTGCTGCTTTAATGCTGTTGGTATTAAAAATTGGTTCGGTCAAAAATAGCATTTCTACAGAACAGATGACGAAGATCAGCACAGAACTCTGGCATTTGCCTAAAGTGATTCTGGACACTTTACGTCATGATAATGAAATTTTAGGTCTGTCTGAGCTGTTTGTTGAAAAGCAGCATTGCCTGTTCCTGGGCCGTGGCACGCACTTCCCGATCGCACTGGAAGGTGCACTCAAGCTGAAAGAAATTTCCTATATTCATGCTGAAGGCTATGCTGCAGGTGAGTTGAAACATGGCCCATTGGCACTGGTCGACAATGACATGCCGGTGGTGATTCTGGCACCGCAAGATGACATGCTGGATAAACTGAAATCCAATATGGAAGAAGTTCAGGCACGTGGTGGCGAACTGTTTGTCTTTGCCGATGAAAACAGCGGCATTAAAGCCAAAGAGCGTCAGCATGTGGTACATATTCCGGCAGTCAATGCAGTGCTGGCACCGATTGTATATAGCATCCCGGTGCAGTTACTGTCTTATCATGTGGCAGTGCTGCGTGGTACAGATGTCGATCAGCCACGTAATCTGGCAAAATCGGTTACGGTAGAATAATTAAAATTGAATCAGGGCTGGGGATTGTATTCAAGTAATAAAGTATCATCTTGAGTAATATAGTTTCATCCTATGTAATAAAGTATCATCCTATATTGCCTAAATATTAATCGCCTGTTATTCTAAATTAATAAAGAATAATGGGCGATTTGTTATGGCGACAGAACATCAGCAGAACCGCTGGATTAAAGAAGGACGTGGACAAGGCAATCTAAAAGATTATAAGCCGTGGATTACTATACGGGATGTTAGTTCAAAAGGTCGTTCTCACCGAGTTTTTGGTCATACAACAAAACGTACCCATCATTTATTATCTGATTTAGAACTTGCGATTTTTCTACTTTTAGACTGGAATCCTTTAATTACTGATATTAGAGAGCAATTTCCCTTACCTCTCAATGCTACGCTGGAAATATCAGAACAAGCTAAAATCTCTCACCCAAAAGTTAGAGATACTCTACAAACTATAAGTTCAAGTTTTTATGTTAATAGTCAAACTGCTGATCAACCAAATTTTGCCATTCGAACTAAATACACAAATGACTTACAGAATGAGAGAATCATCGAGAAACTAGAACTAGAGCGTAGATATTGGAAAAGTACAAAAACACCTTGGTATATCCTTACAGAAAAAGAAATTCCTTTAGTTATTTTGAATAACATCAAATGGCTTTATCCAGCCATGAGAGAATCTAGTACTACAATTTATGATCAGTTAAATTCGTACATTCATATATTTACACAATATCCTGAACTCAATTTAATCGATTTAAGTAAAAAAATAGATCAATCATATAATTTACCAATTGGTGCGTCTTTAGCAGAGCTTCGAGAACTACTTGCTCAACGTTATTTCATTTTTGATATAACCAAAGACTATAAAAAGATTAAGGCTTCTGAGATTAAATTAGGGAATTTTGAAATATGGGAGGAAATTCGCCATGTTTCGAATCAATGATGTATATAAGTTTCACGGTGAAGACTACCGACTTCTTAAAATCACTCCTTCTCATATTATATGGATTGATCTAAACCACCCCCATGCAAATCCCTTTTTAATTGAAAAAGAGGAATTACTTACAGCCATAGAGGCAGGTGAAGCAGAAATAATTGAGGATCCTTTTGCCGATATTGTCTTAATTAATGTAAAAGAAGGCTCTGTACAACAACAAAAACGTGATATGGGAATGAACATTATAGATTTACTCATTTCTAATGAAAATTTCTATGATCCGTCTATACGCTTTAGCCTTGTTAAAACAATTATTGAACAGCACAAAACAACCCATCAGACTATTTATAGATTGGCACGTCGATATTGGCAACGAGGTCAAACACCAAATGCCCTTATTCCCAGTTATAAAAATTCTGGTGCTAAAGGTACTAAGCGTATTGCAAAAGATAAAAAATTAGGGAGGCCAAGAAAATATACTGAAGGTGTTGGTGCATTAGTTGATCAGAATATTGAAAGGTTATTTAGAATTATTATAAATAAGTATATGTTAACAAAGGATAAATACTCTTTAGGTTATGCTCATCGTAAATTTTCTACGATGTATCATACATTATTTCCAGATATTCCTGATAGCGAAATCCCAACTATCTGGCAGTTTAAATATTTTTATGATCGTGATTTTCCCAAAGTAACTCAGCTGACTGCTCGAACTAATCCAATTACTTATGCAAAAGACATCCGAGAGCTCTATTCAACTGTAAACACCCAAGTCTTAGGACCTGGATCTCGCTATGAAATTGATGCAACCATTGCAGATATTTATCTTGTATCAGATTCTGATCGTGCTTGTATTGTTGGACGGCCGACTATTTATCTAGTTGCTGACGTATTTAGTAGAATGGTAGTGGGTTTCTATATTGGATTTGAAAATGCTTCCTATGTGACTGCCATGCAAGCTCTACAAGTTGCCATGACAGATAAAGTTGAGTTGTGTAAACAATATGGTTACGAAATTACACACGATGACTGGCCGTGTATTGGATTACCTGATGCCATTTTGGCAGATAGAGGTGAATTATTAGGACATCAGATTGAAGCTTTAGAATATAAATTTTCTATTCGTATCGAGAATACCCCGCCTTATCGTGGAGATTTAAAACCTATTGTAGAGCGTTATTTCAGAACTATTCAGGCAACATTTAAGCCTTTTGCTTCTGGTGTAGTACAACAGGCTAAAGAGAAAAAACGTGGGGGGTCTGACTATCGGTTAGATGCGACACTTACGATAACTGAATTTAAGCAGATCATTATCGGTTCAATCCTTACACACAATACGTCACATCAATTGACAACTTATGATCGTGATATAGATATGCCTAGTGATCTTCCTTTAGTTCCTATTCATTTATGGAATTGGGGAATACAACATCGCGTAGGTCAATTAAAACAGGTTTCTGAAAAAGCATTACGTGTTGCTTTATTACCTAAAGTTAAAGCAACCTTATCTGACCTTGGATTAAGAGTGTTTGGAGTATTTTATCATTGCCCTGAAATATATGAACAAGGCTGGATGCATCGTAAAAAATCTATTTCTCGTCCACAATCATTTCAAGTAGCTTATGACCCAAGTAATGCAGAAATAATTTATGTGTTTTATGAGGAGCATAGTCTAGATTATTGGGAAGCAATACTTTCTCCAAGATCAAGAGAATTTATAGGCTGTAGTTTTTGGGAAGTTTGGCAAATTCAGCACGAACAAAAGAAAGTAGAAGCCGCTCAAAATCTAAAAACCAATAGGTCTCAAGCATATATTGAAGAACGTATTGAATCAATTATTGCACAAGCAGATAAAAACAAACCTTCTTCTACATCCAGTAAAAAACAACGTTTGACTAATCTTCGTGAAAACAAACAGGCTGAAAAAGATATTGAACGATTGAAACAGAGAAATAATAGTCAAAAATCATCAAAAAATGCTTTGACGGTTCTAGAGCACCCTGAGTCATCTTCAAAAACTGAAAATAATATTCTCCATATGCCTAAGTCGAAACAATTCATAAACTTAGAAGATGATGAAGATTACAGACTTCGTTTTGGAGTTTATCAAGATTTACTAGATGATCTTGAAGATTCTAATGATGAAAGTTGATATTCACGAAATATAAATAGGCAGGATACGATTATGAACAATAAAAATAACCATGCAGTGTATACAGCAAGTCCAGTTGCTGATTATCAGGGGAATCCTTTTATCGAGGCATTACCTGTAATTTTTGAGGCAAAAGATACAATCCAAGCCATTAAAGGCACTATTGAATTTAAATTATCCGATAGACAACTCCCCAATAATACTCGTGCTCATATTATATCGCAGTTATTAAATAATTTTTTTCACCCTATTAAACGACATTTAACATTAGAACAAAAAATTTCTATTATGTTGAGAAAAGGCTATGTAGGACGAAATATTACTACAGGTGATTTAAATCGGCATTTACAAAATAGTTTTGAACATATTAAAAGCAATGATTTTAATGCTTCTCGCCATACAGATTTAATATCAACAGCACAGAGTCTAGTGTTTATTGGCTTCTCTGGTAGTGGCAAAACAACCACATTAAATCGCATTCTTAAAAATTACCTACAAAAAATTTACCATCCTGAACATAATTTCACTCAACTGGTCTATCTAAAAATAGACTGCCCATATAATGGCTCACTTAAATCTCTATATTTAAGTTTCTTTAGTGCTGTTGACCGTGCTTTAGGAACTAATTATGAACAACAATATACTCAAAAAAGACATAATGAACAAAAGCTCTTGCAACTTATGGGACACATTGCCCATCTTCATGCAATCGGTCTTTTGGTGATTGATGAAATTCAACACCTCATGGCAAACAGATCTAAAAATTCTGATGAAATGTTAAATTTTTTTGTGACTTTAGTGAATGTTTATAGCTTGCCAATCATTATGGTAGGAACACCTAAAGCAAGTAATATATTTGAGCGTGATCTGCGCTCCTCACGTCGAGCTGTAGGTTTTGGTTCAATCCACTGGGAACCTATAAAAAATGAGCCTGCAATAAAAACTACAGATGGAAAAATTCGAAAATCTGAGTGGATGACATTTACAGATGCTCTTTGGAAATATCAATGGTTAAGAAAAGCTGATCTCTTACTCTCAGAGGAGTTACGACAATGCTGGTTTGATCTAACCCAAGGTATTTTAGATGTAACTGTTAAGCTTTTTGTCCTTGCACAAATACGGGCAATTGAGTCTGGTTTAGAACGAATTACTGTAAAATTGCTCCAAAATACATATCAAGAAGATTTTAAACCAATTCATCATATTATAGATGCTTTACGTTCAGGTGATGCTCGACGGATTGCACAATATCCTGATTTGATCACACCTGAAATTGACAGACAATTATTAAAACTCTTTTCCAAAATCGAAGAAAGTGCAATTGAGCAAGAAGATGAGCTTGCTGAATATCAAGGACATGACGAATCTATTCGCTTACACAATCTATTACTAGAACTTGGTTATGAAACTAAACTTTTGATACCAATGGTTAAAAAGATATTTACCGAATATCCTGATAAACACTTGACCGAGTTACTTCCCATTATTATGGACTGGTTAAAGCAAGATATAGATCCAATAAAGGATTCCTCATTATCCAAACCCAAAACATCCAAACCTAAACTGCTTAAATATGATCAATGGCATACATTGGATTCAGTTGATTTACGTTTTCAATTTTCACAAAAAGAGAATGACCAAAGTTTTTATGATCATCTAAAAACCCAAACAGATCTGATCTTTGATATATCTCATTGGATAAAAGAAGTGAGTTAGATATGCTAAATTTTCCTATGCCTTATGAACATGAGCTGATTTATAGTACAGTGGCTCGTGCTGGAATCCGCTTGGCATTTGAAAGTCCAAAGCAATTACTGGATGCAGTGTTTCAAAATAGACAGGTTATTGCTACGGTTGATTTACCCTGTCATCTTAATGCGATCGTTAATCAGTATTCTGAAGAACAATTGAGTCTACAAAATATAATATACAAACATACATTATTTCCTATATATGCGCCATTTGTACCTGAAACAAGACGACAACAATGTTTCAAATGGATGGCTAATATTTCACAAGGCTCAATACATCTTTCTTTGGGAATTAATGCTTCTCGAATCCCTATTATTCACAAACTACGCTACTGTCCAAAATGTTTGAAAGAGCAAGCGCTTCAAAAAGGTGAATTCTACTGGTTGCGTTTATGGCAAATACAGGGAGCATGCTGTCCACAACACGGTAAACTTGTCGAATCAACACTAGATTTAAGATCATTACATCGACATGACTTCATTGTACCTTCAGATATTTCCTGTACTGAATGGAATCAGGAATCGGCAACAAATGATGAACTTTTTATTAGCTCAAAATTAATAGAGTTGCTATGTATACCACCTTTTGTATCATCAAGTTATGAACAGTGGACAATATTCTATAATGAACTAGCTAAACGAAATGGCTGTATACGTGGGCAAAACCAAATTGCTTTCGACCAAATTTTAGAAAAAATATCATTACGGTGGTCACAAAAATTTCTTAGGCAATATCATTTAGATGACTTAGCATCTGAAACCAGTTGGCTACGTCATATTTTTAGAAAGCATCGCAAAAGCTTTAGTTATTTGGAGCATATTATTGTAATCGAAGCTTTTTTAAATACTGACTGGTCTTTTGCAGATATATTCACTCAAGTTAAATCCTTCCAGAAAGTAGTCTCTCAACAAAATAAACAAATAAAACCACAAGATACTAATTTTGAAATAATCAGAGCTGAGAATCGTGAAAAATGGGTAGATTTAGTACAAAACCATGGGGTTAAACCCGCTCGTCACCTGCAGGCAGCTCTTTATGCATGGTTATATCGAAACGATAAAGATTGGCTATTGCAGACCAACCAAAACTTCCATCAGAAGTTTATTCCACAAGGGACTAAAATTGATTGGCAAAACCGCGATCTTTTGTATGTAAGGCAACTTATCCAACTTAAGAATACTTTAATCTGGGATTTAGATAGTCCGAGACGTTCTACAAAATGGTGGTTGAAACAGACGTCTACTTCAAATACATTAGAAAAAAACCTACATAAACTTCCCCTAATTAGACACTTTCTAGAGCGATATTGTGAAGATATTAGCTGTTATCAAATCAGGCGGCTAACAAAAGTTTTTATAGCGAGTAATCTCAACAGACAACCACTTCCTCAGTGGCGCATTCTACGAAAAGCTGGATTAAGTGAAGAACGAATGACATCTGAAACGAAAAAATTTCTAGAATACATCGTTCATGAATTCTCTAACATTATTCAAAATTAATTTGATTAAATCATTACCTTAATGAAATTAAATTTTGAGATTTCAATAAAATAAGCTTTAATATATAGTCATTTTTGTAAATCAACCAATGATTAAAATGGTAAAATCCTGATGATAAAAATTAAAAATTTTCCTAAAAATTCGAGAATTACTTTTTTAGGTTCTATTTTTAAAGACATAAAGAATAGCGAATGGAATATCACTATTGGATTAGAAAATGATAAATATTCAACAAAAGATCAGAAATATATATTAAACCACGCTCGTTTTTCTAATATGCCATTACTGGCACGCAACCGACGTTTCAATCAGACTGAAACCTTTACTCCTTTTAATGAGTCTACGATCACTATTAAAATAGATGATTTACAAAAATGGGATGTTGTAACTAATCAATCAAATCAGTATCATTTCAGCCATATTGTTAGCGATATTCATGCAAAACTAACTGATATTGAAATCGTTTTACCTCAGATAGAGCTTGCTAGAGTATTATTCTTCCATAATGCCTATCTATCTCGTGGTGCATTGGATCAAGGCCGTCTTACTCGGGAATTTGATATTATAAAGGAAGATCATCAAACTCTGATCAATATTCCTGTACTCTGTAACTTCCCAATGTCCCAATTTAATAATATAGGGATGCGCCGCTTGCTCGCATGGATATTACTCGATACAGAAGCACGAACATCTTTTGAAAGCATCTCCAAGAATTTTTTAAGTGAGAAATTGCAGACAAAATTCCGGGAATTTTGGAACTTCAATTTTGTGCCACCGTCCTTAAAGGATACTGAAATCACATTAAAAGTATATTTTAGTGCGAAGCAAAATAAATATTACGTAAATGAAATTCTAGCAATATCAAACTTACCTAGTGAAATTAATCATACGGTCATTTTTTGTAGTCCAAAATTTACTGTAAAAAATACTCAAGTAAGTTCTGGAGGTTCTTCAAGAGGCAGTAAAACTCCAAGAAATGAAGACCCTATAATTGATAATGAGAAAGAAGCTAATAGTGATAAGCCAACGGTAATTATTGATTCACAAAAAATAATAATGTCACTCGCATCACCTTTTGAAACCCAAAAAGCAATAATTAAACGTTCTGGTAAAAAAGGTAAAATTAATAACGATGATATAAATATATTACCTGAACCTCATGTAGGTACAGGTGAATCTAGTATTTTTGGTGAAATTGGCCGAGGAGAGTTTGAAAATTGTCAAGATGAAAGTGATGATCTTGAACTATTCATGAAACGATTTGAAGCATTTCAAGCTATGATTGAAGAATTCAGATCACAGCATCATATTCCATCAAAAGTTAAATTTACCATTTCTAAGCTTCCTGCTGTGAATCGATCCAAACTACACCTGACCGATGATGGTATCCTTCGATGTATCGCCGAAGTACAACTAGAATTTCAAAATAAGCAATTTATCATTCTAGAAATTGATACTAGCGACAACCGAAAATCACTGTCTACATTAATTATTAAGGTTAATAATACGGAAATCTGGGATCAACATTTTCCAAAATTTAAAGAAGATATTATTAAACGCTCTTTACGTTGGCCTACCGCAGAATCCTTAAATAACATTGGTATTCCCAAAGGTGTTAACCATCCAAAAAATAAATTTGAGATCACTATATCCGATAAAGAATTTAAAGATTGGAAAAACCGATTTATAGAAGTTTTAAAATCTACTTAATTGATATTTCTATAGTATAAGAAATTGAAAAATATCTTTTGTTAATTGGATATTCCTTCGTTTCATGGGACTTAATCTTGCACCTATCTGTACATCAATAACATAAGTACTTTGATCTCTAGATTATATTTCCTTATATTTAGGATGATACTTTATTACTGATTTTTTTATGGAGTTGAGGATACAGCATGATTTACGATGATACTTTATTTTCAAAATGATAAATCATGCACTATATAAATCAATTAGTTAACACAAATTTAGGGTGCAACTTTATTACTAGCTTACAACCATGGAAAGATACAAAGAGTAGCTCGCTAGAGCGAAATGAATTACTTCGAACAATTAAACGTTTAGGCAGGACACTATGGAAAAAATGGTCAGGCTATCATCGGCGAAGTTTGGTTGAAACTAAGATGCATTGCATCAAATTATTAGGAGATAAACTCAGTGCAAGGAGTTTTGATAGCCAAGTGAATGAGATCCATGCACGTGTAGCAGTCCTTAACAGATTTACGGAATTAGGTCGCCCACTTACCCAAGTTACGCCTTAAATTTGGCTCAATTAGGGGCGCTTTGCATTTCAAATCTTTGTGCAACAAAGCCCTTTGGGTGCCAAATTCAGCTATGACTTTAGCCCGCACGTCACCGGGTTTATCGAAGGTCAGGTGTTCCAGCGCAATTTTGTTGGTGATATTCCCTTCCTCTATAATGGTGTTACCGCTTCACGTTTAGACAAACGTTATGGTTTAGCCTCAGTGGGGATCACCCTACACAGTTTCTAAACTGCCTTTAGTGATAGGGTTATAGCCAGCCTGATTTTAAACCCTAAAGCCTCTGTAATTTTTTATGGGGGTTTTTGTTTTTTAATCTTGCCACATTATCTTTATACTATTTCAATAACTTAAAATTTACCTTATTTGAGGAATTCCGAGAGATCATATGAATAAACTGACCTGTTTCAAAGCCTATGATATTCGTGGCAAACTCGGCACTGAACTGAATGAAGAGATTGCCTATAAAATTGGTCGTGCTTACGGACAGATCTACCAACCGAAAACCGTGGTGATTGGCTGTGACATCCGCCTGAGCAGTGAGGGCTTAAAACAGGCGACTATTCGCGGTTTAAATGATGCTGGAGTCAACGTGCTGGATTTGGGCATGACCGGGACTGAAGAAGTTTATTTCGGCGCATTTCATCTCGATGTCCAAGGTGGAATTGAAGTGACGGCCAGTCATAATCCGATGGACTATAATGGTATGAAACTGGTGCGTGAAAATGCCCGCCCGATCAGTGCCGATACCGGTCTTAAAGAGATTCAGGCCTTGGCAGAATCAGGGGAATTCGTTGAGGTTGTCCAAAAAGGTCATACTGAACAATATAATATCCTGCCAGAATTTATCGATCACCTGATGACCTATATCGATCCGGCAAAAATCCGCCCGATGAAACTGGTGATGAATGCTGGCAATGGTGCCGCAGGTCATGTAGTGGATGCGATTGAACAGAAGTTTCAACAGCTACAGATTCCAGTTGAATTTATCAAAATTCACAATGAAGCCGATGGTAACTTCCCGAATGGCATTCCGAATCCAATTCTGGTTGAAAACCGGGATAGCACCCGTGATGCGGTAATTGAACATGGCGCGGATATGGGGATTGCCTGGGATGGCGACTTTGACCGCTGCTTCCTGTTCGATGAAAAAGGTCAGTTCATAGAAGGTTATTATATTGTTGGCCTTCTGGCGCAGGCATTCCTGCTGAAGCAGTCTGGTGAAAAAATTGTCCATGACCCGCGTTTGGTCTGGAATACGCTGGATGTGGTGGAGCAGTATCAGGGGATTACCGTCCAATCAAAATCAGGTCATGCCTTCATTAAGGATGTCATGCGTGAACATAATGCAGCTTATGGCGGGGAAATGAGTGCCCATCACTATTTTCGTGATTTCGCTTACTGTGACAGCGGCATGATTCCATGGTTACTGGCTATGGCTGTACTGTCTGAAACAGGAAAATCCTTATCTTCTCTGGTGGAGGAGATGATCGCCAAATTCCCATGCAGTGGTGAAATCAACTTTAAAGTCGCCGATACCCAAGCGACCATCCAAAAACTTTTCGATCATTATGCCAATCAGCAGCCGGAGATCGATCAGACCGATGGGGTCAGCCTTAATTTTGGTGCATGGCGTTTTAATGTGCGGGCATCGAATACTGAACCGCTATTGCGTCTAAATATTGAAAGCCGTCGTGATCATAATCCACGACCAATGCAGGACTATGTCGATGAATTGACTCAGCTGATCCAGAGTTAAGCTTTTGGTATCAAACACAATAAAAATGGGAGCAATGTTGCTCCCATTTTTATTTATATCGCTATAAAGATTTTAACGATAGCCATTCGGATTCTGCTTCTGCCAGTTCCAGCTGTCAGCGAGCATGTCCTCTAAACCATACTGAGGTTGCCAGCCCAACTCTTGGACTGCACGGGTATTGTCTGCAAAACAGGTGGCCACATCGCCTTCGCGACGAGGGGCTAATTCAAATGCAATCGCAACCCCATTTACTTGCTCAAAAGTATCTTTAACTTGTAGCACTGAAATCCCATTCCCTGTACCAATATTCCAGGCACGGCAACCTTGCGCAGTTAGACGATTATTGAGAGCACATAAGTGTGCATTGGCCAAGTCGACTACGTGTATATAATCGCGCACACCAGTCCCATCCACCGTGTCATAATCATGACCGAAAATAGATAGCTTTTCACGACGACCGACTGCCACTTGAGTCACAAAAGGCATCAGATTATTGGGAATACCTTGTGGATCTTCGCCAATCTGGCCACTTTTATGCGCGCCGACCGGATTAAAATAACGTAATAAGGCAATCGACCAACGTTCATCTGCCACAGACAACTTTTCCAAGAGCTGTTCAACAATAAGTTTGGTATAGCCATAGTTATTGGTCGGCATTCCGGTAGGCATTTCTTCGTTTAAAGGTGAAGGATTATTTTCGCCATAGACCGTGGCTGAGGAACTAAACACCAGTTTAAAAACCTGTGCGCGCTGCATCGCCTGAACCAGGCTGATTGAACCGGCAATATTATTGTCAAAATAAGCCAATGGTATTTGCTGGCTTTCTCCGACCGCTTTCAGACCGGCAAAATGAATCACGGCCTCAATCGAGTGTTGCTGAAATACCTGATCTAATAATTGAGCATCCCGGATATCCCCTTCAATAAATGTCAGGCTTTTCTGGGTCAACTGTTGCACCCGATTTAAAGACTCAGCAGCGCTATTGCACAGATTATCTAAAACCACCACCTCATAGCCGGCATTTAATAACTCAACACAAGTATGCGAACCAATATAGCCTGCTCCACCGGTGACCAAAATTTTAGCCATGTGACTTTCCTAATAGAATTTTAATTAAACCTTGGGTTGAACCATCCAGACCATCCAGATCACTCTGTTCACCATTCAAAATAGGCAGCAACTGGTTGGCAATTTCCTTACCTTTTTCCACGCCCCACTGGTCAAATGGGTTGATATTCCACAGCACCGATTGCACAAAAACTTTATGTTCATATAGAGCAATCAGCATACCCAGACTATAAGGATTCAGCTCTTGCATCAACAGCGTACTGCTCGGCTGATTGCCTTCATACTGCTTATAGGCCGGCAAGCTCGCCAGTTCAGCCTGATCTAGGGCTTCATTGCCAAAAGCCAGTAAACGCGACTGCGCCAGACAGTTGGATAAGGCCAAATGATGTTGTTCTACCAATGCTTCGGCACTGTCTACATAAGTATATTGCTGGCTGTTATAACGCTCTACCGGTGCAATAAAATCACAGCTGACTGACTGCGTGCCCTGATGCAATAACTGATAGAAGGCATGCTGGGCATTCGGTCCTACTTCTCCCCAGATGATCGGGCAGGTATCGAACTGGGCTTTTTCGCCATTGCGCTGAATTGACTTGCCGTTGGATTCCATTTCCAGCTGTTGCAGATAGGAGGCAAAATATTTCAGCCGGCCATCATAAGGCAGAATTGCATGGGTCTGGATATCCAGAAAATTGGTATTCCAAGCTCCTAATAATCCCATCAATACCGGAATATTGCGTTCAAAAGGCTGGTACTGGAAATGCTGGTCAACGGCATAGGCACCCGCCAGCAGCTGCTTGAAGCCTTCAATCCCGATACTCAAGGCAATTGGCAGTCCGATACAGGACCAGAGTGAATAACGCCCGCCGACCCAGTCCCAAAGCAATAACTGGTTTTCGGGCGCAATGCCCCATGCGGTCATTTTTTCCGGCTTGGTTGATACTCCAATAAAATGATGCTTAAGAATATAAGGATGTTGACCTAAGGCCTTTTCCAGCCATAAGCGTACCGTCTGGGCATTGGTCAGGGTATCAATGGTGCCGAAGGATTTGGAGGAAATAATAAACAGTGTCGTTTCCGGACGCAGCTGATGCAACAGCTCGGACAGCTGACTGCCATCCATGGTCGAAACAAAATGTACATTGAGTGGCTGGGCAGACTGGTATTTAAAATCAGATAAAGCGTGCGTGACCATTAAGGGACCCAGATCTGATCCGCCCACACCAATATTGACCACATCCTGAATCACTTCACCGGTAGCACCGCGGCGCTGCCCGGCATGAATCTGTTCCACTAGGGCATACATCCGTTCCAGCTGGGCATGTACATCCGCCGCCAGATCCGCATGCTGCTGATCCTGGACTGGCAAGCGTAATGCCCAATGCATGGCAGCACGTTGCTCGGTATAATTAATATCCTGATTTGAAAATAAAGACCCGATCCAGGATCTTAGGTTTTGTGCATCTGCCCATTCAATCAGGCCCTGCATCACCGTACTGTTCATTCTGTGTTTACTATAATCGAAGACCAGCTGTTCAAACTGAATTGAATATTTGTTAAAACGCTGGGGGTCTGCGGCAAACAGTTCTCGTAGATGCACCGCATCAAGTTGTTCTTTGCTCGAGGCGAGTTTTTGACACACAGTTTCAGTATTTAGATCTGGTTTAAGCTGACTTAACATTAACGTCCCACCCCAATATAATTAAAACCACGCGCCTTGATATAGGCCGGATCATACAGATTACGCCCATCCAAAATCAGGGGATGCTGCATCAGTTTAATGAGGTGTGGATAATCTGGACTACCATACTGTTTCCAGGCAGTCATCAAACATAAGGCATCTGCACCTTCAACTGCCTGATATTGATCTTCACACAGGATTAGATCCTGCCGTGTCCCATAGACTTTTTTAATATTGGCCAATGCTTGCGGATCATGCAGTTTGACCGTCACCCCTTGCGCCCATAATGCAGTGAGCATGGCATGCACTGGAGATTGCTGGATGCTCGGGGTATTTTCTTTAAAGGCTGCGCCCCAAATCGCCACCACTTTTCCCTGTAAATCGCCACGGAAATAATTCCATAGTTTGCGGAACAGTAATTCTTTTTGTTGTTCGTTAATCTCCCAGACCTGTTCCAGTAACTGGTTTTTTACCCCTGAATCTGCTACCGCATGCGTTAAGGTGCGGATATCATGCGAGAAGTTCTCTCCACCAAAACCGACTCCCGGAAACAAATAGGCGGAACCAATCCGGTTATCCGCCGCCATGCCTTGGCGCACCTGTTCAATATCAATCCCAAGTTTTTCTGCCACGCTGGCCAGATCATTCATATAACTGATCCGGGTGGCCAGCATGCCGGAAATACTGAGTTTGGTAAATTCGGCATCCAGTACCGGCATAAACAGATACTGCTGCGCACGCGGAAACAAGGGGCGTAACAGCTCTCTGATTTTAGCCTGTGCATCTGCATGATCACAGCCCACGATCAGCTGGCTGGCCTGAACAAAACTACGCAGGGCATTACCTTCCTGAATAATATCAGGCAGATAAATCCAGTCATCATTCGGCAGCAGTTGCTGGAAGCGTTGAGTGCCATGCAAGCCAAAAGTCGAAGCATTAATCATCAGCTTCGGATGAGCAAAACAGGCATGCCGAAGGGTATCCAGCATCTGAAATGCCTGCTGCTCTTCGGTGGCATTAAAACTAAAGAAAAAAACATCCTGATTAAAATCCAGATGCTGAAAATCGCAACAGTTTAAAAAGCCAGATTTTTCCTGTTTTTGCAGTAATAGCTGAAGAGATTCATCCTGGAAATAGGGCCGAGCTGACTCATCTACATTGAAGCTATTACACCAGACCACCTGATGACCACATTCAGATAAAAGAGCTGAAATGACTCCGGAAAATAAGGTTTTTCCCAATACTGCGACTTTCATAATATTCCTTTTTATTATTTTTTCTTACAAAGCCAGTTCCTGAATCAATGCTTTAAACTCGCTACCGAGTTTAGGATGATCAACACCATAATGTAAAACAGCTTTTAGATAACCCAACTTGCTGCCACAGTCAAAGGTCTGGCCTTTCATACGATATGCTTCTACAGCTTCTGTTTGTTGCAGCATGGCAATTGCATCGGTCAGCTGGATTTCATTACCTGCCCCGCGTGGGGTCTGTTCTAAAAGTTGCATGATTTTGGCCGGCAGAATATAACGCCCGACCACAGACAGATTTGATGGTGCGGTGCCGACTGCCGGTTTTTCGACAATGCCTTGCATGACGATGCTTTCACCTTCCTCAGGCGATACAGCAACATCAACAATGCCATACTGGTCGACCAGATGTTCAGGCACTGCTTCCACCATGATTTGTGACGCTTTAGATTCTTCATAACGCTGAATCATACGCGCCAGGTCATTTTCAGGGTCTTGATCCTTGACTAGCACATCTGGTAGTAACACCGCAAAGTCATCATCGCCAATCACGGCTTTGGCACACAGTACTGCGTGGCCCAGACCCAGAGGCTGTGGTTGGCGTACACTAATCACACTCACACCTGTAGGCAAAATTTCAGTAATTTCTTTGAGTAAGTCCGTTTTGTTTTTTTGCTCAAGGGTGGTTTCAAGTTCAAAGTTACGATCAAAATAATTTTCAATCGATGCTTTAGAAGAATGGGTCACCAGAATAATCTGCTCAATTCCGGCAGCAACCGCTTCACGGACCACATATTCAATCGCAGGGCGATCCACGACTGTCACCATCTCTTTCGGAATGGATTTACTGGCAGGTAAGAAACGCGTACCTAAACCAGCCACAGGGAGAATTGCTTTCTTAATCATATCTATAAAAACCTAGTTCACTTTAATTTCGTTACCGCGTACATAACCATCCACATAATGTTCTAATTGTGCCAGCGCCCATTCAATGTCGGTTTGAGTCGCTGTAAGTTCATGTATGCGGTTAAATACTGCCAGAATTTCTGCTAATGGATAATGTTTTTCGACAGATCGTAGAATACGCGTATGTGAAGTAATTTCTGTATTTTCTTCGTCAATCAGCAGTTCTTCATAAAGTTTTTCGCCTGGACGTAGCCCAGTATATTGAATTTCAATATCACCATTCGGGTCTTTATTATCTCTGACTTTGAGTCCACTGAGGGAAATCATTTGTCGTGCCAGATCCTGAATCCGTACCGGCTCGCCCATGTCCAGCAAGAATACGTCTCCACCAGTACCCAAGGCACCGGCTTGAATCACCAGCTGCGAGGCTTCCGGAATGGTCATAAAGAAACGGGTCACTTCTGGATCAGTGACAGTAATCGGACCGCCTTTGGCAATTTGCTGTTTAAACAGCGGCACCACCGAACCCGAAGAACCGAGGACATTACCAAAGCGCACAATACTGATCTGGGTCTGGTTCTGGGCTTCCGCCATGGCCTGACAATACAGCTCGGCCATACGCTTGGTCGCCCCCATCACGTTGGTTGGACGTACCGCCTTATCGGTTGAAATTAACACAAACGTTTCGACGCCTTTCTTCACCGCTGCATTCACACTAAAGGCGGTTCCGACAGCGTTGTTTTTTAGCCCTGCCAGAGGATTACACTCGACCAGCGGTACATGTTTATAGGCGGCAGCATGATAAATAGTCTGTACGCCATATTGTTCAATCACCCGTTCCAGCTTGGATTCATCCAGTACAGAGCCCAGAATCGGAATAATTTCACAGCTTGCCGTGAGGCGTAACTCTTTTTCAATACTATACAGCGCAAATTCAGTCAGTTCATAAATGATAATTTTGGCCGGCTGGTTTTTAATGATCTGGCGGCAGAGTTCTGAACCAATCGAACCGCCCGCACCTGTCACCATGACCACTTTATCTTTAATGTTTCTGGCCAGCAGCTCGGGAACCGGCGGAACAGGATCACGCCCCAGCAAATCAATAATATCTACTTCCTGAATATCAGAAATTCGGATTTCACCATCCACCAGTTTGGTCAGCCCCGGAATCTCGGTAATTTTTAAATGTGCCGGCTCTAAAAACTTGATGATTTCACTTTTACGTACCCGTCCCACTGAGGGTAAGGCAATCAGAATTTCATCAATTTTTTGCTTGCGCATGAGTTTTAAGGCAGTCTGGGCATCATAGACTTTGAGTCGACCCAGCTGCTGTCCAGTCAAGGAGCGTTTGTCATCAATAAACATGACCGGCAAATGCTCATTGGAACGATACAGTGCAGCAGCGACCTGTTGGCCTGCATTACCCGCGCCATAAATCGCAATACGTTTTTTCTGTACGTCGGCCTGCAAATAGGAACGGATAATAAAACGGATGATGCCCCGGCTAAACCAGATCCAGGCAAACATCATAAAGCCGAACATCAGCGGAATAGAGGTCGGAATAAATGCCGGGGTAAAATAAGCCAGGGCATAAAGACCAGCGACAGTCAATGCCGTCGCCAGCCCCATCTTGATCATAAACACTTCATTATAAGTACGGACAATAAAGCGATAGACCCCACACACGAATAGGGATACGACTGCAATTACACTGACCCAAAGCGCACCAAAAGCCAGATCCGGCACCACTTCTGCGCCTAAATCAAAACGGCGAATGGCATAACACAGCCAGATCAAGACAGGAAAAGTACAAAAATCTAGAATAATTAAAAATGCAAGTTTGGCGGCTCGTGGTGATTCTACGAAAGGCGTAATGATCGATTTCACTGGATGCGTTGTCTCAATTCTAATAAATTTTTAATAAGTCACAATGCGATGAGTAACTTAAAAACATATTCTATATAAGTTAAATGCACCGAACACGGTGCACTTATATTCTTAAAGTTTAAGCAACTATTCTATTAATAACTTGTTGAATTGCGGTGACTGTTTTGTTAATACTTTCATCACTCAAAGTAGGATGAACTAAAAACATCAGACTGGTTTCACCCAATTGCTGCGCATTTTTCAAACGCTGTGCTGGACGCCAGGGCGTATCATCAAAAGCATGCTCCAAATACACCTCGGAACAAGATCCACTAAAACATGGCACACCCAAGGCATTCATCTCTGCCATAATCCGGTCACGTGACCAGCCTTCAGGCAACTGATCTGTATTGACCTGCACATAACATTTATATGCGGCATGGACATACTCATCGGATGGGCGATGCACGCTAAAATATGGACTGTCTGCAAATGCAGCATAAATTTTTTCCATATTGGCCAT
This sequence comes from Acinetobacter sp. YH01008, assembly GCF_013420435.1. NCBI lineage: Bacteria > Pseudomonadati > Pseudomonadota > Gammaproteobacteria > Moraxellales > Moraxellaceae > Acinetobacter > Acinetobacter sp. YH01008. The sequence continues at coordinate 61,144 of NZ_VOYD01000007.1, forward strand.
GCGTTTTGCAGTCCACTCCGGCATCATTTTAAGCTGAATACGTCCAATCACCGCCTGCATTTCCATCATGCGCCAGTTGGTCCCAAATGAATCATGCAACCAGCGGAATCCCGGTGGATGCTGCTTGTTATAGATGCTGTCAAAGTTCTTGCCATGGTCTTTATAAGACCACATTTTTTTCCACAGCTCTTCATCATTGGTGGTGACCATACCGCCTTCACCGCCTGTGGTCATGATCTTGTCCTGACAAAACGACCAGGCTGCGATATGACCGATGGAACCAGCCGACTTGCCTTTGTATTTTGCGCCATGTGCCTGTGCACAGTCTTCAATCACATACAGGCCTTTTGCCTGTGCCAATTGCATGATCGGATCCATGTCACACATCCAGCCAGCCAGATGCACACAGATAATCGCTTTGGTATTTGGGGTAAGTACTGCTTGGATGGTTTCAGCAGAAATATTCTGTGAATCCAGCTCAACATCAGCAAAAATAGGATTTGCTCCAGCCGTCACAATGGAACTGGCCGATGCCAGAAAGGTGCGTGAGGTGACAATTACATCATCCCCTGCTCCAACCCCTAAGGCTTTCAAAGCAACATCGAGTGCCACGGTTCCATTGGCTAAAGCCACTGCATACTGGGTTTCTGCAAACTGGGCAAATTCTTTTTCAAACTCACGGCATTCTTGCCCTGTCCAGTAGTTGACTTTATTCGACAATAAAACCCGGGAAACCGCATCCGCTTCTTTCTGAGTAAAACTTGGCCATGGTTCAAATGCAGTGTTTAACATATTAATTTTCTCTTAAAGCCTTTTGATACACAGTTAAAGTTTTATTCACCATAATATCACTGATGAAGTGCTCTAAAGCATAAGTTTGACCAGCTTGAGATACTTGATTTCTTAACTCTTTATTCTTAATTAGTTCTAAAAGAATATTTGATAATTCAGAATAATTTTCATTTTCAAAAATAAAACCAGTTTTACCATGGGTAATTTGCTCGGTCGCACCTTCAGTATTCGATCGAATAACGCAACACCCCATTAACATAGCTTCAATTGTAGCTAAAGGAAAACCTTCTAGACGTGATGGGAGTACTTTAATATCAATTGAAGGATAGATTTTTAAAGGATCCTGAAATGATAGAAAAGTACACTGTTCGCTTAGCTTTTTTTCTTTAAGTAAATTAATTACAAGATCTTTTTCACCATCTCCTAAAAATAAGATATGCACATTTGATTTAATATGAGAGGGTAATAATGAAATTGCTTTTATAAGAATATCATGACCTTTATTATAATTAATAGAACCAACTAATCCTATTACTATCTCCTCTTGAATATTATATATTTTTTTTAAATTTATAATTTTATCTATCTTTTTTTCAGGTTGATAAAAATCACGCGGAACACCATTATTAATTAAATCAATTGATTCCTCAGTATAATTATACTTATTTATTGCCTCAACATACAATTCTTTACTAATTACTATTTCATAATCTGCTTTACAGTTCAAAACAGAAAGATTTAAGTCCGCAGTATGGATAGTTCTAATAAACTTTCGTTTTAAAATTTTAGGAATAAATGATAATATAGGAGTATGAACATGAATAATATCAAATTCATACCTATCCAAGACTCTCTTAGAATCTATTAAAGAGTAAAGCAATGATAGTAAATATGTATATTTATTATTATTCTTTTTTGGGAAAGGAAGAATAATCGGAGTTACACCAATATCAATAAGATCTTGGAATAATTTCACATTAGCTTCCGATTTTTGATCTTCAGGGCCGGCAGTCATTATATAGACTTGATGCCCTCTCTCAATTAACCCTTTAGCTAAAGAAATTAAATGAGTTGTAACACCACTTAAAAAAATCACCCGAGATAATAATACTATTCTCATTATAACAAAACTCGACTTAAATCTTTAAAACTTTCAACCCAAAAATCCGGTTGATAATTAATAGTTAAACTTCTAGATGGTCTTACAATATTAAAACCATTATTACATATACCGATAGTTCTCCAACCAAGGTTATTTGGTGATATAAAGTCTTTTAAGACATTATCAGCAACATAGGTATATTTTTCACAATTAAATTTATTTTGAATTACTTCAAAGTTCTTTATATCTGGTTTTTCAGAACCTAACTCATCAGAGATAATACATTCATCAATAAAAGCCTCTAATTTTAGAGCTTTAATTTTATTTCTTTGAGTAATAGACCTACCATCTGTAATAATTGCTAAATAATAATTTTTCGATAGTTCATTTAAAAGTTCAACTACTCCATCGAAGGTCTGAATAGTCGGAAAGTGATTTCTATAAAGAAAAATCAAGTCACTTTTCTTATACTCTGGGTAATTATTCACAATATAATCAAATACATCACTTCCTGAGTAATATAAATCCAGCATTTTCTGGTGTATTTTTAGATATCTATCCCTTGCAACCAACAAAGAAATTTCTTTAAAAGCTGATTTCAAAAAATCAATTTCATTATATAAAGTATCATCCAAATCAAATACTATTACTTCATCCTTCATAATTATGAACCAAAACCTCAGCATCATAGCGTAGCATCAGCAAGTTATCACTCCATGCTGCAAACTCTTCAATTTTTTGATTTAATAAATATTCTCTAATAGCCCATTGACTATAGTTAGCACCAGCCAAATAACTGAGTGGATACCCCCCACCAAAACGTGGGTTAATTTCAATCCCTAGAATTTTATCTTCAGTTTTATGCAAGAATACTTGTATGGTTAAACAACCACGTGCACCTGGTATATGTTTTAACTTCTGATTAAACTCAGTCACAATAATATTTTTTTTAGTCACGCCTTTATTGACTTCACCCGCACGAACAAAAATACGCTTACGGGGTACCACACATTTCAATTCCGAAGCTTGATCATAGTAACAATCGACGGTGAACTCATCGTAATTCTCTGGCGCAATGTACTCCATAAACATTAATTTTGGATCTGCATGATGTTCAGGCTTAATGTCTTCTGTGCTATGTGCAGTGAAAATACCTTTGCTTAAACTGCCATCATAAGGTTTTACAAATACAGGGAATAGTAAACTGTCTAAATCATATTGCTGAGGAATACAAATTCCATGATTTTCAAAAAACTGATTAATTTGACGTTTATCACGGCATTGCTGTACTAGCTCAGTGTCGCTCACCAATAAGTGAATACCTCGTTGTTTAAAATATTCAATATTTTCACTTAAAACTAACAACTCTGTATCAATCGTTGGCACAACTAATTTAATCTGATTATTCAAGCAAAGGTGCAATAATTGATCAATATACTCAGGGCTTGTGACACGTGGTACAGTAAAACTTTGATCAGAAACATGGCATGCAGGAGCTAACACAGGGTTTAAATCAGTAGTGAAGACCTGACCATTTTCAAAATACTTTTTTAGTTCTGTTTGGAAAGAACGTACCAATGAAACTCGTTGTCCTGCTGAAGTGATTAAAATATTCATGTTTATTTTTTCAAATTTCCCGTAAATTTTGGCATTGTTGCATCACCCTCAGCACTAATATCGTCTTTAGCAATTACTTTTTTGACCGTTTTTAACATAATTTTAAAGTCTAACCAAAATGATTGGTTCTCAACATACCAAGTATCAAGCTTAAACTTTTCTTCCCAACTAATCGCATTACGTCCATTGATTTGTGCATACCCAGTCATGCCCGGGCGAACATTATGTCTTAATGCTTGTTCTTCGCTATACAAAGGCAAATATTCAACTAATAGTGGTCTTGGTCCCACTATGCTCATATCTCCTTTTATTACATTTATTAATTGAGGAATTTCATCTAAAGAAGTCTTTCTTATAAAAGAACCTACCTTAGTTATTCGCTGAAAATCTGGTAATAAATTTTCAGACTCATCTTTTGCATCATTCATAGTTTTAAATTTTATAATTTTAAAAATCTTTCCATTTTTACCTGGGCGTAATTGAAAGAAAAATGGTGACCCTTTATTAGCTGAACTTAAAACAATCATTACCAACATGAATATTGGACTTAATAAAATGAAGATAATCGTTGCAAAGACTAGATCTATAAATCGTTTTAGATAAAGATTATAAAACATCATCAATCCTTCATTGCTTCAAAAACACTAGAAAATTTATTTAAACTTGCTTGTTTTGATAAATTTCGCTCATAAAAAGCCTTTGAACTTAACCCTTTTTGATATAATTCTGACTTGCTTAACTGTGACATCCTAAGAATAGTCTCAGCGAGTTTATAAGGATTTGATGGTTCAACAATATAACCAGCTTCGGCACTTTCAATCAAATCTGCTGCATTACCTAAAACGGTACTTATTATAGGTTTCCCCAAAGACAAGTAAGCTTGTGTTTTTGAAGGTATTGTAATTTCAAATAATGGATCTTTTTTTAAACTAATCAATAAACAATCTGACTGTTTTAGATAATTTATTACCTCCGAGCTACTTACACGATCATAAAAAATCACATTCTTTAAACTTTTCTTGACCACCAAATCAACTAGACTGTCCTTTTCAAGACCATCCCCAATAAAATTAAATATAATTTCAGGGTGCTCTTTGCTAAGAACTTCTGCTGCATAAATCAGATTTGATAAATCCTGAGCTTTGCCCATATTTCCAGCAAATGTCACATTAAAAACATCGGTTGAATATTTTAATTGATGATTACCTGTTGGAGCCATCCCCTCTAATTCAGACCAATTATAAATAATTTCAATTTTACTTTCCGGAACATTGCGCTGAATTAGCAGATCTTTAAAACCTTCTGATATTACAGTGATTTTTTTTGAATTTTTGTAAGACCAATTACAACAATAAGAAACACATTTCAAAATTTTTTTATTATTAAGCATTCCAGTTGCTGACAAAGAATCAGGCCATATATCTTGTATATCACTCAGCACAGGTTTATTAAAAAGCTTCCCTAAAATTACGCCGACTAAACCAGCATTCAAAGGAGTAGCTGCCACATGAATCGCATCAAATTTCCTTACAATAAACAACCCTACAATTATTGCAGATACGAAAAAGCTGAAATAATTCAAAAATCTTTTGCACACCGAGTCACTATGATCAGGATATAAATAGGCGCGATGAACTTTTATTTCCCCCTGCATCTCTTGTTCATAAAATTTTAGCTTATACCCAGAATAACGCTTTCCGTGTGGAAAATTTGGAAAACCTGTAAGAACTTCTAACTCATGCCCTAGTTTTGACATTGACTCTACAAATCTCAAATCTTTATAGCTAGGCTCAGGATTAAAATATTGTGTAATAAATAAAATTTTCATCAATATGCCTTCCACACTACACGATTCACATAATCGGTATAGCTTAAGACAATACGCACAATTTTTTCACTCACATTTGGCATACTATAGTCAGCAACTAAACGTAATAAGCGTTCTTCACCACGTGATTGATGATCCAGAATATCTAAACCTTGCAAAATGCGTTCAGCAGTCAAGCCTACCATCATTACAGCAGCTTCCTCCATACCTTCTGGACGCTCATGTGCCTGACGCAAGTTCAAAGCAGGAAAGTTCAAAATTGAAGATTCTTCATTAATGGTGCCACTATCAGACAAAGTTGCTTTTGCAGAAAGCTGCAATTTGTTGTAATCACTAAAACCTAAAGGTTTAAGTAATTGTACCAACGGATGGAACTTAACATTAAGTTGTTCAATTCGTTTTCGTGTACGTGGATGTGTTGAGACAATCACAGGATATTGATATTTTTCAGCGACTGCATTCAGCATTTCAACCAGATCTAAAAAGTTTTGATCAGAGTTAATATTTTCTTCACGGTGTGCACTAACGATAAAGTATTGATGCTTTTTTAAACCTAAACGCTCTAGCACATCTGAAGACTCAATTTTTGCTTTATAGTGATTTAACACCTCAAACATAGGACTGCCTGTCTTAATGACTTGATCAGCAGGCAAACCTTCAGCAAGTAAATAATCACGTGCAATTGTGCTATAGGTTAAATTAATATCAGCAGTGTGATCGACAATGCGACGATTAATTTCTTCTGGCACACGCATATCAAAACAACGGTTTCCTGCTTCCATATGGAAGGTTGGAATCTTACGGCGCTTGGCTGGAATGACCGCCATACAGCTATTGGTATCGCCTAAGACCAGCAATGCTTCAGGTTGAACTTCTTCTAGAACTTTGTCGACCGCAATAATGACATTACCAATCGTTTCTGCACCTGTTGCACCCGCAGCATTTAAAAAATGATCTGGCTTACGAATACCTAAATCGGTAAAGAAAATTTCATTAAGTTCATAATCATAGTTTTGACCCGTATGTACCAAAACATGATCGAAGTACTGATCACACGTAGACATGACACGTGATAAACGAATAATTTCAGGACGAGTACCAACGACCGTCATTAATTTTAATTTTTTCACAATTTCCGCTCTTAATTCGTTAATGCCATAGCATAGGTATCTGGTTTTTCACGGTCAAAAATTTCATTTGCCCATAACATAACCACCATTTCTTCATTACCAATATTGGTAATGGCATGCGTCCAGCCCGGCACAGTTTCAACAACACGCGGCTCTTCGCCTGATGTTTCTAACTCATAGAATTCGCCAGTCACTACATGCTTAAACTTAAATAATGCCTTACCTTTAATCACCAAAAATTTTTCTGTTTTGGTGTGATGATAATGTCCGCCACGCGTAATCCCCGGATGTGCAGTAAAGTAGGAGAACTGCCCTGCATCCGGTGTTTTCAGCATTTCAACAAATACTCCACGCTGGTCGCCATATTTAGGTATGCTGTAGTCAAACTGTTCAGGCTTTAAAAAGCTTAAATAGGTTGAATAAAGTGCACGGGTTAAACCTGTTCCGACACGATCGGTAATTAAAGTGTTGCGAGACTCTTTAAAACCTTTCAATGTTCTAGCTAATTCACCGACAGTAATTTGATATTCTGGCTCAATAGTAAACAACTGTTCTATTTGCAACTTACCTTGGATAAGATTCCAGAATGATTCAACGACATCATCGACATACACTAGGCGAATAACCGCATTTTCATCATGAATCTGGATCGGTAAATCATGTGCCGTGTTATAACAGAAGGTTGCCACAGCCGAATTATAGTTTGGACGTGACCACTTACCAAATACATTGGCTAAACGGCAAATATAAACAGGATTGCCCTGCTTTTGCTGAAGTTCCAATAAAGCCTGTTCACCACCCAATTTACTCTGACCATAAGCATTGTCGCGTTCAGCCTGAATAGATGAAGAGAGAATAATCGGGGTTTGCTTTTTCGCTCGCTTAAGAATATCTGCAATTTTTTGCGTCAGCGTAATATTTCCCTCAATAAACTCTTGCTCATTTAAAGGGCGGTTTATTCCTGCTAAATGCACAATCCAATCTGCAGCAAGTACAGATTGCTCTAATTCTTCTGAACTAGACTCTCGGTTAAACTTTAAAATTTCGATTTCTGATTTTTCAGATAGGAATTGAATCAAGTTTTTTGCAATAAAACCATTGGAACCTGTGACTAAAATTTTCATATTTAAGCCTCAGGATCAATATATTGGCCTTGAGTTAAGGCACGAATAAATTCCAGCTTGAGTAAAAGCGTTTTCATGCCTTCAACATCTAAACGTTCAGTATTATGGGAGTTATAATCTTCATATTGAGTAATTTTTAAATCACCATCTTCAACATATTTTGAATAGTTGAGGTCACGCTGATCTGCAGGAACGCGATAATAATAACCTTGATCTAAGGCAACCACCATTTCTTCTCGACTGAGTAATGCTTCATAGGCTTTTTCACCATGACGTGTACCCATAATTGAAATTGGATGCTCTGGTACATTTAATAACTGAGTTAAAGCTTGCGCTAGAACATGAATAGTTGCTGCTGGTGCTTTTTGTACAAAAATATCACCGTTTTCACCATGCTCAAATGCATATAACACCAAGTCGACAGCATCATCCAAAGTCATCATAAAGCGAGTCATATTAGGATCAGTAATGGTGAGTGGTTTACCCTGACGAATTTGATCTACAAATAGAGGAATGACTGAGCCACGTGAAGCCATCACGTTACCATAACGTGTACAGCAAATGGTCGTATCTAATTCTTCTAAATTACGCGATTTGGCGACAATGACTTTTTCCATCATTGCTTTTGAAATACCCATTGCATTGATTGGATAAACAGCTTTATCTGTACTTAAACATACAATACGTTTCACATGGTTTTGAATGGCTGCTTCTAAAACATTTTCTGTACCGAGTACGTTCGTTTTAACTGCTTCCATTGGGTGGAATTCACATGAAGGCACTTGTTTAAGTGCAGCAGCATGATAAATATAATCTACGCCACGTGTCGCATTAAGCACACTATTATAGTCGCGTACATCACCAATATAAAATTTAAGCTTAGACGACTGGTATTTTTTACGCATATCATCTTGCTTTTTTTCATCACGGCTAAATATACGAATTTCTCTAATATCTGTTTCTAAAAAGCGCTTTAGAACAGCATTACCGAATGAACCTGTACCACCAGTGATGAGAAGGGTCTTTCCTTTAAACATTTATATCTCTCTATTTACACAATTAGTCCAAACCTTTTCATATTGGCGACATACTTTTTCTAAGGTATATTCACTTTTTACTTTCCAATATGCATTATCTGCAATTTTTTTAGCTTGATCTGGTTTTGAAATCATAAAATCAAGTGCTTCAGTTAGAGCTTGTACATTTTTAGGCTCTACAACCAATCCTGCAGGGTTAGAATGTCCATCATTTAACATAGTCGCTACAGCACCAACTTTTGTTGCCACTACAGGGCATTGCATAGCCATTGCTTCAATAATTACATTAGGAAAACCTTCTGTATAGCTTGGAAGTACGAGAACTGTAGCTCGTTTCATTGCATTCAGAACTTCAACTTTGTCTAAAGCACCAGTAAACGTAATTTTATCCGATTTTATACCCGCTAATTCAATAATCTGATTTTTAACCTCTAATTCAAAAGGTCCTATTAATATTAATTCATCAACATTACTTAATAAGGAAAAAGATTGGACTAGCTCAAATATACCTTTATTTTTTGTCACATGTCCTACAAAAAGAATGTTTCTATAAACACGTTTATCATTCCATATGCCATCTTCCTGAGTATTCATTACATTTTCTACTGAGTCTGAAATCGGATTAGGAATAGTATATATATGCTTAAAACCTTGATCTTTAAGCGTGTTCCATGAATTATCATCAAGAACAATGACTGATGAACTTAATGAAATAACTTTTTTTAAAATTTTCCACTCCCAATTATTTAATTTACTAATTTCAGGAATACGCCCAAAACGGAAATGTATAGTTAAAGGAATATTAAATAACTTAGCAATATAAACAAAAAGAATATCCTTCCATAAACCAAGGGAGCCACTACTAGTTAAGTGAATTACATCGGGCCTATATTTTAATAAAAAATAAATAAAAATAATAAATGCTCTTGCTCCATCTAGAATCCCAGAGATTAATCTCGAGAAAAAACTAAGCGTCGTGATCCTTCGAAAACGAATTGCTGTGTTTTGATGAATAATATTTACATCAGACTCTTTTTGTCCTTTTAATTCATAATATTTAAGTATATTCACAGTCCAAGTAGCGATTCCTCCAACAGGAGGTGGCAGTGGAGATAATAATAAAACTTTCACAATAATTTACTCAAAAAATTAACTCATTAGATCTAGATACTTATCTGAAATAACATTTCCATCAAAAAGTTCTATAGCCTTTCCCCTATTCTGAAGACCTACTAGTTGAAGTTCATATTTACTCATTTGTAATAGTTTTTTTAATAACTGGCTTAATTCTATTGGGCTCTCAGGATTAAAAATAAAATTTTTATCAATGAGCCTACCTACATCTGATACATTTGACGCTATAATAGGTTTTGAATTAACCATTCCTTCACAGACACTATTTGGAAGTCCTTCATAGAAACTGAATAACCCAACTACATCAGCCTGATTTACTATTTGATTAATTGCTGGAATAGGGTCATAGAAAAAGAATATCTGCTCCAAACTATATTCTGATATTTTTTTAAGTGCATCAGTATAAGAATGATCTTCTACACGACCATACCACTCAATATGCAATTGATATTTTTCCTCATTATTCAACAAATGAACAGCTTCAACCAATACATTTAAATTTTTAAGGTAATGATGTCTTGCTGCAACAACAATTTTTAACTTACCATTTTTTCTGAATATATATTCACTCGGATTAGGAGCCCATTTATCAAAATCTACCATATTGTAAATAACATGACATTTTGAGCTAGATAAATAAGGATTGACCTCTTTCACCATGCTTATATTTTCAAATGAGTTAGCTACTACTGCATCTGCCAAAAAATGAAATTTACGATATAACTTTAACTTTTTAGATGAAAATATTTTAGGGTTGGCACTACGCTCTCCGACAACCAACTTCCAATGCTTAGAAGGAAAGCTTGCTAGTTCGCAAATCAAATTTGGCACTTCTAGAAATGATAAAATAGAATCATAATGACCAGTACGAATAATTTTCCTTATCTTTAATATACGTTTTAAATAATTACTCTCGATAGCCTGAATAACATTTATTTTATTTTCTTCCAAGTAGTCTAAATAGAAATTATCTTTGTAATAAACTAAAAAATTAACATCATGGCCCTTTTTTTTAAAGGAGACTGCCAAGTTAACCAATTGACGCTGTGCCCCTCCTGATCCAAGACTATCAATAATACAAAGTATTTTCATAATTTTCAATCTTAAATTTTATGATTATGAATTTTACGATTTTTTTTACCAAAAACATAGCCTAACAATATCGCATTAAATATAGTTCCACTTGATGTGTAATACATAGAAAACATAGTTTGAAAAGAAGCAATAAGCAAAATTGTTATTAAAATTGTCTTATCTTCCTTACTCATCTTTTCATATAGCAAAAAATAGACAATACTACAAAAAACAGCTAGATAAGATGAAACACCAATCAAACCAAAATTTGTTAACAATTCCAGCCAATCATTATGAGCTAAAAGACCATAACCACTATAATAAATAGTAGATACAAATCCGAAACCAAATAAAACATTAATCACATTATCACTAGCATACCAATTGTTCCACAAATTTCTATATATAATCTCCCGCCCACTAGTATTAGAATCTATACTCTGTAATCTTTCTACTAAATATTCATTACTTTGATAGAATTGATATATTAAAAGTGTTAAAAAGGTTAGACCCACTAGAGATACAACGAATCCTATTTTTCTTTTTTTGGGATTCAGTGATGTTATTTGATAATATACAAATACTAATACTCCTAGCATTCCTAAAATAAACGCCCCTCTTTTAGCCCCCTGAAAAACAAAAAATATTATTAATAACATATTTATTATCGCTAATATTTTTTTCTCCCCCCAAAGAAATACATAGGGAATTAATATAATAAATAGATATGCTATATTTGAAACAACCCTTTCCTCATCTACCATAAATTCATCAATGAAATCTATTTTACTTATATAAAAATTTGCGATAATTATAGGTGTAATTAAAATAGAAAAAATCAGCAAATCTCTTCCTTGAAGATTATCTTTCAAAGAAAAATAGTAAAAAGCAAAAAATGGTAAAATAGCTATACATATATTTTTAATTTGAGAATAGTGCGTACCACTATAATTACCACCAGAGACAAATCCAAAAATATTAATAGATAATAAAAAAAGCCAAGCCCAATAAAATAAAGGTTTCTTATCAGCTCTTAATAAAGTTTTTAATAAATATATAGCAGATATACTCAATATAATAAGTAGTGAAATTTTTGCTATGAAAGAGCCACTTTCATAAATAACCCCCTGTGCAAAATATAGAAATATGAAACACAATATGACATTCTTGAAAAGAATATTAGAATTTACTTTCATTAAACATCCAGTCAACCATTCTTACTACTAAAAATATCTATTAAAATATATTTCAAAATAACTAATTAATATTTTTTTCAATATAACTTTTTAATGAAACTTCTTGAATCCAATACTTACCAGGTATAAATTGATAATTACTTTCATCAAGTCTTTTATATTTTCCTGAAACTCCATTTATACATAATTGCTCACAAGTATCTATACCAATAAATATAGAGGATTCAATAATAAAATATTTTTTCTTTTTTTCACTGTAAACAAAGTCTGTTGCCAGCATAGTAGAACCAAACTTTTCTCGAACCTTATACGCTAATTCTAATGCTTCATTAGGTATTTCTTTTTTTTCATAATTCCCAGCGCCAGATGCTCTAAAATCGCCTTTATTAGGGTAGCGATAGTACCCAAATAGTTCATCACCAATACATATTACACGTAAGTCAAAAGTCGCATCTTCAATATACTCTTGAAAATAAACATAATTTTTTTGGCTTTGATACTTAAAATAAGTATCCTTACCTTTATATGAAAATATTTTATCTACAACTTTTTTGGCTTCATTATAGTCATTAATTTTATCAACACCAAAAGAAGCTGATCCAGTAGAAATTTTTGAAATAATTGGAAACCTTACATGTTTTAGATAGTCTATGGTATCTTGTTTTGAGTGACTAATATAAGTTGGAATAGTTGGCAAATCATATAACTTATATAAATAATTTGCTCTAACTTTGCTTTCATAAGACCATATTTCATCATAGCTCGGAAAACATTTTATTCCCATTTTTTCCAAGATATATATCTTACTTTCAGCTATTTCTTGTGTTGAAGGGTCAGAATCAGTATGCCAAATTATGAGATCATATTTTTCTGCTTCTTCCATCCAGTTTGATCTAAATGGATCATAAAATGAATAAGAAATTTGATTATTTTTTAAGAATCTTTCGTATTTAGGAAAGTAAGCTCTTTCTGTAACTAAACCTTCATTAGCAAAGTTATCACTATCTCTGACTAATCCAACAGATATACAAATAGGCTTATCTAAAAAAAATTTTTCGGCTTCTTCTAAATAACTTTGTAACTCGATTTCATTCATTAAATCTTTTTTCTGTCTAATTCTTCTTTTTATGTAGATTTCTTTAAAAAAAGCATTTGAAAAAATTAATTTAAGTAAATATTTTTTTAACATTATAAAACCTGTACTCAATTGAAAAAACTAATAAGTTGGTCAGTGCTCAAGTTATCTAATCCTAAATCCTTTAAGGTTCTAGCATGCTGTTGAAAATTATACTTTACAAGTGAGGAAGCTATAAAAATTAATGAATCAGTAATTGGGGTTGGTATATTCATTTTTTTTCCAAGCATACTTAAAAGACATAAACCATTTGCAACATCTTCATGTAAATACCTTGTTGCTAAAGAGTCAGGGCCTTTTGGTCCGCCTGTTTCTGCATACCCTTTAAAAACTTCATAAGAATCCATATTCAAATCATCTGCATTACGGAACTTACAAGCATCAAGATAAGATAACTGTTCACCTTTGAATGCTTCAATTATTTTATTTTTTTCAGAGTCTAAATCATGAATAAGATTCCAGATAGCAGGTGAAAATGACTCCTTATACATCCAAAACTCCCCCTTCATCATCTCAATACGACTTGCAGACATAATTACACCTATCGTATGAACAACCAGATTAGGGTTATGCAAAGCTGATTCTACCAAGTTTTGTCTTTTAAACTTATAAGTATCAACTAGAGTAGAAATATACTGAAGACCTTCATCTGCTCTTGCTTTTGGTAAAAACGAAACAGCGTTACGTCTATTTTTAAATAATATTTTCACTACCCCAGGTTTCTCTAATCTTGCGTCATAAGGTGTTGATTCACCTTCAGCATAAATAACTTTATTACCTAGTTTTTTATATAAATATAATGAACCTAAATTTCCAGGAATTGTAAAAATAATTTTACAGGAATCTGGAATAAAAGAAGCTATTTTTTCAGCTACACTTTCATGATGAATACTTTGAGTTAAAATTATGATGATTTCATTATCCTGTAAACCATCTTTAATATCTCTTGTAATTTTAAAAATCTTAACAAAATTTTGACTATCATCTAAATCGTGTAACCAAATACCTTGTTGTTGACTAATTACATTAAAATTTTTTTCATGTAAAGATTTAGAAGTCTTAATTAAACTAACAATATGGCCTTGCTGAGTAAATTTTGCAGCCAATGCACAACCAGCATTACCCGTCCCTAAAATAGCTATTTTCATTTTACTATAACACTCCGTTGAATAGTTTTGGCTTTAAACATTATACTTAATCCAAGAATGGCCCTAGTTAATGCAACTGTAATAGCTGCGCCTAAAAAACTATAAAAATAGATTAATGGAAAACATAATGTAAATCCCATTAAAGAACTTACAATTGTAATATTTCTTAAAGATTTTTCATATCCATGTATAATCATGTAATTAACACCATAAGTATTACTCAATGCTAAAAACACCAAGGAGCATGCTATAATTTGCAAAACAACAATAGATTGATAAAATTCAGGTGTAAAGAAAATCTTTATAATAAAAGGAGCTATTAAAACTAGAATTATAGAAGAAACTATCGATATAGTAATATTAATTTTAGCGTAGACACTATGTTTATTTGACTTTCTTGATAAAAATGGGAAAAATACTCGTGATAATATATTAATAAATTGTTGGGCGATATTTGCAAATTTACTGCCTGCATCCAATAAACCATTTGCTATGCTTCCACCCCAGAAACCAAGAAGCACAGATGAAAAACTATTATAAAAGTTTGGAACAATATTATTTATAAATACATCTTTACTATTCTTTATAGTTATTATTATTTCTCGATATTTAGGGGATGATATTTTAACTTTCCACTTAACCACAATTAGGTAAAGTGAAACCAAGCCTACTAATATTGAGCCTAGACTTAAAAATAAAGGTTGTAAAATAAAGTCGGACTTTTCTTTAACAAATATAAAAATAAATAATGTAAAAATTAATTTAGAAATTAAATCAAAAATTGTAATAAATTTCATTTTTTCTATGGCTTGAAAAAACCAATCTGCAAATAGAATTCTTGCCGGTACAAGCATAAAAGTAATAAACAATAATGTCTGGCTTTCCTTTAAATAAGGAATAAACTCAGTAAGAATAAAAAGTATAATAAAAGAGATTGAAGCAAGTAAGCTTTTGGCCCAAAATACATTAGAAAAAATTTCAGATACTTTTTTTAAATTATCCCGATGACGTGCGACATCACGGGTAGCAGTATAATTAAACCCCCAGTCTGTAATCGTCTGAAACCAAACTACTATAGCTGCGGCAAAAGCAATTTTACCAAAACCCTCTACACCAATGACTCTCGCTAAATATGGAATTGTCATTAATGGGAAAATATAGCCAGCAATTTGCATTACCATCAGATAACCAAAATTACTCGCTAAAGCCTTCCCATCTTTACTGGCACTTACACGATTTTTAAGCACCTTAATTCTATTAAACATATTTACTTACTAAAGCTTATATACCAAGGCATTGCTTGATCAATTCCTTGCGCAATTACAAATTCTGGGCTATATCCCAGTAAACTTTTAATCTTTTCTATACTTGCCTGTGAATGTCGAACATCCCCAGCCCGAAAATCACGGTATACAGGCTCTTTCGTATATGTCACACCATTTTCATTTAAAGCAACTTTAATCGTATTAAACAAATCATTCAGCGTAGTACGATCCCCTACTGCGACATTATAAACTTGATTTTTAGCTTCATCATTTTGTGTAGTGGCTGCCAGAATATTGGCCTGAACCGTGTTCTCAATAAAACAGAAATCACGACTGGTTTCACCATCACCATTAATGAACACATCATCACCGGCAATCATGGCTGCGGTCCATTTTGGAATGACTGCAGCATAGGCCCCATTCGGGTCCTGACGCTTGCCGAAGACATTGAAGTAACGCAAACCAATCGTTTTAAAGCCATAAGTTCGGGCAAAGACTTCAGCATACAGCTCATTTACATATTTGGTGACCGCATAAGGTGAAAGCGGTTTGCCGATATTTTCTTCGACTTTAGGCAGTGCCGGATGGTCACCATAAGTTGAACTACTAGCAGCATAGGTAAAGCTTTTGACTTCTGCATCACGTGCCGCAGTCAGCATATTTAAAAAGCCGGTAATATTGGCTGCATTGGTAGTAATCGGGTCAGCAATAGAACGCGGTACAGAACCTAAAGCGGCTTGGTGCAACACATAATTCACACCTGCACATGCTGTCTGGCAGTCTTCAAAATTACGGATATCACCTTCATAAAACTTGAAGTTTGCCCATTGCTCAGGAGTTACCAAGTTTTTTACTTCATTCAGATTATGCTGATGACCTGTGGCAAAATTATCCAAACCGACTACATTTTGGTTCAGCTTTAATAAAGTTTCCAGTAAGTTTGAGCCAATAAAGCCTGCCACACCGGTAATTAACCAGGTTTTTGGTACTTGTTGTAATTGCTCGCATACAGTTTGATATTGGCTCATGTTTAAGGTCCTTATAATTACAGACGAAGGTCAGATTCAGATTGATCCAGTACATATTTCAGATCATATAAAATATGTGCTGGCTTACCCAGGGCACGTAATGCTTCAGCACCCATGGCTTTAAACTGATCATGTGCAACGGCTAAAATTACTGCGTCATACTGACCCTGTTCCACGTTTTTGACCGGATTAATCCCGTATTCATGTTGAGCTTCGCTTGCATCCACCCATGGGTCATACACATCGGCAACAATATTGTATTCTGTTAGTTCATTGACAATATCAATAATTTTGGTATTACGAATATCCGGGCAGTTTTCTTTAAAACTTAAGCCTAAAACCAGAACCTTAGCGCCTTCGACCTGAATCTTTTTCTTGATCATGGCCTTGACCAGCTGGGTAACCACATAAGCCCCCATACCATCATTTAAACGGCGACCTGCCAGAATAATTTCAGGATGGTAACCGATGGACTGTGCTTTATGGGTCAAATAGTACGGATCGACACCAATACAGTGCCCCCCCACCAGACCTGGACGGAATGGCAAGAAATTCCATTTGGTGCCGGCAGCCTGCAATACTGCTTCGGTATCAATTCCCATTTTATTAAAGATCACGGCCAGTTCATTAATCAATGCAATATTGACATCACGCTGAGTATTTTCAATCACTTTTGCCGCTTCAGCCACTTTAATACTGGTGGCTTTATGCGTACCTGCCTCAATCACCAGGTTATACACCTGATCGACAAATTCAGCGACTTCAGGGGTAGAACCTGAGGTAATTTTCAAAATATTGGTTACGCGGTGCAGTTTATCGCCCGGATTAATTCGCTCTGGACTATAACCGGCAAAGAAGTCCTGATTGAACTTCAGGCCTGACACTTGCTCCAGAACCGGAATACAGGTTTCTTCAGTCGCACCCGGATATACCGTAGACTCATACACCACCACATCGCCTTTTTTCAGTACCTGTCCAATACTGGTCGAGGCCTTAACAAGAGGAGTTAAGTCTGGCTGTTTAAACTCATCAATTGGCGTAGGTACAGTGACAATAAAGAAATTACAGCTTTTTAAATCTTCTAAATTTGCTGAATAGCTAAGCTGATTTGCCTGTTTGAGTTCTTCTTTCGATACTTCTAAGGTATGGTCTTGGCCACTTTTAAGTTCATCAATTCTTTTTTGATAGATATCAAAACCAATTACAGGTACTTTTTTCCCAAATTCAACCGCAAGTGGTAAGCCTACATAACCTAACCCAATGACCGCAATTTTTAAATCTGCAATAGATAGCATTTTAACGCCTTATTTATGTACTGTACTTATGAAGATTAAATCTTTCGGCAGGCATACTAGCAGAAAACTATGAAATTTCCGTTGTGATTTAACACCAAAAAACAAAAAAAATAAGAAAATATTTAACTAGGGCGTGTCCTCATTTGAAAAATTGGTTTTAAATACTTAAAATCCTCCTTTAAGCTCTTTTGATTTCTATATTTTTTCAATGGCACGTACTCTTCTCACCGATGATATCTGGCAGCAAATTCAAGATACTATGCGATTACACGGTTGTTACTGTTCAAAGAATAGTAGAAATATCATGGAAGCGATCTTATGGAAACTGCGTACAGGCGCCACATGGCGTGATATTCCCCAAGAATTTTGTCCTTGGCAAACTGCTTACAATCGCTTTAATCGTTGGGCAAGCAAGGGATTGTGGGATAAATTTTTTTTAGATTACGAGGCGTCTTGGATCAAGAATGGGTATTCATTGACGGAAGTTACATACGCGTGCATCAACATGCAAGTGGAGCTCGGCATGGTTTCGAAAGAGCAATTGGACAATCACGTGGTGGACGAACAACAAAAATACATCTTGCAACCGACGCGAATGGATTACCGATTGATTTTAAAATCACTGGGGGTGACGTCCACGACAGTCAAGTTGCAAAACAACTGATTGATACGGTAGACGAGGCAACTTATCTCATTGCTGATAAGGGGTATGATGCTGAGCACATTAGAATATATGCCAAGAACAAGAATATGATTCCCATTATTCCATTGAGATCAAACAGTAAGAGATCGAATAAGGAATTTGATAAATATCTATATAAATTAAGACATTTAGTTGAAAATGCTTTTGCGAGATTAAAACATTTCCGTGCTATTGCAACTCGATTTGATAAACTGGCACGCAATTATAAATCTATGATTCGTATAGCCTGTATATTTATTTGGTGCAAAGCCAAATGAGGACACACCCTAAGCTTATGAAAGAAGACTTTGGAAAAAGATTTTATTGAGCGAACAGGCTTTTCTCTCTTCATTCACTATTCAGTTAAAATCAGATACATTTTGTTATAATAAAATCAAAGTTCTCAGGTAGAATATCGCAGATTTAACAAATTAAATATTAAAAACGGGATTTCATGTGCGACAAATTCAACTGGCTTTTTTACTGACTTGCGGTCTCACTTTGACCGGTTGTGCAGTTACCTCTGGTCTGCAAACTTATGACCTACCAGCAGAAGGTGTTTATCAAACTGAACTCGGCACTTCAGTCAATGTGATTAAACTCACCCAGGACTCTATGCTGGCCGTTCAGCCTGCTGTACAGAATATTCAACAACAATATGCCCATCTGTTTAACACACAGCATCGTAACTACAGCCTGAGCCCAGGTGATATTTTGTCAATTTATTTATGGGCTTATCCTGAACTCACCTCTCCTAGCAATAGTATTAGTAATGATCAAGCTGCTCAGGCCAGTGGCTTCCAAATCGACTCAGAAGGTTATATTCAGTTTCCCATTATTGGCCGTTATAAGGCTGCAGGGAAATCACTGACACAAGTCAATCGTGAATTGCGCAGCCAATTATCACGTTACCTGAAAAACCCAGATGTGATTGCGCGAGTATTGTCTTATCAAGGCCAGCGTTACTCAGTACAAGGTAACGTAATGCAGGGTGGTCAATTTTACTTAAGTGATCAACCTGTGAGTGTTTATACTGCTTTAGGTATGGCAGGTGGTGTGAATGCACAACAAGGTGATAATGCCTCTATTACCCTGGTGCGTCAGGGACGTTCATATAGTTTAAACACCGTAGAACTAGAAAAAGCAGGTTTTTCGCTGCATAACTTATTGATTCAGCCAAATGACACATTATATGTAAACAACCGCGAAAACCAGAAAATCTATGTCATGGGTGAGTCGGGTAAAAACCAATCTTTGCCATTACGTGATCAAGGCATGAGCCTCAGTGATGTACTAGGCGAAAGTCTGGGCTTAAATCCACTTTCTGCCAGTCGTAGTAAGGTTTATGTGGTGCGTAGCCAACCAAATACTGCCCACACTGAAGTCTATCAGATGGACTTGACCAGCATTGCTGATTTTGGTCTGGCCAACCAGTTTAAAATGCATAGCAATGATATTGTCTATGTCGATGCATCCGGCCTGGCGCGCTGGCAGCGTGTCGTAAACCAGATTATTCCATTCTCAAATGCGTTGTATAATCTAGATCGTTTGGGGAATTAATGAAAATTAATAATATTTTGGTAGTCTGTATTGGCAATATTTGCCGTAGCCCCATGGCAGAATACTTTTTAAAACAGCAGTATCCGCACTTAAAGATTGAGTCTGCAGGTATTGCTGGCGTCGTCGGACATGCAGCCGATGAAAAAGCCAGTCTATGCATGCAACGCTTTGAGATTGATATGAGTGCGCATATTGCAAAAAAACTCAATGCTGAACTGATTAAAAAAGCCGACTTGGTTCTGGTCATGAGTCAGAACCAGCAAAAGCATATCGAACAGACCTGGCCATTTGCCAAGGGTAAAACCTTCAGGCTGGGGCATTGGCAAAGTAAAAATATTGCCGACCCTTATCAGCATGATCAGACATTTTTTGATGACACCTGTCAATTAATTCAAGACTGTATTGCTGACTGGAAAAAATATATTTAATTTTTTTAATATTTTCACTTTTTGATATTTAAATTATGAGCCAAACCGCCAACACCGAAGATACCATTGACCTCAAGGAATTGTTTTTTTCCTTAATTGCGCAATGGAAACTGATTGCCCTATGCATTATTTTAAGCTTGATCTGTGCCTTACTCTACTTAAGAACCACACCAGATACATATACAGTAGATGCCTTGGTACAAGTCGAAGATAGTAAAGGTACTTCAGCTGCACTACTGGGTGATCTATCAAGCATGATCGAACAAAAATCTCCAGCGCAAGCCGAAATTGAGATTTTAAAATCGCGTTTGGTGCTCGGCGAAGTCATCAATCATTTAAATTTAAATATTCGCATATCTGGTACAGAAGACAGTTTCTGGAACCGGTTAATGGCCAAGCATAAGTACAGCACTGAATACTCAAAAAAATCAGTATTATTTAAAGATAATCAGAATAGTTTTGATGTTCGCCAGTTTGATATTCCACAATATTTCCAAGATAAAAACTTAATTTTAAGTTTTAAAGAAGGCAAATATAGCCTGACTGATGAGACAACTGAACAGGTGGTTTTTTCTGCGCCTCTAAACCAGATCAGTCAATCCTCATCTGAATACGGCCTTTGGAAAGTAGGTGTTTTTAGTCAAGACCGTTTCGATGCCGCTTATAATATCCGAAAGCAAAGCTTGCCTGCTGCTATGCAGACTTTAACCGCCAGCTATTCCGTCGCTGAAAAAGGAAAATTGACTGGCGTATTAGGTCTCAATTATCAAGGTGAAGATAAAAAGCATATTACGCAAGTACTGAATGCTATCCTTACCGCCTATAGCCAGCAGAATATTGAGCGCCGCTCTGCAGAAACGGCTCAAACACTCAAGTTTTTAGAAGATCAGTTACCTGAGCTAAAACAGCAACTGGATGTTGCAGAGCGTGAATTTAACCGTTTCCGTCAACAATCAAATACAGTTGATGTCACTAAAGAATCAGAATTATATCTAACCCAGAGTATTGCTTTAGAAACACAAAAAGCTCAGATAGAACAGCAAGTTGCAGAAGCTTCATCCAAATATACCAATGAACATCCCATGATGCAGCAAATGAATGCACAACTCGGTGCAATCAATAAAAAAATTGCAGAGCTAGATGGGACTTTAAAACGTTTACCTGAATTGCAACGTCAATACTTACAATTTTTCCGTGAAGTTGAAGTTAAACAACAGCTCTATACAGGTCTATTGAATTCATACCAGCAACTTCGTATTGCCAAAGCAGGTGAAATCGGTAATGTCCGTATTGTCGATACTGCGGTCGAACCAATTCAACCGATTAAACCAAAGAAATTACAGATTCTGATTTTATCGATTTTCCTTGGTGGCTTCTTAGGCACATTATTGGCATTGTTACGCAATATGATGCGCTCAGGCATTAAAGATGCTGCTCAGATCGAGAATGAGCTGGATCTGCCAGTGTATGCCACCGTACCGCGTTCTTTAATTCAAGAAAGTTATATCAACCTGCTGAAAAAGAAAAAGAATATTCCTATTCTTGCGGTTAAAGACAGCGGTGATATTGCGATTGAAAGCCTGCGCAGTATGCGCACCGCAATTCACTTTGCCTTAATGAATGCCAGCAATAATGTGATTGCATTGTCAGGCCCTGCCCCTGAGATTGGGAAATCTTTTATTACTGTTAACCTTGCAACCATTTTGGCGCAAGGTGGAAAACGGGTACTCGTCATTGATGGTGATATGCGTCGTGGTTATTTGCATAAATATTTCAATGCAGAGCTAAGCCCTGGCTTAGCAGAACTGTTAAATCTTCAAAATAGCTATGAAGATATTGTCCAAAACTCGACTGTAGAAAACCTGTTCTTTGTTACTCGCGGCAAGAGTCCAGTCAATCCGTCTGAACTGTTAAGTACCGATAAATTCAAGGCTTTCCTGGATCAGGCATCTGCTCATTTTGATCACATCTTAATTGATACTCCGCCAGTACTTGCTGTGACTGATGGTATTATTATTGCGCAATATGCAGGGGTCAATTTATTGATTGCCCGTCATGCTCAGACGCAAATCAAAGAGCTTGAAATTACGGTGAATCGTTTTGAACAGGCCAATGTAAAAGTCAATGGCGTGATTCTCAATGATGTACAAAAAGGTGCAGCGGGTAGTTATGGTTATAATTATGCCTATGCCTATACTGCACATAAAGATAATGACTAATCTATTCTAAACTCAAATTTCACACTCTGTCTGAGCAGGGTGTGAAATTATCCTTCCTTACATTTATTGCAAATGATTGTTGTTGAAAAAATCAACTAAAAAACCTATCGTGGTTATAGTTTAAAAGTCCTGAGAATATACAAGAATGTTATCCAAAACACTGCTCGCTACCTTGGCATTAAGTTCTTCCTTCGCCTTTGCACAAGGCATCGTTTTAAATGACCAAAACTTACGTACCGATTTAAACTGGCTCAATCAGCAGGGTGTGATTCAAATCAGTACTTCCACTTGGCCCATCAGTGGTGATGAAATTCAACGTGCTCTTGCCCAAGCTAAAATCAACAATAATATTCAGCAAAAAGTCATTGATACTGTATTAGCACATTTGAATGCCAATAACCAGTCGCTCAAAGCATCCTTATTTGCAGAAACTGATCAAAAGAATATTCCTCAAGCCTTTGGCGATCAGCAAAAAGCGCAATATCAGGCAGGTATCGAGCTAAATGCGGGTAACGAGAACTGGGATGCCAGAATTCGTGTGAATGCAGAAAAAGATCTACAGATTGACAATGATCAAGATTTGAATCTTGAAGGCTCATATATCGCTGGAAAATTATGGAATCAATGGCTGATTGCTGGACAGATCCCGACCTACTGGGGTCCTGCACATGATGGCAGTTTAATTCGTGGTGATGCCAGCCGCCCTGTCTATGGCGTGACGATGCAGCGTGCCGAACAGAATGCTTTTGCAAACAAATGGTTGGCCTGGATTGGGCCTTGGCAATATCAAGCTTTTGCAGGGCAGTTGCAGGATTATGATGCTGTGCCTGATACCAAACTGATTGGCTTACGTATCACTGCACAACCTTTACCCTCTTTGGAGCTTGGTGCATCACGTGCTATTCAATGGGGTGGTGAAGGACGACCTGAAAATTTTAACTCATTTTGGGATGCATTAATTGGTAAAGATAATGTATATGGCGATACCATTAATCCGTCAAATCAAATTGCCGGTTTTGATGCACGCTTAAATCTACATCCCCTCATACAAGTCCCGATGGGTATCTATGCACAATATGTCGGTGAAGATGAAGCAGGCGGCTTGCCGGCCAAAAAAATGTATTTAGCTGGAGTCGATTATTCATCAAGTTATAACAATATGCCTTTCCAACTGTATACCGAATGGGCAGACACTCGTACCAATGGCAAGGTACAGGGCATTTCCTATAATCATAGTGTATATACAGATGGTTTTTACCAACATGGCTATCCCCTAGCGCATGCCATAGGTGGTGATGGTCAAATGCTGTCTGTAGGTGGCGATATTCGTTTGGATCATCTCAATCGTGTTAATACACGCATCCTATTTGCGAAATTTGATCAAGCAGCTAATCGACGTGATAGAGGCATTACTAATTTAGCTTTTCCAGCGCAGGATGAATTAAAAGCGCTAGATCTAACCTGGACACATTATCTACGCCCAGATATTCCACTTAAACTGAATGGGTGGGTGGGTGACTCTGATGTACACGGTAACGATGGCGGTGTATCAATTGGTATCGAATTCCCCTTAGAAAAGGGCTTATTTTCCTATTAAGACCTATTCAACACTCAAGTTCGGGTGATAGCGACAACTTTTCCATACCTTCCAAAATACTGATGAAACTGAAAATAAAAAAACCAGCACTTGCTGGTTTTTTTATATCTTCAAACTTCAACATAACTGCGGTGTCCACTTGCTAAAAAACCACCCATTCTGCAAGATTTCTCAAAATTTTCTGCTAAGATGGAATGAACCTCAACGATAACATTAGATTGGAATAATACATGAGCAAGGCCTTACCGATTGCTGTCGCTGTTCTTCTAGGCGGTGCCGCGCTAGTACCTGTTTACTATGCAACTCAAAACCCAGCTGCTCAAACGACTAAAGCATCTAAAGATGCCTCTGCTGTTTCTAAAATCAGCTATGCTCTCGGTTATGAAGTGGCTCATCAAACCCCACCTGAACTCGATATTAATAGCTTTGTGACAGGCGTACGTGAAGGACATGCGCGTACTGAACCGGCGTATACTGAAGAAGAATTACAGGCAGCTTACGAACAGTTCCAGAAAGAAATGCAGCAAAAGCAACTCGATAGCACTAAACAGGCACAAGCATCGAGTGACAGTTTCCTGACAGAAAATGCCAAAAAAGCGGGTGTAAAAACCACAGCTTCCGGTTTGCAATACCTAGTGACCAAAGAAGGCACGGGCAAACAGCCAGCTGCTTCTTCAATCGTGAAAGTCCATTACACCGGCAAACTGGTGGATGGTACTGTATTTGACAGTTCGGTTGAACGTGGCGAGCCGATTGAGTTTCCACTCAATCAAGTGATTCCAGGCTGGACTGAAGGTCTGCAACTGATGAAAGAAGGCGGTAAAGCGACCCTGTATATCCCATCTCAACTTGGTTATGGTGAACAAGGCGTGCCAGGGACGATTCCTCCACACAGTACTTTGATTTTTGATGTGGAACTCATTGAAGTCAAATAATCTATAAATAAGGAGAGCAATGCGCTCTCCTTTATTTTGAGAATAAATATGAAAATACAAATAAGCTTGATGGTTTTACTGCTAAGTTCTGGCAATCTGCTTGCCAAAGATGTGACCAATAAAAGCCCGGAAGCTGAACAGGTCGGTTATAGCTTTGGTTATCTGATGGGAAAAAGTAATGCCGACTCTTTGCAAGGGATTGATCTGGATGCTTTCAGTGCCGGTTTAAAAGCTGCTGCTGCCGGAAAACAATCCACTTTAACTGAAGAAGACATGGCTCGAGTGCTGACCCAGTTTAAACGTCAAAGTGAAGCCAAAGAGCTGATTGAATTAAAACAAAAAGCTGAAGAAAATACCAAAATCGGTCAGGCTTTTCTGACAGAAAATGCCAAAAAAGCAGGGATAAAAACGACTAAATCTGGCCTGCAATATCAGATTCTTCAGCAAGGCAAAGGCAAATCGCCAAAAGCCGATAGCAATGTCCGCGTACATTATGAAGGCCGTTTGATTGATGGTACGGTTTTTGATAGTTCAATTGCCCGCAATCAGCCTGTGGTCTTCCGTACCACCCAAGTGATTACCGGTTGGACTGAAGGCCTGCAACTGATGAAAGAAGGTGCCAAATACCGCTTCTTCATTCCTGCAGAACTGGCCTATGGACAAATTGGTTCAGGTGATGTGATTGAGCCAAACAGTACCTTAATTTTTGATGTGGAATTACTGGAAATTATGAAGTAATCAATACTGTTTTTTTAAATACTCAATCAGAGAGGCGCGATAGCGGCCTCTCTTTTTTATATGGATGAAGCATAATTAATCGAATGTTTTCATGTCACATTCAGATCAGTTTTGCTATGTTATATGTTAATTAAACGGTTCAACAAGAATAGAGGACGTCAGCATGGCAGCAATCAAGACCCGTGAAATTCATTATACTGCGCCGGATGGTAGCGTATTGATTGGCTATTTTGCCGCTCCAGAAACAGATGCACCCCTTGCAGGTGTGCTGGTCGCACCAGAATGGTGGGGTCGTAATGAATATACCGAACAGCGCGCTCGCGAACTTGCAGAACATGGCTATGCGGCCTTGGCGATTGACATGTATGGTGACAAAAAAGTGACCACCCATTCTGATCAGGCCTACCAGTGGATGATGCAGACCTTTGAAGATCCGGACACCATCGTTGATCGTGCGACAGCAGCTTTAAATACCTTGGCAGCACAGGATGAAGTCAATGCAGAGAAACTTGCTGCCATCGGTTTTTGCTACGGCGGTAAAGTAGTGCTGGATCTGGCGCGTGCCAATGCCCCTTTAAAAGCAGTGACCACCTTCCACGGGACACTTACTGCCAAAGCACCGGCTCAAGAAGGTCAGGTTCAGGCCGAAATACTAGTCTTGCACGGTGAGCTAGACAGCATGGTCACCTTAGATGATGTCGCCAGTTTCCGTGAAGAAATGCATGCGGCCAACGTCGAGCATGAGGTGATTGTCTTTGAAGATGCCAAACATGGCTTTAGCAACCCGCTCGCCGACGAACGGGCCAAAGCCAATGGCGTGGATCTTGGTTACAATGCTGAAGCGGAACAAAAAAGCTTGGCGGCGATGTATGCCTTATTGGAACGTCATTTGGCTTAAATAGATATAAGTGCTCGACTTGAAATCAAGCTGAGCACTTTAAAGAATCATTGAAGAAAAGAACGATAAATCCTACCAGAGGAGAATGCTGACTATGGCTGAAACCAACTGCCCTTACTGTAACTATGACGAATATGATGTCATTGCCAAAAATGATTATGGTGTAGTGCTGCCTGAACCGAATTCATTATCCGAAGGTCACTGTGTAGTGATTCCACTCCGGCATGTGGCTTCATTTTTTGAAGTGACGGACAAAGAACGTAAAAGCCTAATGTCTTTGCTCGAACAGGCACGTAATGAGCTCAATTTACGTTACCAGCCCGCCGGTTTCCATGTCGGTTTTATTGATGGTGAGGTATTTCAGGAAAAGGTCGAACATCTGCATATTCATATTATTCCGCGCTATAAAGACAAAGTATTGAAGCTGGATGAACGCTGGGGGATTAGCGACTAAATCTTTGCTGTTTTAAAATAAATGCTCTTCGGAGCATTTATTGTTTGTGTTATTAAGCTGATATTCATACACACTACTCGCGCAGTTTTTATCTACTTTTCACATTTCAGACCTGCCGATTCCGCTATAATGGCTGCTGCTTATTCGGTTGCTATTTATCCATGTTTGTATTTTCAGATGCCCTGTTAGAATGGTTTGATGTGCATGGTCGTCATGACTTGCCCTGGCAGGTGACAGATGATCCCTACAAAGTCTGGGTCTCTGAAATCATGTTGCAACAAACCCAGGTCAAAACTGTGCTGCAATATTATGAACGCTTTATCCAGCGTTTTCCCACTGTACAGGACTTGGGTCATGCCTCTTGGGATGAGGTCGCGCCGTACTGGGCAGGACTGGGCTATTATGCCCGTGCCCGTAACCTGCACAAAGCTGCCGGCATGGTGACAGCACAACAGCAGTTTCCACAAACACTGGAACAATGGATTGCCTTGCCGGGGATCGGCCGTTCCACCGCTGGTGCCTTAATGTCACTGGGTTTACGCCAATACGGCGTGATCATGGATGGCAATGTCAAACGGGTGTTGTCGCGTTTCTTCGCAATTGAAGATGATCTGTCCAAACCGGTGCATGAACGTGCTTTATGGCAACTGGCTGAAGAATTATGTCCGGTCGAACGTAATCATGATTATACCCAGGCGATTATGGATCTCGGGGCTACAGTCTGTACCCCGAAAAAACCACTGTGCCTATATTGTCCGATGCAGCAACATTGCAAAGCGCATCAGCAAGGTCTGGAAAATGAATTACCATTCAAGAAAGCCAAAAAACCGGTGCCAGTGCGCTCAGCACAAGTATTATTAATTCAGTCCGGTGAAGAATGGCTCTGGCAACAACGACCGAACAGTGGCCTGTGGGGCGGACTCTGGTGCTTGCCAATTATTGAAAATGCCCATGAATTCGAACAGCAATGTCAGCAGCTTGGCCTAAAAAATATCCTCAAAAAAGTCCAGATCAGCCACAGTTTCACCCACTTCACCTGGCAGCTTGAAGCAACCGTTTTCGCAGTGGATCAGGATCAGCAGGAACATCTGGCAATTGAACTGCAAGGCAACTGGATGCGTCCAGAGACAGCCATTGATTGCGGTCTGCCGACAGCAATGAAAAAATTGATCTCTGCCGTTAACCTATGACATAGTCTGGACAAAGCATCATATCGATCAGCTCAGAATGAGCATTGCCAATATTTAAGGATGAATAACGTGCGCCAATACCTTGCTTTGACCTGGGTGGCTTTGATTGCCATATTACTGACCGCCTGTAGCAGTACGCCAAAACAACCTTCTTCTGCACAGTTAAATCCGCTACTGGTACAAAAAATGCAAAATAAGCGAATGCCTTCTTCACTGCCCATCCCGGTGGCACGTGTACAAGCACGTGAATTACAGGATACCTGGGGTGCTTCGCGCAGTCACGGACGTTTGCATGAGGGCATTGATATCATGGCTCCACGTGGAACCAAAGTCTTTAGTGCCACAGAAGGTCTGATTGCAGATTTACGCAATAACAATTTGGGTGGTAAAGTAGTCTGGATTCTGGGTCCGGGCGGCTCCTGGCATTATTATGCGCATCTGGATGGACATAAACGCGGCCTGAAAGTAGGTGATGCTGTCAAAAAAGGCCAACTCATCGGCTATGTCGGCAATAGCGGTAATGCCCGACATACTGCACCACATCTGCATTATGGTATTTATTTACAGGGCAAGGGGCGCGGTGTGGTCAACCCCTACCCCTATTTACGTTAATTTTAGGATATTTACATGTCAGAAACGTTGATCAACCGTCTGGTAGAATTTGCTGAATCAGGCAATCAACAAAAAATCGTACTGAATGGTCAAAGCTATCAGGGCTGGGTGATGGAAATTACCGAAGATGCGCTGCTGATCAGTACCGGTTATGCCGACAAAAGTGGTAAAGACATGTGGATTCAATTTAGCGATCTGGATCAGGCTGAACTGTCTTACTGGGATAATCAGCAAGATCAATGGGCTGTGTTTAAATTATAAAACTATAAAAATAAGGAGCATGGCATGACTCTGCAACGCTGTGGCTGGTGCTCCAATGATCCGCTGTATATCACCTATCATGATCAGGAATGGGGACAAGCCCTGCTGGATGAAAATCGCCTGTTTGAAATGCTGTGTCTGGAAGGACAGCAGGCCGGTCTAGCCTGGATTACCGTACTCAGAAAACGTGAAGCGTATCGTGAACATTTTTTTCAATATTCCATTCAGTCGATTGCAGCACTTACAGATCAACAACTCGAACTCAAGCTTAAGGATGCTCGCCTGATCCGTCATCGTGGCAAGCTGCATGCCATTCGCGAGAATGCCCAAGCATGGCTCAGGCTGCAACAGCAAGACATCAATTTAGGGCAATGGCTCTGGTCTTTTGCCCAGCAACCACGACTGAATAATGATGTTGCGGATTATCGTCAGGCACCCGCACAAACCATTGAGAGCCAGATCATGTCAAAAGCCTTAAAAAAGGCCGGTTTTAAATTTGTTGGACCCACCATTTGCTATGCCTTTATGCAGGCCGTCGGTATGGTCGATGATCACGAAAATCATTGTCACTTTAAAACAATATCCTCCCATTCAAATAAGAGCTGAATTTATGTCGAATAATATTATCCACGCTTATGCTGCAATGTCAGCAGGTGCTGCACTCGAACCCTATCAATTCGATGCTGGTGAACTACAGCCACATCAGGTCGAAGTCAAAGTAGAATACTGTGGCCTGTGTCATTCTGATATTTCAGTCCTCAATAATGACTGGGGTTCATCCGTTTATCCGGTCGTGGCTGGACACGAGATTATCGGCATCATCATGCAACTGGGTGGCGAAGCCAAAGGCCTGAAAGTGGGACAACGGGTTGGCATTGGCTGGACTGCGGAAAGCTGCCAGTATTGCGATCCGTGTATTTCAGGTCAGCAGGTACTCTGTACTGGCGGCCAAGTGGCGACTATTGTCGGACATGCCGGTGGTTTCGCCGACAAGGTCCGTGCTGGCTGGCAATGGGTCATTCCTCTGCCTGAAGATCTGGATCCTGAAAGTGCCGGCCCTCTGCTCTGTGGCGGGATTACCGTATTTGATCCAATCCTGAAACATCAGATTCAGGCTATTCATCATGTTGGCGTGATCGGGATTGGGGGTCTGGGTCATATCGCAATTAAACTGCTCAAAGCTTGGGGCTGTGAGATTACGGCTTTCACATCAAATCTGGACAAGACCGATGAGCTGAAAGCCATGGGCGCAGATCATGTGGTGAATAGTCGTGATGTTGCTGCCCTAAAGGCACAGCGTGGCAAGTTCGATTTATTGCTGAGTACGGTCAATGTCACCTTGAACTGGCAGGCTTATCTGGCCACTCTGGCACCGAACGGTACAGTACATATGCTCGGTCTCCCTTTAGAACCGATGCAGATTCCGGCGGGCATGCTGATTGGTGGTGCCAAGTCAGTTACTGGTTCACCAACCGGTTCGCCGGCGGCACTGCGTCAGTTACTCCAATTTGCCGCACGTAAAAACATTGCGCCACAAATTGAAGTCTTCCCGATGTCACAGCTGAATCAGGCCATTGAACATCTGCATTCCGGTAAAGCGCGTTACCGGATTGTACTTAAAGCGGATTTTGAAGCTTAAACTCTGACTGTTTCAATCTGTCAAAAAGACCCAGCAATTGGGTCTTTTTTTTATTGCAATACTTCCGGCAAAACTGCAAGGCCTGCAGGCTTGGCCAGCTCTGCTTTCATCTTTTGTAGCATCTGATAAGGCTGTTGCTGCACGAACATATTTACAAAAGTTAAGGGAATCGAGCCTTCCGGATTGGCATAACCATAAGTTGAAACCTTGACCTGATTATTGGCCAGCTTTTGAAAAGTCCAATCCCCCTGATAATCGGTCAAACGCACATAATTCGGATTTAAGGGATAACCGGTCTGAATGGCTTTATTCTTGATACTAATCTGTCCATTGGCTTGCTTGATCATCTTGCCCTGTACAATCAGGTCGCGGTCTTTTAAGGGAAATGGAAAATCCAGCACCATATACAAGGTAAATTCGCCTTTTTTATCATCACGTGATAAGACCTTGATGCTGCCCATATAAGGCACCCATTGCACGGCATGCTCGATATCCAGAATCAGCGACACGGCATTTTCAATTGGTGCATGGTAGGTAGTTTCTGCCTTATATAGAAAGACCGGATTCTGCTGATCCTGATAGGTCCAGACCTTGATATTATTTTTATCAATACTCAGTTTGGGCGTATGTAGCGGCTTTGCCTGCGCAATGGTGCCAAGCACCACTGCACAGAGCAGGAAGATCATTTTTTGCATTTTATTATTCGTCTTATTTTCGTTTTAGATCTTTTTTATAAATGATTTTGACTGGATTTTAAACCTGAATATCGTTAAAACCCAGCACGTCTTTCATGTCATATTTACGTGCATCACGGCCGACCACCCAGGCAGCAGCACGTACTGCACCGCTGGCAAAGTTCATGCGGTTGGTGGCTTTATGGGTAATTTCCACACGTTCACCATCAGCAATAAACATGGCGGTATGTTCACCGACGATATCACCACCACGAATGGTCTGGAAACCAATGCTTTGACGCTCACGCGGACCAGTATGACCTTCACGGCAATACACTGCATCTTCTTTTAAGTCACGACCCAAAGTTTCCGCAATCGCCTCACCCCACATCAAAGCTGTACCCGATGGCGCATCTACTTTATGACGGTGATGTGCTTCAATCACTTCGATATCAACCGTATCACCAAAAACTTTAGAGGCCAGTTCAAGTAGTTTGATCGAGACGTTCACACCCACTGAATAGTTTGCTGCATAAACTACAGGAGTTTCTGTCGCAGATTGATCGAGATAGGCTTTTTGCTCGTCATTCATACCCGTCGTACCAATCACGATGGCAACACCGGCTTCACGGCAGATTTTCAGATGATTGACGGTCGCTGCTGGCGCAGTGAAATCAATCACGACATCACAGTCTTTGACTACATCGGTAAGGCTACCCACGACCTTAACACCTGTTGCGCCAATTCCGGCAAGTTCGCCAGCATCTGCGCCTAATAGTGTACTTTCAGGGCGTTCTACCGCAGCCGCCAATTGATAACCTGCTTCATGCACAGCCTGAATAAGGATACGCCCCATACGACCGCCTGCACCCAAGATCCCAATGCGTGGTGTAGCTGACATAACATAGTCCTGATGTTGATCCAAAATTGCTCTTACTATAGCAAAACTGCGGAATAACACTAAGATGCATTGCATAAAAATCAATGAAAATACTCAAAGATCGAAATCACTGATATTGATAAGAGTTTCAATCCGGTCTTTGGAATTATGGGCTAGATCTCATCCAGGTCGTCGGATATGGATCAATAGCACGCATGAACCTAACCCTCTTCAAAAAGCAGCTTTCAAATCAGATGAAGAACATTCAAGCTTCGGGGGCAGATTAGGATCGTCTAGAGTTTTTATTGTCTTTCAATTCAGCTCAGCTTATCTCTCACTGAAGCGATGAACCTAAGTCACTTAGGAATGATCTATACGATTTTGAAAATTTTTCCACTTAAGGTACTTTGAAAGCACATTTCAAAACTGGGACGAATATCTTCACCATCTACAGTGATATGTTTTATATTGGAATGAGATTGTGTTTTAGAAAAATGATGATCGACTGTTGCTTGAATAGCCTGTTGAGCCCCAAACTGATCCTTTACACTGATACTTTGTTTAAGCATATCTATACCTTTAATAATAGTTAAAGTGGCAAAATATCCACTAAAAATTTGATGTTTGTTAATTTTATCTTTAAATAACTTTATGATTTAGCTTAAATAATTGATTTAGAGAAGTATAGAATGTACGACCATCTAAGTTTAAATCTACCTCAACTCCAGAGGAAAGAAGAACTCTTTTACCCACTTCAATTCTTTTTAAACCCTGACGTGTATTTTGCATTTTATTGAGAGGAATTAACGAAACAATAATTTCAGTACCATTTTTAGATTTTGCAATTAAATCATTTATTTTTAACAACTTGAATCCTGTTTTTCTAAAGATTTTTCCAATTTGGAAAATAACTTAAAATTAAATTTTGAACGATAAAAAAAGCACTTATTAAGTGCTTTTTTTACTGTTTATTCTTGCTTAGATAGCAACAATATTTACAGCATTCGGTCCTTTTTGACCTTGAGCTACACTGAATTCAACCAGTTGGCCTTCCATTAAGGTTTTAAAACCTGAACTCGCAATTTCGCTGAAATGAGCAAAAACATCTGGACCTGATTCTTGTTGAATAAAACCAAAACCTTTAGTTTCGTTGAACCACTTTACAGTACCTTTAACAACATTTGAGTTTGACATAATATATCCTACTAATTTTTTAATAATTTTTAGTCAATTTATTGACTGAATATAACTTTGAAATAATAAAGAATGAGACTTAAAATCTGAAAAAAACGAAGGATTATGACTAAAACTGCGATACTTAAAGAAGATTTACCGAAACAAGACTTTTTTCTAGTTAAGTTAACTATACACGAAAAATTTAATTAATCAAGTTTTCTTATATATATATTTATTTTATTTATTAAAAAATGAAATTTTAAAAATTTATAGTGATTTCAACAAGATTAAGCTTTCATTGTCATGATAATAAAATAAGAGTATTCTGCTGTACTGGTAAATTTGATAAGTAATGAATGCGATTATATAGCTCGGTAATAACAATATTGGCCTTTTTAATTTCGGCAATGATGCTTTTTTCTCACTTACAAAATATCTATCACCCTCCAAATTTGGACTCATACTTTCTATTTAGATAGTCAAATATAAAAACAGAAACCGCTTTTTAGGCGGTTTTTATGTTTAAGCGATACCTATCAAACAATAAGATAACTATCAACTAATAAATAGCATCTTCTAATCTAGAGTATCTTATCTACATAATAAAAAAGGACGCCGCAGCGTCCTTTTTTACTTTCACTCAATTAATCAAACAAACGATCAAAGAATGATTTTTTCTTTGGTGAGGATTTGCTGTCTTCCCCATCCATGGTTTCTTGCAGTTCTTTTAACAGTTCACGTTGACGTGCACTTAAGTTCACTGGAGTTTCCACCACAATACGGCACAGCAAGTCACCTTGCATGCTGGTACGTACCGGTTTAACACCCTTACCACGTAAGCGGAACAGTTTACCCGTTTGCGTACCTTCAGGAATTTTCAAGCTAACACGGCCATCCAGCGTAGGAATCTGAACTTCCTTACCTAAGGCTGCATCAGCAATCGATACCGGCACATCCATATACAGGTCAGCGCCATCACGCTGGAAGATTTCGTGCTCACGCACCACCACTTCTACGTACAAGTCACCTGACTGACCATCACGGATCGCTTCACCCTTACCGGTCAAGCGTACGCGGTCGCCATTGTCCACACCCGCAGGAATAGTGACTTCCAGAGTTTGCTGACGATCCGACACACCCGAACCATGACATTTATTACATGGGTTCTTGATGATCTTGCCCTGACCACGACAGGTGCTACAGGTTTGCTGTACCGAGAAGAAACCTTGCTGCATACGCACTTGACCGGCACCATGACAGGTACGGCAGGTTTCCACATCATTTGGATTTTTTGAACCCTTACCATCACAGGCATCACACGGTGCCGGTGCAGTAAAGGTAATAGTTTTCTTGACGCCTTTGACCGCTTCTTCCAGGGTCAGTTCCATCACATAGCGTAAGTCAGAACCACGGCGTGCACGTTGCTGGCCACGACCACCGCCGCCACCAAAAGCGCCACCGAAAATATCACCGAACTGGCTAAAAATATCTTCTGCGCTGAAACCACCGCCGAAGCCGCCACCACCGCCCATACCACCTTCAAAGGCCTGATGGCCCATACGGTCGTACATGCTGCGCTTTTCACCATCAGAGAGCACTTCATAGGCTTCTGCTGCTTCTTTGAATTTATCTTCAGCTTCAGCATTGTCCGGGTTACGGTCTGGATGATATTTCATCGCCAACTTACGGTAGGCTTTTTTGATTTCATCATCACTAGCGGTTTTAGCGACGCCCAAAACCTCATAATAATCACGTTTAGCCATGTCTGGCGATGCTCCTCACGGAATTTTGTTTAATATTCAACTGAGGTCTGAAATTGGGGTCAAACCGAGTTTTACAAGGGGAAATATGAAAAAAATTATACGCTTTAGAACACAGCTTTATTTTGAGAGAATTTATAGATACCTTTAAACCAGGCATTGATCAGGAAAATAAAGGCAATAAAGCTGAAAATCACCCCGGTCACCACACAGGCTTTGACCCATAACTGGCTGTCCCAGGCAAAGAAAAACAGCGGAATAAACCACAGCGCAGCAAAGAGCGCCAAAATGGTATAAATCACGATATTTCGCATGATCCACAAGGCCTGTGCTTGTAACCAGACTTCGGCATAATCGACTTGTGTCACTTTACGGGCCAACCAGTAGGCAAAAAGTCCACTAAATAGCGTAAATAAGGCCAAAAACATGAAGACATAAGCCATCGCTACGGAACGTCGCATCTTGGTTAATGTAGTTTGAGTCATGTTGGTTTAACCTCATTACCGGATTGGCAGTTCGGCCAATGCAGTAGTTACTTATTTTTTTAAATTATAAAAATCTCAGCTGCTACTATATTGAAAATTTCAATATTTCGCACCTGAAATTATGACAATTTTAAACAGAATTTAAACTTTTTTTCACTTTAAACCATTGTGCATATAAGGCAGGCAGGAAAAACAGGGTCAGAAGTGTTGCCACAATTAAACCGCCCATAATGGCCACTGCCATCGGCCCGAAAAAAATACTGCGAGACAAGGGAATCATGGCTAAAACTGCGGCCAATGCGGTCAAGACAATCGGGCGACAACGGCGGACTGTGGCATTGATAATGGCATCCCATGGGGATTCTCCGGCCTGAATATCCTGCTCGATCTGGTCAATCAGAATCAGGGAATTTCGCATGATCATTCCAGAAAGCGCAATCGTCCCGAGCATGGCCACAAAACCGAAAGGTTTATTGAAAAGTAATAGGAATAACACCACCCCGATAATGCCTAAAGGTGCGGTCAGGAATACAATAAAGGCCCGTGAGATGCTCTTGAGCTGAATCATTAACAGGGTCATCACTACCGCCAGGAATAAAGGCATGCCAGCATTGACCGAGTTCTGTCCACGCGCGGATTCTTCGACCGTGCCGCCGACTTCCAGCAGATAGCCATTCGGCAACTCAGCTCGAAGTTGGTGCAGTGAATCGTGTAATTCATTCACCACAGTGGCCGGCTGTAAGGCCGTGCGAATATCGGCACGCACTGTGATGGTCGGTAAACGATTCCGATGCCAGATCAAGCCTTCTTCAAAGCTATATTCAATGTTGGCAAGCTGTGCCAACGGTACCGAAGTACCACGTGACGTCGGTATCGCCAGACTGCTTAAAGAAGCGACATCAACGCGTTCAGCCTGCGCACCACGTAAACGGATTTCAATCAGTTCACGCTTTTCCCGATACTGATCAATGCCGGCCCCCAAAATCGAGCTGTTCAGCATATTGGCCAGTTCGCTGCTAGTCACGCCCAACTGACGGGCACGATCCTGATCGATCTCCAGTTTGATGACTTTGCTCGGCTCACCCCAGTCCAGATGTACATTGGTGGTATTCGGATTATCGCCCACGGTTGCGGCGACTTTCTGCGCCCATTCACGAACCAGTCCCAGATCTTCACCAGAGACCCGGAACTGCAATGGATAACCGACTGGAGGGCCATTTTCCAGCAGGGACACCCGGGTACGGACTTCCGGTAATAACAGCCGAATCTGGTCACTCAAGGATTGACGGATTTCGTTACGATCTTCCAAAGAGGATGCCAGCACCACAAACTGGGCAAAACTGGTTTGCGGCAGCTGCTGATCCAGCGGTAAATAGAAACGCGGAGAACCAATTCCGACATAGGCCACATAGTTATCAATGCCCTGCTGTTTCGACAAAAAGGCTTCAACTTTTTTCACCGCAGCTTCGGTGGCTTTCAGAGAGGCGCCTTCTTCAAGTTTGAGATCCACCAGAATTTCAGCCCGATTCGAGGGCGGGAAAAATTGCTGTGGCACCAGCTTAAACATTAAAATGGAGAGAATAAAAATTCCTACCGTTGCTGTAATCACGGTCTTACGATAGGTCACACAGGTATTTACCCAACGGCGAAAACCTTGATAAAACCGGGTTTGATAAGGGTCATGCTGTTCGCCGGCATGATGTACGACCGGCTGAGGTTCGGGCTGCTTGCGCAAACGCGCCCAAAGGCGCTGATACCACGGCGCTTTTTGTATCAAGTCTTTGTTGAAATTGGGCAGCAGTTTATCGCCCAGATAAGGCACAAATAACACTGCGGCAATCCAGGACATCAACAGTGCAATCGTGACCACCTGAAAAATAGAACGGGTATATTCACCGGTACTCGATGCTGCTGTGGCAATCGGTAAAAATCCGGCGGCGGTAATCAGGGTGCCGGTCAGCATTGGAAAGGCGGTGGTTTTCCAGGTAAAGCCTGCCGCTTCAAGCCGGCTATAGCCCTGCTCCATTTTAATCGCCATCATTTCAATGGCAATAATGGCATCATCGACCAGAAGACCAAGTGCCAGAATCAGGGCACCCAAGGAAATTTTATGCAGGCCGACATCAAATAAATGCATGCCGGCAAAGGTCATGGCCAATACTAGCGGAATCGAAAAGGCCACCACCAGTCCGGTACGAAAACCCAGCGAGAAGAAACTGACCAGCAGCACAATAATTACTGCCTCTGCCAGCACTTTCATAAATTCGTTAATGCTGCGTTTGACTGCCACTGGCTGATCGGAGACTTTTTGCAGCTCCATGCCAAGGGGCAAGGTTTTTTGCAGACGGGCAAATTCCTGTTCCAGATGTTTGCCCAGTGCCAGAATATCGCCGCCTTTGCGCATGGACACGGCAATACCAATGCCATTTTCAGCCATAAAACGCATCCGGGGTTGGGCCGGATCACTAAAGCCACGATAGATCTCAGCGACATCTCCCAGCTGAATGGTTTTGCCATTTATCAAAAGTGGCAGTTGCTGTAATTCTTCAATACTGTTTAAGGCACCGCTGACCCGAACCTGAATCCGGTCTGAGCCGGTTTCAAAAAAACCGGCATGGGTCATGGCATTTTGCTGCTGCAAAGCCTGCTGAATGGCGCTGACTGGAACTCCGAGCTGGATGGCTTTGGTGTTGGAAATCTCAATCCAGATTTTCTGGTCTTGCAGGCCGATTAAATCGACTTTGGCGACATCTTTGACCCGTTGCAGTTGTAGCTGCAAACGGTCGGCGTATTCCTTGAGGGTCGCATAATCGAAGTCTTTGCCTTTGAGCACATAGATATTGCCAAAGGTATCGCCGAATTCATCATTAAAGAATGGGCCTTGTACTCCTTGCGGCAATTCATGCCGGATATCGCTGACTTTCTTGCGCACGTTATACCAGACATCGGCCACATCTTTCGAAGCCAGAGAATCCTTGGCAATAAAGGTCACCATGGATTCACCCGGACGCGAATAGGCCATGATGCGGTCATATTGCCCCGTGGTCATCAGTTCCTTTTCAATCCGATCCGTGACCTGTAAGGACACTTCTTTGGCACTGGCACCCGGCCAGTAGGTCTGAATGACCATCACTTTAAAGGTAAAAGGCGGATCTTCACTTTGCGACAGCTGGGAATAGGACACGATGCCAATCAGCCCGAGCAGGATCATAAAATACAGTACTAGGCCCTTATTCTTTAAAGCCCATTCCGACAGGTTAAAGTTCATATTTAACTCCCTGCCTGAACGGTCACAGGACGGTTTTCACGATTAATCGGATTGATTTTTTGCTGGTCACGCAGCAAATGTACGCCGCCAATCACCACATAATCTTCCGCTTTCAGGCCACTGAGTACCGGTACGTTATCGCGACCATAAGCCCCTAAAGTCACCGGGACTTTGTGTACAGTATGATCCGGCTTGACCAGCATCACATAGGCTTGTTGATCTGTGGCTGAGACACTGGACAGCGGTACACTGAGTCTATTGTCCCGGCTGTGCTGAAAAAACACCCGGGCACTTTGTCCGAGCTGGATCTGAGCATTGCCTTCGCGCAGTGAGACTTTGACCCGGAAGGTACGGGACTGATCCGCAGCTGGTGATATTTCACGGACAAAGGCACTAAATTTTTCTTCAGGTTTGGACCATAAAGTCACCGTGGCAGGCTGTCCGACCTTGACCTCTGAAATGGCCTGTTCCGGCACGCCAATCACCACTTCACGCTCACCGGAAATGGCTAACTCATATACCGCTTGCCCGGCTGCGACCACCTGACCCGTTTCGATATTGCGTGCCGTGATCACGCCATTTTTAGTGGCAATCAGCTGGTTATAAGTGGTCTGGTTTTTGGCAGTATCATAATTGGATTGCGCCTGTTTCAGACTCGACTGTGCAGCTTTATATTGATTATCGATGGCATCATATTGCGAGCGACTCACGGCATTGACCGGTAACAGCTGCTTGAAGCGCTGTAGTTCATCCTGAGTAATTTTACTGGCAGATTGCGCATTTTCCAGCTGGGCACGTGCCGCATTCAGCTGCAACTGGGCATCTTTTACATCCAGTGTGGCCAGCACCTGTCCGACTTTGACTTGGTCCCCGACATCAACGAAACGCTGGGTCACCTGTCCCGCTACCCGAAAGGCCAGTGCTGTTTGCTGACGCGCCTGCACATCGCCGGCATAACTTTTCAGTTCATGCTGTGAAGTGCTTGGTGTGGTCACCATGACAAAGGGAATTTCCTGTTCTGCGGCGATTGTATCTTTACTGCATCCATTTAAGGTCACACTGCA
The DNA here is from genome assembly GCF_013420435.1 of Acinetobacter sp. YH01008. Classification (NCBI taxonomy): domain Bacteria; kingdom Pseudomonadati; phylum Pseudomonadota; class Gammaproteobacteria; order Moraxellales; family Moraxellaceae; genus Acinetobacter; species Acinetobacter sp. YH01008. Next base: position 101,569 of record NZ_VOYD01000007.1, read on the forward strand.
AAGCATCATCATGCCAGCCAACACGCTGTAAATCCTGCTCATCTTATTCGCTCTTATCTGATCATCTTTTTTCGGGCAAACTATGCTGATATATTAAATTGCTTGTTTTTTAATTAATATACCACCCGGTACACTAATTACAACAGAACCCTCAAGCAATGACCAAGTTGACTTTTTTTGGAAGAAATTGTGCAAATACCTGTAGGACGACCGAAAGATCTGGAGAAGCGCCAACGCATCCTGAGCGCGGCCAAAGCGCTATTTTTAGCGCATGGTTATCATGCCTCCAGCATGAACCAGATTGCCCGTGAAGCCGGGGTGAGCAAACTGACGGTCTATAACCATTTTCAGGACAAGGCGACGCTGTTCAGCTGTGCCATTGAAGATACCTGTGAAGCCATTCTGCATGAGCATCCGCAGGTCTTGCAGCCAAGCAGTGACTTTGCTCAGGAATTTTATCGGGCCTGTTTACGCGCTTTGAATATTATTAGCCTGCCTGAAGCCATCAAACTGGACCTATTACTCATGGAGCTGGCCTCGCAGCAAAGCCCGCTGGCAGAGCAGTTTTATCAGGCCTCGCATGCCAAACTGGAGGCGGTCTGGCATGATTTCTTTGCGCTGGCGCAGCACTACCAGTTTATTCAGGTCGATCGACCCGAGAAACAGACCGAACTGATCGTGTCCCTATTGACCGGAACACGTCATCAAAAAATCCTGCTCGGACTTACAGCTCCGCCCTCCAGTACAGAACAGCAGCAGATCATTAGTCAGGCGATTGAATTGTTTATGCTGAAATATGCCATTGCTGATTAAATTCCTTCTGATCGCTTGAGTGCTGGCGACAGGATACTGGCTAAAACTTGCTAAAAAACCTGCAAAATATCTGCAACTTTTGTCTGTAAAGGACTTGGATTGTCCTACAGTCGCGGTATAGTCAAAGCAAGCATTTAAGGGAATATAAAAATGATTCAACAAATTGATGCACCACTACGCGAAGACGTACGCTTACTGGGTAATTTGCTGGGGGAAACCTTAAAATTACATGCGGGGCAGGATTTGTTTAATCAGATTGAGCAGATTCGTGCTTTATCTAAAGGCGCACGTGATGGACAGGTCGAAGCAGAAAAACAGCTAGAACAATTATTTTTGAGCCTGGAAGATGCGGAAATCCTGCCTCTAACCCGTGCCTTTACCCATTTTTTGAACTTTGCCAATATTGCCGAACAATATCATGTGGTGCGTCGTCGCCGTCAAAGCGAATTCGATGACACGGCAGAATCCCCTAATCCTCTGGTACCGTTATTTGAAAAATTTAAACAGCAGGAGATTTCTGCCGACACGCTGTACCAGCAAATCTGTGAATTAAAAATTGAACTGGTACTGACCGCGCATCCGACAGAAGTCAGCCGCCGCACCCTGATCCAGAAATATGATGGTATCAATAATGCCCTGTCCAAATTCGACCAGCAGAAACTCACGCCGCGTGAACGTCAGGCGGTGTTGGCAGATCTGAAACAGCTGATTAGCTCGGCCTGGCAAACCGATGAAATCCGTCAGCATCGCCCGACCCCGATCGATGAAGCCAAATGGGGCTTTACTACCATTGAACAGACCTTGTGGAATGCGGTTCCGAAATTTATCCGGGAATTAAATGGCATGGTCGAACAACAATGCGGCCAGAACTTGCCCTTAGATATTGCACCGGTACGTTTTGCTTCCTGGATGGGCGGTGACCGCGATGGCAACCCGAATGTTACCCATAATGTGACGCAAGAAGTGTTATGGCTGTCACGCTGGAAAGCTGCCGATCTGTATTTACGCGATATTGAGAACCTGCGCTGGGAACTCTCCATTCAGCAATGTAGTACGGAAATCTCCGAGGCATTGGGTCTGGATCATCCGGAACCCTACCGTGAATATTTACGTGACACCCGTAGCCGCCTGAAAGCGACCCGACACTGGCTGGCAGAAAAATTAAAGGGCAATGATGCCGATGATAGTTTAGTCATTAAAAGTAAAGATGAGCTATTACAGCCACTATTGACCTGCTATCGCTCCTTAATGCACTGCAATCTGGCCGAAATTGCCAATGGCAGCCTGCTGGACTTTATTTACCGGGTCAACAGCTTTGGAATTGAGTTACTGAAACTGGATATTCGTCAGGAATCAGGACGTCACCGTCAGGCGATCTCGGCGATTACCGAATATTTAGGGCTGGGAAATTTTGAAACCTGGACCGAACAGGCACGTCAAAACTTTTTACTGCAAGAATTGCAAAGCAAACGTCCCTTGCTCCCAAAACATCTGAATGAACCAGCCGGCAGTCTGATTCAGCACCCGGATGTACAGGAAGTCTTTGCCACCATGCGCACCCTGGCAGAACAGCCAAGTGAGTCTCTGGGTGCCTATATTATTTCCATGGCGGAATATCCAAGTGATGTGCTGGCGGTATTGCTTCTACAAAAAGAAGCGGGTATCAAGCACGCATTACGAGTGGTACCGCTGTTTGAAACCCTCAAAGATCTGGACGGCGCAGCCGAGACCATGTCGACCCTGTTCAATATGCATTGGTATAAACAGCATATTCAGGGCAAGCATGAAGTGATGATTGGCTATTCGGATTCAGCCAAGGACGCCGGTTTTATGTCGGCCAACTGGGCGCAGTACCGTGCCCAGGAAGAACTGACGACGATTGCCCAGCAACATGGCGTTCAGCTGACCCTGTTCCATGGCCGGGGCGGTTCGATCAGCCGTGGCGGTGCGCCAACCCAGCAAGCCTTGTTCTCACAGCCACCGGGGTCGATTTCAGGCACGATTCGGGTGACTGAACAGGGCGAAATGATCCGCTTTAAATTCGGACTGGAAGAGATTGCCCTGCAGAATCTGGAAATTTATACCGCTGCGACCTTAGAAGCGACCTTGCTCCCGCCACCCGAGCCGAAACAGGAATGGCGCGACTTGATGCATCAAATGACCGAACTCTCGGTTCAGGTCTATCGCCAGACCGTGCGGGAAAACCCGCATTTTGTCAAATACCTGCGCACTGTCACTCCTGAACTTGAACTGCAAATGCTGCCGCTGGGGTCACGGCCGGCGAAACGTAAAGTCAGTGGCGGGATTGAGTCCTTGCGTGCGATTCCGTGGGTATTTGCCTGGACCCAGATTCGTCTGATGTTACCTGCCTGGCTGGGTACCGGTGCCGCGCTGAATAAAGTACTGGATCAGGGGCAACGGGCGGTACTCGATGAGATGCTGGCAGAGTGGCCATATTTTCAGACCCTGATTGATATGCTGGAAATGGTGCTATCCAAAGCCGATGCACATGTGGCCTTGTACTATGAATCACATCTGACCCAAGATGAAGATCTCAAAGTACTCGGCACAGAGCTGCGCCAGCGTTTGCAAGATGCTGTACAGACCTTACTGACGTTAAAGGGTGAATCCAAATTGCTCAGCAGCAACGGCGTCCTGGATCAATCCATGAAAGTCCGTAAACCGTATTTGTTGCCACTACATTTGCTGCAAGCCGAGCTGATGAAACGTCGCCGTCTCTATCTGCAACAGCAGCAAGCTGAAAATACCCCGGTCGATCATGCCTTAATGGTCAGCATTGCCGGCATTGCAGCCGGTTTACGTAATACCGGCTGATTTTTCGCCCTCGCATTCAAAGCACATCCTGGTGATGTGCTTTTTTTGTACATGAATTGGCCAAAACCACTCACTGCATCGTATTTTTTATAACTAAAATAACAAATCTTTATGAGTGAATTTTAAGCATAGCTATATGATTAATCCACTGATTTAACGCTACTTTTATATTAAAAATATTTACCAATTGATAAAAAATAAATAAAAGTCAATGAATTAACTTGAACAAAAAGTTGAAAGGAGTGATTAAAACTTCCAAAAAACCGGAGTATGATGTGCACAATTTATCTTTTGAGTGCTCATTTTATGTCCAGTTGGTTTCCCAAATGGCGCCCTTATGAGGGCAGTATCGATGCACGACCAGTAGGTACCGCAGAGTATTTGCCACCCGCACAAACGGTAGTTTTGGGTGTACAGCATGCCTTTGCCATGTTTGGCGCGACTGTACTGGCACCTTTTTTAATGGGCTTTGATCCTAACCTGGCGATTTTAATGTCAGGGATCTGTACTATTCTGTTCTTTTTAATCACCGGTGGCCGGGTTCCAAGTTATCTAGGTTCAAGCTTTGCCTTTATTGGTGTGGTCATCGCAGCAACTGGTTATGCGGGTGGTGGCGGACTGAATCCGAATATTGGCGTTGCAGCAGGCGGGATTATCGCATGTGGCATCTTCTATGCGCTGATGGGCTTTCTGGTCATGGCGACGGGCACCCGCTGGATCGAAAAGCTGATGCCACCGGTAGTGACCGGTGCCGTGGTGATGATCATTGGCCTGAACCTTGCTCCAGTCACGGTTAAAAGCGTCATGGGCAACACCTTTAATATGTGGATGTCTCTCGTTACCGTGATGTGCATGGGCTCGATTGCCGTCTTTACCAAAGGCCTGCTGCAACGCCTGCTATTATTGGTCGGTCTGTTACTGGCCTATCTGATCTATTTCATGCTCAGCAATATCATGGGTTATGGTACTGCAATCAACTTCCTTCCCATTCAGCAAGCGGCCTGGTTTGGGTTACCGACTTTCCATGCACCGACCTTTGAATTGAATGCGATGTTGATCATTGCGCCAATTGCCTTGATTCTGGTGGCTGAAAATCTGGGCCATATTAAAGCCGTAGGCGCGATGACCGGTGAAAACCTAGATCCGCATATTGGTAAAGCCTTTGTAGCAGATGGTATTGCAACCACTTTAGCCGGTGGTGTGGGTGCGCCGGGTATGACCACCTATGGTGAAAACATTGGTGTAATGGCCGTGACACGGGTTTACTCGACCATCATCTTTGCAGTCGCGGGTGTCTTTGCTGTGTTCCTGGGTTTATCGCCTAAGTTTGGTGCGGTGATTCATACTATTCCTACGGCGATTCTGACCGGTGCTTCGATTATAGTCTTTGGTTTGATTACTATTGCTGGTGCCAAAATCTGGATTGAGAACAAGGTCGATTTTTCGCAGAACAAGAACCTGATGGTGGCTGCGGTGACCATTATTTTAGGTACGGGTGATTTTGCCCTGACTTTTGGTAGCTTCAATCTGGGTGGTATTGGTACGGCAACGTTTGCAGCCCTGTTCTTAAACTGGTTCTTCAGTCTGGTCGATAAAAAATAAAATTCAGCGATGACTGGGCACAGCCTGTTGCAAGCAAAAAGACCGAACATATATGTTCGGTCTTTTTTGTAGCCTAAAACAGTCTGTCTAGAATGAACTGTTTTAAGTGACTGGCAATTGATTCACGTTGGCTTATTTCTGTTTTTTAAGCGCTTGCTTCAGTTGCTTCAATTTGCCTTTATGTTTTGAAATCTTTTTCAAACGTGCTTTGATTTCTTGCTTTAAAGATTTAACTTGCTTAGCCATGGTATTACTCCCTAGTAAGGCTATTCGTTAGGCTTGTGTTGTTTCACAAAACCACGAATAAATTTTCTTAATTCACGAGCAGCACTAGTATCCAGTTCTTCGCAGAGACGAATAAATTCATCACGCTCCGTACTCTGAATACGAATTAAAAGTTGTCCATCTTTCTTGCCTGTCTTTATTTTTTTGATTTGCTCGCTCATTGCTTATCTCTCCAAAATAAAGACTACTTTGCAAAAGATGTATATACAATATATATACTTTTTAAATTAAATCAAACTTACATTGTAAAAATATTTAATAAAATCAATTTCTTTTTTTTACCATAATTTCTATAAAACCGTGCAAAGCCCGTCCAGGCAAGGCTTTAGGCACTTGGCTGAATGGGCTTTTTATGGATAAATTATTTTTGCAAAAAGGCGATGTTGTGCTTAAAAATCACCATGGCTACAGCAAGATCTCCTGCATAGCTTGAAGATCGTCCGGCGTAGTTGAACTGAAATGAGCCCGTTTAAGGACGAAACTCTTTCAGTTCACGTTGAATAAAGTATTGGAACATTTCACGGTATAGATGTTCAATAAACTCCTGATCGAGGCCCTGCTTTTGCGCCAATGCCCTAACATTTTCTACAATCTGTTCCATACGTTCTGGTGACTGCAAATCGGTTTCGGTTTTTTTGAAACGGGTGGTTTGATCAACATAAAATTGACGCGCAGCGATCAGCTCAACTAAAGCTGTATCAATGGCATCGATCTGTTGACGTGCATATTCTAGTGATTCAGCTTTGATCTTTTCCATGTTTTTTCAGTTCACTTTCAGTTTGATTATTACTCTTATACTTTTCTTCTAACACATTACTGAAAATACTTTCAATCATCCAGACCCGATATAAGCTATTAAATGTATAACTTTGATCATCTATCCGCAGTTCCAGTACCGGAAAGTTCGGCTGCGACTTCATTTCACAGAGCATATCATTGTCCTGCAGCTTCACCAGAATATCGTCCTGGGTCAGATCTACAATATTTAACTGTTGCTGCAAAAGTTTGAAATGGGGTGCATAAGACAGGTCTTCACCACGGGTCCAGACGGCCTGCAAGATCTGGTACATCGCCTCAATCCGCTGCTCCTCGGGACAGCTATAAAATAACTGTGCAATTGGCACGATTGCCTGCTCGGTCGGCCGGCAGAACGGGGTAAATTCGACCTCAGTCCGTTTCGACAAACGCGTGGCCAGACTCCAGTCAAACTCATCCCGGCCACGGTAAGACAAAGGATAGACTTTCAGCTGGATATTATAATAATCCGCCAGTTCTTCTTTGATATAGGCCAGCAACAACCAGGAAATCGGATCTTCCAGCGCAATATATAAATCCAGTTCCGGGTCCATCGACTGGATCTCGTTCAGCTCTTCGGCATCACTGATCAGATGCTCACGCCATTCAATGTGATCGATCATAAAAATCGGATTACCGGTCAGCAGTTTTTGCTGCTCCAGACGCCGGGTCAGACGCAACAGGTCATCGACTGCCTGATACTGGCGTCCGCCTAAATTAAAATAGCTGGCCAGAATCGGGGTCTGGTCAAAAATACGTTCGGGAAAGTCCTGTGGCTGATGATGACGACTGGCCATGGCATAAAGGGTTCGTAATTTTCCGGTCTGTTTTTGCCACAACATATGAAACACATCTTCCAGCAAATACAGAAAATCCTGCCCGCGCAGCGGGGTATGCCGTAAAATCAGTTCCGCCTGTTGCAAGGCTTCAGCGCTGGGCAATTCTGGCGTGTCATGAAAACTAAAACGATGCTGTTTCGACAGAATCTTGGCATCATTTAGGGTGTAGTGCTGCCATTCATCAAAAGACATCTGATTTGGGGGGGCTGCATGCGAACTGGAAATAATTACTTTCAGCGGCTTGAGCTGCGGACTTAAAATTTCTTCGAGCTGGGGCAGCTGCTGTACCGCCAGATAGCTGTACACATCATCCAGTCTTAAATGGATACTCAGCCCATCTTGAATAGATAACACCGTTTGACGGATTGGTTTCTGGTAAAACCAACTCGATCGGATTGGATCAAACCAACGGCGTAACAGGGACATGAGTTCGGCCTCGACAAAGATGACGGTGTGCAGTTCAAAAAATTGAATCTGTACAGAATAATCTATTTTTAAGATCGCAGAGCCAAAGCCCTGCATGGTGTAAAAACTTATATCAAGTCTTGACATACTCCCCCCACTTTCGACTAGCTCAAGTGGGGGATTCTAAAAGCAAAAGCTCTTAGGTGACTTCCTCACGGATTTCACTTGCTTTCTGCTTCACAGGGCGATCTTTACCGCATCTTCCCTCGACAGACAAAACGGTGTGTCCCACCGCTAAAATGTTGCGAGAAGCATTAATATCTGCATTCTCGCTAAAACCACAACTAACACACTCAAACTTAGCCTGAGTGAGCCTATTTTCTTTTGCAACGTGACCACATGAACTACAAGTCTGACTTGTATATTTAGGGTCAACTTTAACGAGTAAACCACCTCGCCATTGCTGTTTGTACACCAACATATTAACAAGCATTGACCAACCTTGATCTAGGATTGATTTGTTCAAGCCTGATTTAGCTTTAACATTCTTTCCTTTTTCTTCGATTGAGCCTTTGGCTGACTTCGACATATTGGCTACTTTTAAGTCCTCAACTACGATCATTGCGTGGTTTTTGCTGAGAGTTGTCGTGACTTTGTGCAAGTAGTCATGCCGAATATTGGCAATATGATGATGTAATTTATTGATCTTTAAATTAAGTTTTTTCCAATTTTGACTAAATTCGGTTTTCTTTCTCAACTTACGTTGAAGCCTAGCCAACTTTACTTGATTGGCTTTAAAACTATTGATTGGGTCAAATACCTGACCTGTTGATATTGTAATTAATTTCTTAATGCCAAGATCAACACCAATTGCAGATTTTGATGGATGAATTGGTTGTTCGATTTCACGGTTAGTACAAAATGAAACATACCAAAGCCCACAAATTTTCTTAATTGTAATACTTGTGATTTTACCAACAATTTCTTGTGATTTTTTAAATCTTATCCAACCTGTTTTTTTAGGCAAAGAAACTCGATCACCAATAACCTCACAATCTGCAAATGGAAGTCTAAAAGATTGCTCACCATCTGATTTCTTCTTGAATCTTGGCATGAGTGGTCTAAGCTGAATCTCACCACCATCAGCCAATTTAAAAAAATTGGCTGATGGTGGTTTCCGCTTGTTTTGCTTTAAACGAGCTTGTTCTTTTTTGTTGTAAAACTTACCCCATGCTTGAGCAAGATCACGTATTTTTTGCTGTAAGCAAGCTGAATATGTTTGACCAAGAAAAGAAAATTCAGGTGTTTTTTTAAGGGGTACTAATTTTTTTTCAATGCTTTCGTAACGAATATATTCATCTTTAGCAAACATTTCAAATGATTTAGCGAGAATTTGATTCCACACAAAACGAGCAGAACCTATTGCTTGATTAAGCAATATTTCCTGTTCTTGGTTAGGCAGAAGCCTAAACTTGTAGTGTTGTAAAATCTTCATTAAATCATTGTTTATAAAAGAATTGTAGTGTTTGAATTATAGCAAAAATAAGCAATAAAACCAAGAAAACATTATCTTTAATATGGCTATCGCCACTCGCTTGTATCCCCCACCTGACTGTCGGTGAGGGTCTTACGCCCGATTAAGATAAACAAATGTTCAATGTTTAACAATGGATTAGAGGTCAAGATTCAAGTCAGTGACCGCCCCGGTTTCTGCACCTGAGGTCAGTTTGGCGAATTTGGCCAGTGCTCCATGGGTATAGTTCGGTTTTGGTTTGATCCAGGCTGCTTGACGTGCTGCAATCTCCGGCTCATCCACATGCCAGGTCATTTCCCGGGTTTCCGCATTAATTGAAATCTGGTCGCCATTTTGTACCAGACCAATCGGGCCGCCATCATAAGCTTCGGGGGTGACATGACCAATCACAAAACCGTGACTGCCACCCGAGAAGCGTCCATCGGTAATCAGGGCAACTGAAGCGCCTAAGCCCTTCCCGATAATCGCAGAGGTCGGTTTCAGCATTTCTGGCATTCCCGGGCCACCTTTGGGACCAACGCCACGAATCACCACCACTTCACCCGGCTGGACTTCGCCATCCAGAATACCGCGCATGGCACCCTGCTCACCTTCAAACACGCGAGCCGGGCCAGCAAAATGCAGTCCTTCCTTACCGGTAATTTTGGCGACCGCGCCCTTCGGTGACAGATTGCCTTTTAGAATCACCAGATGTGAGTCTTTTTTCACTGGCGCATCAAAAGGCAGAATAATCTGCTGGCCTTCCGGATAGTCCTGCACATCGGCCAGATTTTCTGCCAGCGTCTTACCTGTGACCGTCAGACATGAGCCATCCAGCATGCCGGCATCCAGCATGCGCTTCATCAGTGGTTGAATGCCGCCAATCGCAATCAGTTCTGACATCAGATATTTACCTGATGGACGCACGTCGGCCACCACCGGAATATCTTTACCAATCCGCACGAAATCATCCAGACTCAATTCCACTCCTGCGGTATGTGCCATGGCTAAAAGATGCAGTACACCATTGGTCGAACCACCCAGCACAATCAAGACTTTAATCGAGTTTTCAAAGGCGGCTTTGGTCATGATGTCGCGCGGCTTAATATCCAGTCGCAACAGGTTCATCACCGCTTCACCGGCCCGGGCACAGTCAATTTGCTTGTCTTCCGATACCGCTTCCTGTGCCGAAGAACCCGGCAGGCTCATGCCTAAAGCTTCAATCGCAGAGGCCATCGAGTTGGCCGTGTACATACCGCCACACGAACCCGGACCTGGCAAGGAAACCTCTTCAATATGCTTGACCTGAATCGCGTTGATTTCACCTTTGGCATATTGACCCACCGCTTCAAACACCGAAATCATGTCGGTATGGCCTTCGCCCGGTTTAATGGTTCCACCATAAATAAACAGCCCCGGACGGTTGAGGCGCGCCAATCCCATGATGCAACCGGGCATGTTTTTGTCACAGCCACCAATGGCAATCACACCATCATAAGCCTGACAGCCGACCACGGTTTCAATCGAATCTGCGATCACTTCCCGTGACAGCAGGGAATATTTCATGCCTTCGGTGCCATTGGAAATGCCATCTGAAATGGTAATGGTATTAAAGATAATGCCCTTGCCACCCGCCGCACTCACGCCCTGCTCTACGGTTCTGGCCAGACCATCAATATGCATATTACAAGGCGTGACATTGGCCCAGGTCGAAGCAATGCCGATAAATGGCCGGTTAAAATCGGCATCCTGAAAACCGGTGGCACGCATCATGGAACGCGCCGGTGCATTTTCAATACCTTCATAAACGGGGGCAGAATGCTCGCGGATATTATCTTTACTCATTATTCTCTTCCTGGGCGATGACCGATTTTAAGCGTCGGTCTTGGACAATTTATTTTAAGATCATTGTTTGACATACTCCCACCACTTTCACTTTATTCAAGTGGGGGATTCTAAAAGCATCAGCTCTTAGGTGACTTCCTCACGGATTTCGCTTGCTTTCTGCTTCATCGGGCGACCTTTACCGCATCCACCCTCCACAGACAAAACGGTGTGTCCCACCGCCAAAATATTACGAGAAGCGTTAATATCCGCATTCTCGCTAAAGCCACACGCAACACATTCAAAATGTGCCTGAGTAAGCCTATTTTCTTTTGCAACATGACCGCAGGAGCTACACGTTTGACTTGTGTATTTCGGGTCAATCTTAACGAGTAAACCACCTCGCCATTGTTGTTTGTACTCCAATATATCAACAAGCATTGACCAACCTTGATCTAGGATTGCCTTGTTTAAGCCCGACTTGGCTTTGACATTCTTTCCTTTTTTCTCGATTGTGCCACTTGCTGACTTCGACATATTGGCTACTTTTAAGTCCTCAACTACGATCATTGCGTGGTTTTTGCTGAGAGTTGTCGTGACTTTATGTAGGTAGTCATGCCGAATATTAGCAATATGATAATGTAGCTTGTTAATTGTGGTGTTCAACTTTTTCCAATTTTCACTAAACTTCAATTTTTTGCTCAACTTACGTTGAAGTTTAGCTAATTTAATTTGGTTGGTTTTAAAACTGTTCTTTGGGTTAAATACCTCACCCTCAGATGTTGTGACTAATTTCTTGACACCTAAATCAACACCAACTGCGGTTTTGGATGGATGTACTGGATTTTCCAATAACTCTTTTTCACTGCCAAATGAAATATACCAATGACCTGATCTCTTACTGATTGTCACATTCTTAATTGTGCCTAGAATATCTTGTGATTTTCTAAATTTCACAAATCCTATGCCATTTGGCAGCTTAACTCGATTACCCTCAATTCGACAATATTTATCAAATTGCACCAATCTAATTGAATCGTAACCATCTGATTTTTTCTTAAATCTAGGCATCAGTGGGCGTAACTGGATTTCAGAACCATCAGTGAGTTTGAGGAATTTGGGCTTGCGTGGTTTACGCTTATTTTCTTTTAATCTTGCATGTTCTTTTGCATTGAAAAACCTTGTCCAAGCCGAAGCCAGATCACGAATTTTTTGCTGTAGGGAAACAGCATTAGAATGATTTGCTAAAAAAGCATATTCAGGATTCTTTTTAAGACTGGTGATTTTATTCACCAAATTGGTTGCATTGATAAATTCATTCTTTGCAAACATTTCAAATGACACAACTAAAATTTGATTCCAAACAAAACGCGCAGAACCAACAAGATTGTTTAAAATAACCTCTTGCTCTTCATTAGGCTCAAGCCTAAATTTATACGCCTTGTTGATTTTCATTTTTTTTAAAACTTATTTAAATACAATGTTATATTTCTTTTATTTTAACATAAAAACGAATTAAAGCTAAATTAAAAAACTTACGAAATTCACCTCCACCCTGACTGTCGGGTGGAGTCCTCTTTCATTTTAAGATAGTTTCTTGTATAAAAAAAGCACCCCATCTGGAGTGCTATTTAAATCTGTAAAATTACAGCTTAGATATCACGTACCGCACCTTTCGCCGCACTGGTGGCATGCATTGCATAGGCTTTCAGCGCTTTAGATACTTTACGTGGACGTTCCTTTGCAGGCTTCCAACCTTTGGCTTCTTGTACTTCACGGCGTGCTGCCAATACATCTTCAGCAACGGCTAAATGAATGCTACGGTTTGGAATATCAATTTCGATACGGTCGCCATCTTCAACCAGGGCAATTGTGCCGCCTTCAGCTGCTTCTGGGGAAACGTGACCAATGGAAAGACCTGAAGAACCACCAGAGAAACGGCCATCAGTGACAAGTGCACAGTCTTTACCTAAACCTTTCGATTTTAAGTAGCTGGTTGGGTACAACATTTCTTGCATGCCTGGACCACCCTGTGGACCTTCATAACGGATCAGCACCACATCACCTGCCACGATTTTCCCACCAAGAATGGCTTCAACTGCATCATCCTGGCTTTCAAATACACGTGCTGTGCCGTTGAATTTCAAGATAGAGTCATCTACACCCGCAGTTTTGACGATACAACCATCCAGTGCAATGTTGCCGTAAAGCACTGCCAAACCGCCGTCTTGCGAGAAGGCATGTTCAACATTACGTATTACACCATTTTCACGGTCGCCATCTAGACGGGTGTAATAACGATCTTGTGAGAACGCTGTTTGGGTTGGTACACCGCCCGGTGCCGATTTGAAGAAGTTATACACCTCTTCATCTTCAGTACGGATGATGTCCCACTTGTCTAAGGCATCTTTTAAGGTCGCTTCATGTACAGTAGGTACAGAAGTATCCAGTAAACCACCACGGTCTAGTTCACCGAGGATCGACATAATGCCGCCGGCACGGTGAATATCTTCCATATGAACGTTTTTAACCGCAGGTGCCACTTTACACAGTACAGGCACTTTACGAGATAAACGGTCGATATCGTCCATGGTGAAGTCTACTTCTGCTTCGTGAGCAGCTGCCAACAAGTGAAGAACGGTGTTGGTTGAACCACCCATCGCGATGTCCAAAGTCATGGCATTTTCATACGATGCTTTGGTCGCAACATTACGTGGCAACACGCTGTAATCATTTTGCTCATAATGACGCTTGGTGATTTCCACAATCAACTGGCCTGCACGCTCGAATAATTTTTTACGGTTGGCATGCGTTGCCAGCGTAGAGCCATTACCCGGTAAAGATAAACCAAGCGCTTCGGTTAAGCAGTTCATGGAATTCGCCGTGAACATTCCTGAACATGAACCACAGGTTGGACATGCAGAACGTTCATAGGCTTTGACTTCTTCGTCAGTATAGTTGTCATCTGCAGCCACGATCATCGCATCAACAAGGTCAATCGCCTGTTCATTACCACGGATTTGGACTTTACCCGCTTCCATCGGGCCACCAGAGACAAATACCACGGGAATGTTCAGACGCATCGCAGCCATCAACATGCCCGGGGTAATTTTGTCACAGTTTGAGATACACACCATGGCATCGGCGCAATGCGCATTGACCATGTACTCGACCGAGTCTGCAATCAGGTCACGCGAAGGCAATGAATACAGCATGCCGTCATGACCCATCGCGATGCCGTCATCGACTGCAATGGTATTGAATTCTTTTGCCACACCGCCTGACGCTTCAATTTGACGTGCCACCAGTTGACCCAGGTCTTTGAGATGCACATGACCCGGTACAAACTGGGTGAACGAGTTCACCACCGCAATAATCGGCTTACCGAAATCTTCATCTTTCATTCCGGTAGCACGCCATAAACCGCGTGCGCCAGCCATATTTCTTCCGTGTGTCGATGTTTTTGAACGATAGTCAGGCATTTTATATTTCCAACAAAGTTTGAGCTTGAAATGAACCGGACAGATCCACTCTGGCTAAATCATACTGACAATAAGCTTAAATCAGTTAAATTTTACACCTATCATACTACAAGCCCTTGTTTTACAAGATGACCCTTTGGTTGTAGATGCAGGCAAAAATGTCTATAGAGAGGTCGTAATGATCTGACGATAAAAATTTCTTGATGAAATCTACTATACCGTCATCATCATCAGGACAATACAAAACTTTCATGAATAATTTTTACAATTTGCATGAGTTTTTTTTATATAAAAATTCTACTGAAATTCAAGCACTCACCGGTCTTATCCAATAAGTTTTTGCAACGATTAGGCTGAAATTTGGCTTTTGGCTTATAATACGCTTTAAGTTTATTTGGAATTTCATGTGTGAAGATCATATTTGCAGGCACACCAGAATTTGCAGCGACTGCATTGGCTGCGCTGCTCAAAACCGAGCATGAAATTGTGGCGGTGTATACCCAGCCTGACCGCAAGGCCGGACGCGGACAAAAACTCACGGCATCTGCGGTCAAGCAGTTGGCGCTTGAACACAATATTCCAGTCTACCAACCGCTTCATTTCAAATCTTCGACTGAAGAAGGTCTGGCAGCGCAAGCAGAACTCAAAGCCTTAAATGCAGATGTGATGGTGGTGGCGGCCTATGGCCTGATCCTGCCACAAGTGGTTCTGGATACACCAAAATATGGTTGCCTGAATATTCATGGTTCCCTGTTGCCACGCTGGCGCGGTGCAGCCCCGATTCAGCGCGCGATTGCCACTGGCGATGCCGAGACCGGTGTGACCATTATGAAAATGGCGGCTGGTCTGGATACCGGGGACATGATGTACAAAACCATCTGTCCAATTACCGCCGAAGATACCTCTGCCAGTCTGCATGACAAACTGGCGCTACAGGGCGCTGAAGCGACGCTAAAGGTTTTAGAATCGGAACAGACCTTGCAGCACTATTTAGCACAGCGTGAAGTGCAAGATGACAGCCTGACGGTCTATGCACATAAACTGTCTAAAGCAGAAGCGCAAATTGACTGGACACAAGCTGCGGCAGAGATTGACCGTAATATCCGCGCTTTTAATCCTTGGCCAGTAGCCTTTACCCCGCTGGATGACAGCAACAATTTACGCATCTGGAACTCATCACTTTCTACGCACAACGCAAGCACTGCTCTGCCTGGTGAAGTGATTGCCCTAGATAAAGACGGCGTACATGTGATGTGTGGTGATCAGAACGCCATTTGCATCACCAATCTGCAATGGCCAGGTGGCAAAGCCCTGAATGCTGTTCAAATTAATCAAACTCAAAAACTATCGGTAGGATATAAATTCGCATGAGCCAAATTCAATCATCAGCTAAAAACTTGAATTTGCGCGCGCAAGTTGTCAAAACACTCTTGGCTGTACAAAATGGCCAATCACTTGCTTCAGTACTCAATCAACATATCAATATCGTGTCTGAACGTGACCGTGGTTTATATCACGAGTTAACCTTGGGCTGTTTACGTCAGTGGCATGGCCTGAAAGCCATTACCCTGCCGTTATTAACTAAACCCCTTGATAACCAGGCCCTAGAAAGCTGCTTATATTTGGGTTTATATCAGATTCTATGTACCCGCATTCCGGCACATGCCGCCATTTCAGAAACCGTGACTGCCGCCAAACAGCTGGGCTTTGAACCTTTAAGTGGTCTGGTCAATGCGGTGTTACGTCGTGTTTCACGTGAAACAGAAGAATTTGATCTGGCGTTAAATCAGGCACATGGCCTGCCAAGCTGGTTATTCAAACGTTTAAAGAAAGACTGGCCGGAACAGCTGGCTGAACTGTCGCACGAGTTAAAACAGATTGCACCGCTGACCTTGCGTGTTAATGTCAATCAGGTTAGCCGTGATGAATATCTGGAAATTCTGGAAGAAGAAGGCTATGAAGCACGTGCTTGCAGCCTGTCTGAAGTCGGGATTGTACTGGAACAGAATGTGCATATTCCAAACCTGCCGGGCTATGAAGCCGGCGGCTTCTCGGTTCAGGATGAACACGCCCAGCTATGTGCAACCTTAACACCTGATCTGGAAGGAAAAGTTGTAGTAGATGCCTGCGCTGCACCGGGTGGTAAGACTGCACACATTCTGGAAAAGTATAGTCCGAAAAAACTTTATGCAATTGATCAGGACGCGAAACGTTTGGTTCGTGTGGCAGAAAATCTGGAACGCTTACTGTTAACCGATTATGCCGAAGTTGAAATTATTGCAGCCGATGCCATTAGCTGGACAGCGTCTGAACCGGTCGACTGTATTGTGCTGGATGCACCATGTTCTGCCATCGGTGTGATCCGTCGCCATCCGGATATCCGTTTGCTGCGTCATTCTACAGATATTCCGCAAACCGTCGCGCTGCAAAAGCAGATTCTGGAAAATATGTGGCAGCAGTTAAAAGTCGGCGGCACCTTGCTCTACATTACCTGTTCGATTCTGAAAGCGGAAAATGAACAGCAGATGGTCGAGTTTTTTGCCCAGCATGCCGATGCCAAGGAAATCAAGATCGAAGCCGATTGGGGCATCGAACAGATACATGGTCGTCAGTTGTTGCCGAAAGCAGATCAAGGCGATGGCTTCTTCTATTGTCGTATTGAAAAGATCGCATAAATCATCATTTTTAAAGTCGGAAAAGGTAGCTTCGGCTGCCTTTTTTATTGCATGCTTTATTGCATGGCCGACTTGTAACAGGACTTACTGAATAAACTTAAAGATCACCAGACTGGTTGCCAGTGCAGCCATGCCACTCACCAGTCCATAGACGGTTTCATGTCCTTCGGCATAACGTTTTGCCGTCGGCAATAACTCATCCAGTGCCAGATAGACCATCACCCCGCCAATCAGGCCAAACACCAGACCATATACCGTATCGCTCATATAAGGCGCCAGAATAAAATAGCCCAAGGCGGCACCCAAAGGTTCAGCCAGTCCCGACACCAGACTGGCCCAGAGCGCATAATCTTTGCGTCCGGTCGCCATATACACTGGCAAGGCAATTGCCACACCTTCCGGGATATTATGAATCGCAATTGCCACCGCCAAAGGCGCACCCAAGGCAGGACTTTCCAGCGTGGCAAAAAAGGTCGCCAGACCTTCTGGCAGGTTATGTGCGCTAATGGCGAATAAAGTCAGCATGCCGGTACGCAATAGTTGCGGTGAACTGACGCCCTCACTGGCATGCGTTTCAACAGTTTCATGCGGATTTGGCACAAAATGATCCAGCAATAACACCAGAATCACGCCCAACAAAAATGCAAAGGTGCCAAAGGCAAAACCGGTTTTTTCATCAAAAGCCAGACTAAAGGAGGCAATCGATTTATTCAGAATTTCGGTTAAAGAAACATAGATCATGGCGCCCGCGGCAAAGGCCAGACCAAAGGCCAGCAGACGGAAATTGGGTTTTTTTTAAGAAGAGTGATTGATAGCAAATAATTATATTGACAAATATAGTCAAACATATACAATTTAGGTATTAAATTTTAAAAAAACTTGCAATGAAATACTTGACTGAAAGCTTAAAGAAAGTAGAGCAAGACCTTGCTTATTTTGTATCCCCTGAAAATAAAGATGGGTTTATTAAGGAATTTGCATCATGGGTCTATGGTGAGTGGTCAAAGAATGATTTCTATGAAACCGATATTGTAGATTTAGGCTATGATTGTTCTTCGTACCCTGAAAAAACGAATCAATCACTCTCCGATAAATGCCCCACCTATGCTGATTTTATTAATGCAAATACAGGCTTTTCTGAATGTACTCACGTTTCAGGACAAGGTATGCGCTGTCAAGAATATGAGGAAAAATTATTAGAGATTTTTGGTGATGCTTGCGCTAAAAAACTAGATGATTTAGTAGAGCTATATCAACTAGAAGTGCCTGAAAAATACAAAAAATTTGCAGAAAATATTAGTGAACTAATTTTCCTTGAAGTTGTTGATCATCATGAGGATTCAGAACTTTATGAGGTTTGTG
>NZ_VOYD01000082.1:0-1228 GCF_013420435.1 Acinetobacter sp. YH01008
AGTACCAGCGTACGGCCCACAGAATGATGTCACGCTGAAAATGCCGGCCTTTGAATGGGTTCATGTGCAGCTCCATCAGCAAAAGGGGATGATAAGTTTATCACCACCGACTATTTGCAACAGTGCCGATAAAAATATATCATCATGAACAATAAAACTGTCTGCTTACATAAACAGTAATACAAGGGGTGTTATGAGCCATATTCAACGGGAAACGTCTTGCTCGAGGCCGCGATTAAATTCCAACCTGGATGCTGATTTATATGGGTATAGATGGGCTCGCGATAATGTCGGGCAATCAGGTGCGACAATCTATCGATTGTATGGGAAGCCCAATGCGCCAGAGTTGTTTCTGAAACATGGCAAAGGTAGCGTTGCCAATGATGTTACAGATGAGATGGTCAGACTAAACTGGCTGACGGCATTTATGCCTCTTCCGACCATCAAGCATTTTATCCGTACTCCTGATGATGCATGGTTACTCACCACTGCGATCCCCGGGAAAACAGCATTCCAGGTATTAGAAGAATATCCTGATTCAGGTGAAAATATTGTTGATGCGCTGGCAGTGTTCCTGCGCCGGTTGCATTCGATTCCTGTTTGTAATTGTCCTTTTAACAGCGATCGCGTATTTCGTCTCGCTCAGGCGCAATCACGAATGAATAACGGTTTGGTTGATGCTAGTGATTTTGATGACGAGCGTAATGGCTGGCCTGTTGAACAAGTCTGGAAAGAAATGCATAAGCTTTTGCCATTCTCACCGGATTCAGTCGTCACTCATGGTGATTTCTCACTTGATAACCTTATTTTTGACGAGGGGAAATTAATAGGTTGTATTGATGTTGGACGAGTCGGAATCGCAGACCGATACCAGGATCTTGCCATCCTATGGAACTGCCTCGGTGAGTTTTCTCCTTCATTACAGAAACGGCTTTTTCAAAAATATGGTATTGATAATCCTGATATGAATAAATTGCAGTTTCATTTGATGCTCGATGAGTTTTTCTGATAGTTAGTCTTTGTAGAGACACAAACCTGAAATTCCGGACACCGCGCTTCAGGACATCTCCCTGGACGCCGATATCTGGCAGTATCCGGACGGGGCACTGTTGCAAATAGTCGGTGGTGATAAACTTATCATCCCCTTTTGCTGATGGAGCTGCACATGAACCCATTCAAAGGCCGGCATTTTCAGCGTGACATCATTCTGTGGGCCGTACGCTGGTAC
>NZ_VOYD01000083.1:0-1189 GCF_013420435.1 Acinetobacter sp. YH01008
GAAATACGGTATTCTGATGTGACAAAACCTGAATCCTGGTCGTTAAAGTGTTTGTTTGCACTCATATTTTAACTGTTAGGACTCAGGTTTTTTTTATTTAAAGCAAACTATGGGACAGCAGTGACCTAAGGTCGCCTTTTTATCTAAAGAGAATTAGAAGCTATAACCCAGTCCAAATACGACCTTGTTCTTAAATTTATTATCGTCACGGTCATAACCACCCAAGATATAATTCATGCTTGCAGTCACACCTGTATCCGCTAGAGGTTTACTTAAACCGATATCAAAATGGCGGAAGCCAAATGATTCACTGCTGTCTTCAATATACTTACCCGATTCTTCGTAAATATATAAACCCAAAGCTGTATCTAGGCTAAAGTCTTTTGGCAGTGCATAGCTATATGTCCCTTTTAAGTATGTATCACCTGCATTACCCCAACCAGTATCTTCCAATAAAGTCTGTGCAGTCAGGCTTACATCTTTATAATCCAGACCTAATAGCAGCTCAAAACCATCATAAATACTTGTGTCTACATCATAGTAATAATAGTAAGTGGTTCCTACTGTAAAGCCTACGTCTTCATTGATTGAACCACCGTAACCTAGGTAAAAGTTATTTTCCATTGGGTTAGTAGTACCATAAGAATCTGTACCTAAAGTTGATGTCCACCAACCTGCGTAAAAACCCGATGCGTGGTTATAATCCAACCCACCTTGTAAAGTCGCCCCTGTATTCTCAACTGCTGTTGTATTACCACGTAATACATAGCTTGAAAGTACGCTGATATTTCCAGATACCGTATGTTCAGCAGCAGGTTCTTCGGCAAAAGTAAAAGAAGATACAGCGCCCAATAAAGCAAGAGATAATACTTTTAATGTTAATTTCATTGTGTGGCTCCCCCAGATCGTCTGAGACGTTTTTATGATCATTGATTAAACTCAAGCTCAAAATTTGCAAGAGCTATGCCAATCTGGATAAAAGGAACCAAAATAATAAATCTAAAAAGACAAATAAAATTTAAACCATTGTTTTTAAATAAAAATTAAAATTATGAAAAAATGAAGGCAGAGTAAAACTTGAAGTGCGACATAAACCACCTAATTAATTTAAAGGGTTTATGGAGTATATAAAATTGTCATACCATCATCTTAACTTTGAAGATCGTACTGCATTAATGCTTGAGTCAAG
>NZ_VOYD01000084.1:0-1180 GCF_013420435.1 Acinetobacter sp. YH01008
CTCTGTACACGACAAAAATAGATAACTCATTGAAATAATGTCACAATAATTGTTTTCTAACGACGAATACTATGACACATCTCAATGAGTTATATCTTATCTTAAACAAATCTCTAAAATGGAACAAGTCACATTTAAAGTGCTTTGCGCTCATCATGCTTGTGATTATTTTAAAGCAAACATGTAATCTTTCTTCTGCATCTAAAGCCTTGCCCATCAAGTGTTTACCACAATCATTTTATCGACGTATGCAGCGCTTCTTTGCAGGTCAGTATTTTGATTATCGTCAAATTTCTCAGTTGATTTTCAATATGTTTTCATTCGACCAAGTGCAACTGACTTTAGATAGAACCAATTGGAAATGGGGAAAACGAAATATTAATATCCTGATGCTCGCAATCGTTTATCGTGGAATAGCGATACCTATCCTTTGGACATTGCTTAATAAACGTGGAAATTCAGATACGAAAGAGCGTATTGCTTTGATTCAACGCTTTATAGCCATTTTTGGTAAAGACCGTATTGTGAATGTGTTCGCAGACAGAGAGTTTATCGGTGAGCAGTG
The DNA here is from genome assembly GCF_013420435.1 of Acinetobacter sp. YH01008. Taxonomy (NCBI): domain Bacteria; kingdom Pseudomonadati; phylum Pseudomonadota; class Gammaproteobacteria; order Moraxellales; family Moraxellaceae; genus Acinetobacter; species Acinetobacter sp. YH01008. Next base: position 566 of record NZ_VOYD01000084.1, read on the forward strand.
GTTTACATGGTTAATTGAACAAGACATCAACTTCTGCATTCGTGTTAAAAAAACTTCATTGTCACCAATCATTTAGGAAAGAATCATAAAATTAGTGATTTATTTCGCCATCTTAAAGTTGGTCAAATTGAATGTCGTAAACGACGGATTTTGGTTGGTCGGGTGAAACTATATATAAGTGCACTACAGTTAGAAAATGGAGAGCTTTTACTCGTCGTTTCTCCTCAGTTTAATGCCAATGCTATTCAGGATTATGCATTACGCTGGGAAATTGAAACCTTATTCAGTTGTCTCAAAGGACGCGGGTTTAATCTTGAAAATACGCGCTTGACAGACCCTAGACGAGTGAAAAAATTGATTGCGGTGTTAGCTATAAGCTTCTGTTGGTGTTACTTAACGGGTGAATGGCAACATAATCAAAAAAAAGCGATAAAAATAAAGAAGCATGGACGACTCTCAATGAGTTTATTTCGCTATGGTTTAGACTATGTTCAAATGGCGATTCAGCGTTTAATTGGTTTTGGGAAAAAAGAAGAGTTTAAGGAAATTTTGGCAATTTTAAGAAAGCAGAATCCTGATAGGATAAGGGTTCTGTGAAATTTGTCGTGTACAGAG
>NZ_VOYD01000085.1:0-1166 GCF_013420435.1 Acinetobacter sp. YH01008
GATGAGAAAATGACTTACTTCATTGGCGTTACTCTTGGGAGGATGATTTGAATAAGGTTATTTTATAATGATAAGACAATCTGTCAAGCTTGTACTAAAGCTTCTAAAAGTTATTTAACATAATGGCGATTATACGAAATTTAGCGATTAGAAACCATTTATTACATCAAAAGTAATGAAAATGTAAAGATAATGCCTTATATTGTCTTTACATTATTGGTTTTTAGAGGAATTAACCATGTCCGCAGTCAATTTTAATATGCGTTTAGAAGAAGACTTGAGGGATAATGCAAATCATATTTTTGAAGAATATGGTTTAACAATGCCACAAGCATTTAAACTTTTTTTAAATCAGGTGGTGAAAACAAGAACTGTTCCATTAGCTTTTGACTATGCGAAAGAACCAACTCTGACCCCAACAGCAGTAGCAAAGTTGCTTCAATCTCTTAAAGAGATTGAAAATGGGGAGTACACCGAGTACGAAACAGTAGAAGAAGCAATCAAAGCCATGTCGGATGAAGCTCATGGCTAAACGAAAGATCATCGTAACCAACTCATTTAAACGAAATATTAAAAGACGTTACTTAGATTTAGTTACGGCTGAATGGGCTGAGGTACTGGACTGTTTAGTTGCTAATAGTCCATTGCCTGAAAAATACCTAGATCACCCATTAAAAGGTGGTGCTGAGTTTAAGAATTGTCGAGATTGTCACGTTAAACCTGATTTAGTCTTGATTTACAGGCTCGTAGGGGATGACATTTTAGAGTTACACCAGTTAGATAGCCATTCAGAGATTTTTGGCTAATTTTAGCTCGATGCTTTGAAATATGGCTTTAGCCATGTTTCAAAGCATCGAGCTACTTTACGCTAGTTGCACGATAAGAAAGTTTGAAAAGAAGCTAAGCATTGCATGGCCTTCAAAGAGTTCAATATGAGAATAAAAAATTTAGCTCAAATTTTTATAATTATTACATTGCTTACTGGTTGTATAGCGAAGTCCCAACCCGTATCTAACTCCATAGAGTCAGTAAAACCTATCATTTTTATTAAACATGCTAATTCTGGTTCAAGAGTAACCATTACTGGTGGGAAATTGCATGTAGATCCTTATGGTTGTATTCGGCTTGGTAGTGATACCGGTTCATTTATTATTTGGGCTAATAAT
>NZ_VOYD01000086.1:0-1151 GCF_013420435.1 Acinetobacter sp. YH01008
CCACGATTTGACAATTCAACCGCTGTTGCTTTTAAGAAATCGGTATTCGGCAACAAACCAATCTGTACGAAGATACCAGCCAATTCAACAGTGTGCTCTTGGTCAGTTGTACGGTCTTTGTATTTCAGTGCAGTCACTTGTGAACCGTCACCCACCACTTCAGTCGACAAGGCATTTTTAATCACCGTGGTGTTTGGCAAGCTTGTTAATTTGTCTTGCAATACCTGATCCGCACGAAGCTTGCTATCAAACTCAACCAAAGTCACATGCTCTACAATCCCTGCAAGATCAATCGCAGCTTCAACACCAGAGTTACCCCCACCGATTACCGCAACACGTTTGCCTTTAAACAGAGGACCATCACAGTGTGGGCAGTAGGCCACACCACGGGTTTTGTATTCCTGCTCACCCGGAACGTTCATTTCTCTCCAGCGTGCACCTGTAGACAGAATCACGGTTTTCGATTCCAGTTTGGCACCATTTTCTAAAGTGACTTCAACCAAGCCATTTGCAGTCTCAGAAGCACCTTTGATGTTGGATACACGTTGCAGGTTCATGATGTCAACACCGTATTCACGTACATGTGCTTCCATTTCAGCAGCAAACTTGGGACCTTGGGTTTTTTGAATCGAGGTATAGTTTTCGATGTCCATGGTGTCCATGACCTGACCGCCCATGCGTTCAGCCACGATTCCAGTTTTAATGCCTTTACGTGCAGCATAGATCGCAGAGGTATTCCCTGCAGGGCCACCACCAATCACCAGTACATCAAAAGCGTCTTTGGCATTGAGCTTTTCGGCCTCTTTTGCTGCAGAGTTGGTGTCCAGTTTTGCCACGATTTCTTCCAAAGTCATACGACCTTGACCGATATGCTGGTTGTCCTGGAACACCATCGGCACCGCCATGATTTTGCGTTCTTCCACTTCATCCTGGAAGAATGCCCCATCAATCATGGTGGCTGTTGTGCCCGGGTTGTAAATTGCAATCAGGTTTAAGGCTTGAACCACATCCGGACAGTTATGGCAGCTGAGTGATACAAATACATCAAAATCAGATTTGATTCCTAAGCCTTTAATCGACTCTAAAACTTCAGCAGATACTTTCGGTGCATAACCAGAGCTTTGTAGTAAAGCCAGAATCAGTGAGGTGAA
>NZ_VOYD01000087.1:0-1068 GCF_013420435.1 Acinetobacter sp. YH01008
TGAAGTGCGACATAAACCACCTAATTAATTTAAAGGGTTTATGGAGTATATAAAATTGTCATACCATCATCTTAACTTTGAAGATCGTACTGCATTAATGCTTGAGTCAAGAAAAGAAGGCTTTTCACCCAGAAAATTTGCTGAACTCATTAAAAGACATCCTAGTACGATCTATCGTGAGCTTAAAAGAAATAGCATCAATGACGTTTATCAAGCTCAATATGCTTCTGATAACACCTTCGCTAGACGTAGACGTGGTCACAGAAAACTCAAAATCGATTCAATCCTCTGGAAATTTATTGTTGAAGCGATCCGTTGTTTATGGTCTCCTCAGCAAATAGCAAAGCGTTTAAAGACATTTCCTGATTTGGATCAAACAATGAATGTAAGCCATACAACGATTTATTCAACGATACGAGCATTACCAAAGGGTGAGTTGAAAAAAGACTTATTATCCTGTCTGCGTCATGAAAATAAAAAGCGAAAAGCTAACGGTGAACCTAAAAAAGATTCTATATTACAGGATATTAAAACTATTCATGAGCGCCCAGCCGAAGTTCAAGAAAGAAAAATACCGGGTCATTGGGAAGCTGATTTAATTAAAGGTAAAGACAATAAAAGTTCGATAGCAACACTTATTGAACGAAATACACGGCTCTGTATCTTGGCAACATTACCTGATGCAAAGGCAGAATCAGTGCGCAAGGCTTTAACTGAAGCTCTGAAATATTTACCTGCAGAACTGCGTAAAACGTTGACCTATGACCGTGGACGCGAGATGGCAGAACATAAAATACTTGAAGAAGATTTAGGCATAGATGTATATTTCTGTGACCCACATTCACCCTGGCAAAAAGGCACATGCGAAAATATGAATGGTTTAATTAGGCAATATTTACCTAAAGGGATTGATTTAAATCAGGCAGATCAGCATTATTTAAATCAAGTTGCCATGTCACTGAATACTCGTCCTAGAAAAGCGTTAGATTGGCTTACACCATTAGAGAAATTTGCTCAGCTTGTTGATTATCATAAGACTTTTCAAACTGTCGCACCTCATGTTTGAAT
>NZ_VOYD01000088.1:0-1016 GCF_013420435.1 Acinetobacter sp. YH01008
AAACATAGTCAAGGACTAATTCGCACTCTGTTAATGTCTTGTTGCCAAACGTGTAACTAGAGCCTGAGTCGGTCAGTTCCGACTTATAGCGATCAGTCCGTTCTTGCAATATACGCTTTACAGTTTTGTAAGGCGTATAACGACTTATCTCATTGTCGTTTAATCTTGCAAGCACGTTTCTCGCAGCATTCCAATCAGCTTGCACAACTTCCCCATTAAAACGATGAAAGCGATCTCCCTTGCGTGTGCCTATTAAAAGCCCACGTAAGAAAGAATCACTTTGCGAAGTGTATGCAGAATTGACTAGATGCACCGTAGAACCTCTACGGTGAGATATACCTGTTAGGGCATCGGCTAATAAGCCTTTAACCCATGTGTTTAAACGTCTATTGGTATTTTTACCATAGCTACGCTTACTTTGGATTGGTGCGGTTAAATCCTCCGCAACAATCACTTTGGCTTTATCAACCAACTTGTGAGTTGCTGTAAATATCAATGTCTTGAGCTTTGCTTTCTGAGCATCTTGCCTTTTATCTAGCTTCTTGCGACCTAGATTATTTAACTCAATTTTCTGTTTCTTGTGCGGTTTGGCTTTAGAAATCGCTCTGAGCTTATTTCTACGTTTGTACTTTTGATTTAGGTAGTCTGATTCACTTGAGATCAATTTACCTAAACCATTGCCATATACTTCACCATCAGAATCCACAAAGGCTTCTGAATAACCTTTATCAACACCTACGGTTTCCTGACCACAATCCTGTGTTTCAACTGCATCATAAGTTGAGTGAACTTCAACATTACCGTTTTTTAGAATGATTCTAAGTGTGCCTTGTGGCGCAAAATCAACAGTGGTGTTTAGTGGAATTTTAATGGTTTGTCGAGGGACTAGACTTGGCACTTTAAGCCAACATTGACCGTTTAGCTCAAAGGTTTTACACATATCCGCACGAACAATAATTTGATTATGTGTGTGATTAACACCATGCTTAAAGTGATTACGCATTTGACGATGGAGG
>NZ_VOYD01000089.1:0-1015 GCF_013420435.1 Acinetobacter sp. YH01008
ACTGAAATCTGAAGTGAGTCGTCGATTAACTTTTGTGGTTGAAGCGGCCCAGTTTCTTCAACACACCTTCTAAAAAATCAATTTCTAATGCCTGCTCACCGATTTTTGCATGTAGTTTTTTTAGATCGATGGGTGGTTCTGTTGGAGCTTTTGATTGATCGAAAGCTTGCGAGGAAGCTGAGATCAATTGATTTTTCCAGTCAATAATTTGGTTTTGATGAACATCAAACTCAGCACTCAATTCAGCAAGTGTTTTTTCTGCTTTAATCGCAGCAAGTGCTACCTTAGCTTTAAAATCATTTGAATGATTTCTTCTTGGTCTACGTGCCATAAAATACTCCATATATTGATGTTTATAACATCATTTGAGGAGCAGAATATCACTTATAGGAGTTGTTCAAATTTACGGATCCATCTCTCTAATGAAGAAATTCTAAAATTAACATAATACACCTTATACAAAATGCCCTTGTAAGCCCTTAATCAAGGGCATTTTTAGTCTCTACTTAACATAAAATTTTGGTGGTGCTTCAAAAAGTATGCTGCCTTTAAATGAAGCCATTATTGATGTAAAAGAAAAGAAGGCTAAATCAAAAGCTTTAAAATGGTTTTCAAGCTTTTTTGAAAAATTACAGCTTCTTCTGAAGCTACGCCTAATTCTATGCCTTATTTTGCAATTATTGCCTTCAATACCTACAGTAAAAAATTTACCAATACTTTGCTTACCATTTTTAAAAGCAGTGATGAAACTGTCCCAATGATCACTTGCAATTCGGGTGTAGTGAATATCTAATTGTTTAAGCTTTGTCTTCAATTGTTAGACTGTAGCTAAATCTCGTTTACCCCAAACATAAGCAACAATTTCACCTGTTTCTCGATGATAGGCGTAAATAAGCCATTGTTTATTCTTTTTATTTCCAACAAAATTCCAGAACTCATCTACTTCGAGAGATTCATAATGACTTTGCTGAGGCTGAATTTCATAGGTTGATTCAGTTAAAGTACGTAAAACTTT
>NZ_VOYD01000008.1:0-104217 GCF_013420435.1 Acinetobacter sp. YH01008
TGTACATAGTGCACTAGGTTATGTATCACCTTTTGATTTTGAAGCAATGTACTATGATAAGATTAACCCGTTAGGTCAGGTGGCCTAACTTAAATAAAAAACTCTCCGACAAACCCGGTACGGTTCAAACTGAATAAACACACTGTCACTGTGCCCCTAAAACTGATATTGAATCAGGTCTTTAAAGAGCATCATTACTCCTTTCACTCTTTTCGTCACACGGCAGCGAATCATTTATCGCTTTTACTGAACTGTGAATATGCACCACTTGTGCAAGAGCTGACTGACTATAGTGAAAACGAATATGAAAAAATTCGAGCTGAACTTCTTCAAAATCAACATGGACAAAACCATTGGTTTGTTATTGCACATCTTTTAGGGCATATAGAACCCGTTGAAACTTTCAAAAGTTATATTCACTTTAGTTATCTCATTGCTGGTCAAAAACTACTGAAACATCATCCAGATATGCCAAATGAACTGGCTAAAAAAATCATGGGCTACAATGCAACGTTTAAAAATTTGAAAATAACAACGGATGAAAAAGACTTTAATTTTGAAAAAAATCAGGCAGTTCTAGCAACTATATTATTGAACGATCAAACAAACTGGCTCCAAAGTAATGCTACTGACATTCTTAACGAACTGTCAGTACAAACAAATCAACCCCATGACTTTTTTGCTTTTTTCGCCGGCACAGAGGATTCTAAAATTTCACTTCAACGCTTTTATGAAACACTCAACTTATTAGAGACTACTCACGATCCTAAAAGTGCAGCTCAACGTATATGCTTACCAGAAGAGCTCGTAAATTATTGGTATGAAAATGCCCTAAATTTAGCAGACATTAAATCAAAAAAAGGGAATCCTCGTTTATTTAGTATTGATAGCTCAACCCTTTTAAAGCCAGCGATGCTTGATACCGCTGAAGAGCTTCACGCTGTGACTTATTTTTTTGAACATCTACAGAAAATAACTCGCAAAAATCCAATACAAATTGAATTCATTTTGAATGTATTTTTGAGTCGAGTGACCGCATCACACACAGGTATCCATTATCGCTGGAAGGATATCAATCATCTCGAACATTTTTATTCCCAGGTTAAGGCTTTATTTCCTGCCAAATTTTGGCACTTATTTGGACAAGATTTGCAAACAAAGTTAGATGCTAAACAACAGCCTCAACTTTTCAAATTAGCAAAAGCATCAACAGATAAACATCCATCAACTCAAGAGGAATTTCCTCGTCTACAACTCTACTCAGTAAAAGATGGTCATGCTCTTGCTGCATTTAAATTTTGCTTACATCTAGCCTGTATCGGTAGACCACGATCTCTTGAACTTAAAGCTGAAAGTCTAAAAATAACTACATGCTGTTAAATAATTTAACCGTTGCTTCCTTATCTAAAGCCAAATTTAATATATCTTTAGTAAAAATTGGATGTCTGATCAACGATAATTAAATAGTATAAACTCTATGAATTAGCAGCGTCTGAAACAGGGATCGGTCATGCGTACAACATCAGAAAAAACTGCAAAACAGAAAATGATATTAGCTAAGGCAGTTTTAGCTGCTGCTGAACGACTTGGTCTTGCACACGATCAACTAGCCTTAATACTGAATATAGATTCAGTGAAAAATTTAACCTCTCTTGAATTAGATCCCACTTCAAAACAGGGAGAAATCGCCCTCACTTTAATCCGTATTACCACATCACTAGATGCTCTGACAGGTGGGGATACAGCCTGGATGCAGCATTTTATAAAATCACCCAATAAATTGTTGAGTGGTATTCCAATAGAACAGATTCAGAACCCTCAGGGATTGGCCTCTGTTTTACAATTGGTGGAAGGTCTTCGGGCTAAACTTTAAGATAAGCAAAGTATTACAGAAAAATTTGAAAGTGATAGTCCTCTCCAATAATTCAAATGCGAGGTATAAGAATCCCCTCTTCTTCTCAAGATGTATATGTCTGGCCTAATTCCGTCAATTAATTGCGAACTGCTGCTATATATTGGATTTTATTAACCTGATGCGAGGCAAATCCTCCTTATAAACTCAATAGCTATTCAAGAACCATTATAAAAAGTTTGCTATATAGCGAACATTCACCATAATTAGTTAAAAGTTTGCTATATGGCTAACAAATTTCGGGAGAAAAAAATGGCTACACGAGGTGAAATAGGTAAAGAAATACGTTTGGCAAGAAAAGGGTTAGGCTATACACAGAAAAGCCTTGCAGAAAAAACTCAAGTCAATAAAACAACAATTTCAGAGATGGAAAATGGCCATTTTACAGGTTCATTTGATATATTTGAACGTGTGCTTGATGGTGTTGGTTTACAATTCGAAGTGAATAAAAAAAAGCATAAATTGCCGCAGTGGGATGAAATTGAAGCAATATTTTCGGAAGATGATGAATGAAATTATTTACAGGCTCTATCATTTGGTATTTACGTCCAACAATGCAAAATCAACAACAACTTGAACACCCATTTCTCATACAAGTAGGGCTATTTTACAGATCGAAATGATAAATTCATAAATTGCTTTTCAAAAAAAAAGAAACTAATATGTTTCTTATATGACCTAAAAGCAATAAATGTATCTACAATGAATAAGTCTTTACTTCAGCAAATCAAAAAAAGACGAACCCAATTGGGCTTAAAGCAAGTTGATATGCAATCCCGTACAGGCATTTCAAGACAGCAATACCAAAAGTTGGAAAGTCAGGGTAACCCTCGATTAGAGACCTTAGAAATTATCGCGGCAGGATTAAATGCTCAACTGATGCTCATCCCTGATGATAAGGTTCATTTGATTAGACAATTATTGAATGATGAAATTAAAGTCACTATTGAAGATCAGGATGACTTAATGACTAACCCATGGAAGGGTCTTCTCGGAGGAGAGGAACCATGAATACTGTTGCCGTCCTGAAATTAACATTACATCACGCTGTCGTTGGATACTTGGCAGGATTTCAGAGCGGAAAAAATATTCTGGTTTTTACAGATTCTTTCCGCTTTGATCAGCAACGTCCGACCTTGAGCCTGCTAACTTCCCCCTTGTATCCTCAAGCGGATAAAATTTTAGAAAAGACCTATGTTACACATCAGCGCTTACACCCCTTGCTATCAAACTTGCTACCAGAAGGGGCATTACGTGAACTGATTGCACAAAGCCTCAAAGTACATATAGACAATGAATTTCAGTTATTGGCAGATTTAGGTCATGATTTACCTGGAGCACTCATTGCGACTCCATTAGATCCAGAAGAAATTCCAGATGAAATAAAATTCAAACTGCAGATCTCGAATCCAGATCAAATTTTAAAGCAAGAGATTCGAACAGATAATAAGTTTTCCTTGGCCGGCGTCCAAATGAAGTTTTCCATGAAAGCCAAAGATGGGCGTTTTACACTAGCACAGGCAACGGAAACGACTCTACTCGGGGACTGGATTATCAAAACTCCTTCTTCCAGACATGCTTTTGTTCCGCTAAATGAATATTCTATGATGACCCTTGCCAAAACGGTCGGAATAGATGTCCCTGAGATTCGCTTGGTGGATATGGCCCTTTTACAAGACCTTCCACCATTAAATTTACCCCAAGAGCAATATGCTTTCGCAATCAAAAGATTTGATAGACAGAGTACTGCTGATACTACAGACCTTATTCACATCGAAGATTTTGCTCAGATCTTCGGCGCATATCCACATCAGAAATACAGCACCACAAATTATGAGCAGATAGGAAAGATCATTTATCAATTTTCAGATAACAAAATTTTTGATATTCAGCAATTTGCTAGCCGTTTACTCATAAATATTTTACTCGCCAATGGAGATGCACACTTAAAGAACTGGAGTATGATTTATCACGATAAAAGAATCCCAAGATTATCTCCCGCATACGATATATTAATGACCAGTGTATATATTGAAAATGAGCGTCATTTCGCATTAAATCTTGCCAAAAATAAAGATTGGTATCTAGCTGAGATGAAGCATTTTAAGCAATGGGCAGAAAAAGTCGGCGTTCCATGGCGTGTTATTGAAAAACAACTTCACGCGATCATGGACAAAGCACGGTCAGTATGGCCAGTGCTATTACTAGACTTACCTATGATTTCCGCTCATAAAGAAAAATTAAGAGAACATTGGAAAAAATTGCATCCAGACTTTCAGATACTTACAGATGATTAGGGTAATCTGAAACCAAACTAAAATTTCTCAAACAAGTTCATCACGTCATTTTCCGTCAGTTTCGCTTCGCCCTCATGATCGGTACTTAGAATAGACTGTGCCAGTTCTGCTTTATTTTGCTGTAAGGCAAGAATTTTTTCTTCTATGCTTTTATTGGTAATCAGCTTATACACAAATACTGGCTTGTCCTGTCCAATCCGCCATGCACGATCTGAAGCTTGATCTTCAGCAGCAGGGTTCCACCATGGATCATAGTGAATGACCGTATCTGCGGCAGTTAGATTCAGACCGACCCCTCCTGCTTTCAGACTGATTAAAAATACTGGCACTTGTCCAGACTGAAATGCTGTAATGACTTCATCTCGCTTTTTGGTCTTTCCAGTCAGCTTCACATAGCCAATTTCTGCGTGATGGAGCTGTTGCTCAATCAGTTCCAACATTGAGGTAAACTGAGAGAAGATCAGAATTTTTCGCCCCTCCTCCACCATTGGAACGACCATATCCATCAACTGTTCAAGTTTGGCAGAGTGTGCCTGCCCGGTTTTCACTGAATCCAGCTTTAGTAAGCTAGGATGGCAGCACACCTGACGTAGCTTCAGTAAGGCATCTAAAATTTGAATTTGACTACGTTTAAAGCCTTTTTCTGCCACAATTTTCTGAATATTTTCCTGCATCGTGGCACGAACAGCCTCATATAACTTGGATTGCTGGTCATTCATATCAATATTGACTTCAATCGTAGTTTTTTCTGGCAATTCTTTGGCTACGTCAGTTTTCAAGCGACGTAAAATGAAGGGCTTAATCCGGTTGACCAGCTTTTGCCTTAACTGCTGATCACCGCGTTTTTCAATCGGATGACGGTACTTTTTATTAAAAATTTCTTGTGAATATAAAAATCCTGGCATCAGGAAATAAAATAGTGCCCACAGCTCACCCAAATGATTTTCCATCGGGGTACCGGTTAGACACAAACGATGTCGTGCTTTTAATTGCCGTACTACCTGTGCAGCTTTGGCACGCGGATTTTTTATATTCTGCGCCTCATCCAAAATGAGTTGATGATATTCATATTGCTTTAGTTGTTCTTCATCTCTCGCCAGAAGCGGATAGGTGGTTAACACAATGTCATAGTGCGGAATCTGCTCAAAATACTGATGGCGGTCGGGGCCCTGTAGCAGCAATACCTTGAGCTCAGGGGTAAATTTCTCCGCTTCTTTGAACCAGTTATGCATCAGCGATGTGGGTGCAACAATTAAGGCGGGACTGTCCTGCAAATATCCAGCCTGCTTTTCCATGAGTAAATGGGCTAAAGTTTGTGCTGTTTTCCCTAAGCCCATATCATCTGCCAGAATCCCGCCATGCTGGGTTTCCCTTAAAAACTGTAACCAGCCTAAGCCCTGCTGCTGGTATGGACGCAACTCCCCCTGAAAACCTTGTGGTGTCGGCAGTTGTTGCTGGTAGCCTTGTTTGAATTTCTGTACAAATTGCTGCAGGCGATCACTGACCTGCCATGTCATCCCAAGATTATGCTGCAATTCTAATAATTGACTCGCATCATAGCGATCAATACTGCGCTCTTCTTGCTGTAAAATGCTCTGCAGATGCAACAATACCGGCTTAATATCCCTAGCGGATAGAGCCAAATCAGGTTGATCAACTGCAGTTTTCACGGTGAAAATTTGACTGTCATGCAGATGAATAAAAGTCCGCGGATCAAGTAAATCAGGATTTACTCGCACCAAAGCTACGAGCGCATCAAGCAAATTATAAGAATTGCCTGCACTGTCTTGAACCGTCGCCCCGATATTGAACCAGTCCTGCTGACCTTCAGATTCAGTGATAGAAATATTTAAATTTTCAACATATTGCAGATTAAAGGGGCTGTTATTCAGATGCTCTATCTGCCAGCCCATCAACTCAATTTGATTGATGGGCATCAGCTGTTTGATCCAATCTCCATAGAAAGCAAAAACCATAGAATCAAGACGTTGTTTATTCAGTTTTAATTGATGGTCATAACTAAGATCTTTCACCCACTTCAGTGATTCGACCAATAGCTGTAAACGTTGGATTGACTGTTGTTCCTGAACTAAGTCCCGAAGCTGTCGTACCATTTTGTCATGCTGCTCACCAATAAAACTGTCGCCTGATGTACCTGCTTTTATTCTTCCGCCTGCATAGGAGAATTCAATTTCAGCACAAACAGACTCTTCCCATTTCCAATCAAATTTATCTAAAACACCGAAGCGTAAAATTGGCTGGGGACTACCCTCAAGGACATCAACATGCTGAATAGACTCGGGCTGAGGCAGATTTTTCACGTCTGAATATTGATGAGTCAGTTGCTCAAACTCTGGCAAGAGCGTAGCTGGAAGATCAGGCATCTGTAAAAAATGGTAGAGCAGATTTGCCGTATATTCACCATATAACTGGCCCACCGTGTTCTGTTGAATATCCACATAACATGGTGGCTGGCTCGCGAGAATCTGGATATGTGGATTTGATTTTAAATCGAGTCGAATATCGCCATTGACCAATTCAATGTTTAAATGCTCCGTCTGTTTGTTGACACCTTGTTCCCAGATCAATTCGATGTGATAGCCTTGTTCTGACCATTGAAGTGCAGCATAGCTCTTTTTTTGCCAGTACACATCGCCACTTTGAATAAAAGATTTAAAGTGCTCCAATGAAATTCCGGAGATATCAAGATTGCTTTGATAAAAACGCTCGTCGCTGTTTATTTTGGCGTAATAATAAATCTGGTTAAATAATTGTCGTTTTTGTTCCGGTAAAGTCAGATGCTTTCTGGTGATATTTTCATAGTGCGTATAATCACTTTCACCGGCAATCGAGCCATTTTTATTGCGTCTGGCCTTCTGCACCACAAGGGTCAATTTCTTTGAGCTGACAGACTGATTTAACAGGTAAATTAAACATGTGTTTGTTTTGGCAGGCTGCTCAGGTTCAGTCTGTTGTAAATACCGTTTAAAATCATTCAACCAGCGTTGCGCCTGATCATACCCCTGTTTGCGTTTTGCGATTCCCTGTGGGGATTGAGAGTCAGCATAACGCTGCTGAAATTCCTGGCGATATTCCTGAAAGAATAACCGCGCTAAAGCCGCAGCATGTTTACAGTTATATCCAACCGGACAAGTGCAGTCGTCATCAATTAAACGGTCTTTTTGGGGATTATAGGTAATCGCAGTATCATAATAATCTGTCCCTTCAATTTGGGCATACATCGTGACACCGTCTTTTTCCTCAAAGAACTCAATCGTTTCCCTATCAATGTGTTTAGCATAGCTAAGGCTGCGCTGAATAGTTGCAGTACTAAAGCGAGATAGAAAATTGATCAATGAGGACATAATTACCAGACACTAAAAATGTTTATACAATTATAACGGACAAAGCTGTCATTTCAGAACAGTAGCCGAACTGCTCAACCTGAGCACAGATTCGACTCACTCAATAGGAATATTGTGAATAAAGACAATCAAATTCGAGAAGTTAAACAGTTCATTGAGATCGAAAATATCCTGATAGAAAGTGATCATTTCTTCACAACAGTTAATTTTAAACCAAATGGGGTCAAAAGTTTTAGCATTGTTTCTATGTGTGATTCATAGAGATCATTTCAATTTAGCGATCTCTAGATCCGTCTTGTAATTGGCATGTTGAATCCGTTCATTTGAGGGGTTGTATTGCTTCTGGACTTCATCTGAGAAAGGAGTTTCTTCACATAATTCAAAGTACCTCTCCATCGGTGTTTTACCTTTCAACGCTGAATGTGGTCTCATCCAGTTATAGTAATGCTGCCATTCGGCTAGCTTGTCTTGGATATCCTCAGAATCGATATCTACAGTAGCGTAGAACTCAGATTTATCAGTTTTTTGCGAATGCTCTACCTTGCCATTCAGATGAGGTGAACCTGGTTTATTTGGCCTAAATTTGATTCCATGCTGCATCATTTTTTTCTGTACTTTTTCAGCAAAGAATTCCCGCCCACGATCGGTCTGTATTCGCTGTATGGGAAAAGGCATTTCTTCAATTACGCAGTCTAAAAAGTCGAGAGTATTCGCTGCTGTTCGGCGTTTATATATCCTTAAAACGCGATATCGTGTGCAGTCATCGATAGATGTGTACTGATATAGTCCTGGACCCAGTTTACAGGTATCCATTTGAATTCTATCGCCTGATAATGGGCGTTCATAACGAATGAAATCTGCTTTACGACGGAATTTTTTAATCGGTTTGACTTGATGGGTGGATAGTACTTTATGGATAGTCGCTAAGGACAACGAGACTCCGTGCAGCCTCATCAATTCTGTTTGCAAACGTCGAGCACCAAAATTTCTAGCTGAGCGCATTTCTAATATTAAGGCTTCTAGCTCAGCATTGATTTTAGTATTTGGCGATTTTAAGGGACGTCTACTCTGGCTACTTAATCCATCAATACCTTGCTCAGAATATCGTTTCCACCACTTGCGTAACGTTGGTCTAGAAATGCCACATCTCCGACAAACCCGGTACGGTTCACTCGGCAATGATTTATTTATTACCATAGATTGTATTAGATTCCATTAGATTGTAAATGTCTAATTAGATTTCTTTAATCTAATAGGATCTAATCAGGCCAATAAAGCACCTTCTTACCGATCAACTGGTTTATTTTATAACTCCATTATTTTGTGGTTTAATAGACATATATGGACATAAGACCCAATATTATGGATTTAAAATTCAGAAAACCTGAAGAAGTTGTTGGATTATTATGTGAGAGGCTTCGTAAAGAACGACTTTATCTGGAAATGACTCAGGCAGATGTTGCTGCACGTGCTGGTATTGGTGTGAATACAGTATCCAATCTGGAAGCAGGTCGAAATGTTTCATTTGAAAATTTAGTACACGTTGCCATGGTCCTAGGCCGATTACAAGAATTAGAGGAACTCTTCAAACCTCATTTAAACAGTGTAGATGATATTCTTCGCTATGAGAGCAATACGGCTCGCCAACGTATCAAAAGGAAATAAATCCATGCTCAAAAAACTTAATGTTTACTACAATGAATGGGGTGAATATTGGCTTTAGGGTACACTGGTCTCCTCAACAGCAATCACAGGTCGACCATTAATTGCCTTTGAATACAGTGCTGAAGCGATCCGTAAAGGTTTAGAGCTTTCCTCTTACCTACTTCCATTAAAAGGTGACCCATTAAGAAAAAACTTTCCTACACAGCAAATGGGATTACCAAGTCATATATATGATGCATCACCCGATGGCTGGGTGTGCTCCAGAATTTTGGTGGCTATTCAGTCCATCATTACTTACATTCCAACTCTCTAGTTTTCCAACTAGCCCAGGTTATAATAATGGCCACCCAAAATACGATTGATCTATTATGAACACCTCCAATGACCCTTTACACGGCAAAAAACTTGCTGACATTTTGGATGAATTATTGGATTACTACGGTGGCTTTGAAGGTTTAAGTCGTAAAATTGAAATTAGATGTTTTTGCATAGACCCAAGTGTTAAATCATCATTGCGATTCTTGCGTACCACACCATGGGCACGTGAAAAAGTAGAAAGCTTATATTTGTACGTCTTACGCCAAAAGGCAAAACAGAAACCGTAGCCCCAGGCAACACCCCTCTCATTATAAAATTATACCAGTCAGTAAAACACCTTTAGATTAAGCATGTGTATGTTGGTTATTATTGTTGATTATCACAATAAATTAGTGACCAAAAATCAAAGTACCCCACCCTACCTTAAATTACACCACACAAAATAAAAACTCTATACAACTGTTATATATAGAGTTTATTAAAATACCAATTATGTTATTTAGTGTATTTTATGTCGGTGACTCTTGCCAAGGTTGGGGTCATTACCATTTTAGGGGTAGGTCTGGCAGCACTTCCTGCGGGTATTCTGGCCAATGGCCTGGCCAATGAGCTGAGACAACGCAAACACAAGCTGGAATTAAGATTTCGTGAACTGCTTGATGACGCAGAAATTGACTTGATTGAAGATCAAGAAAAAATTGAAACTTTACGTAAAGAAGTCGGGCTGAGCACAGAGCAAATGCAGGATATCCTGTTAGAGCTTATTCATGAGCGCAAGAAAGAACAACTCGAGCAGGAAAAAAACAAGTATTTCTTCTGCCCGCATTGTGGGCATAAGTTACCTGATTAAAAGGTAGCCAGATCATCGCGAGCATCAGACCATAGGATATGATACTTGTTGCAGGCAGATGCTATTCACTCAATTTTTTCGTTTGAAGCAGGATCAAGTCATTTCAATCTAAAAACGCAGCGATTTCATCGGCCACTGCCCTGGATGTCCGGGAAACTCCGACCAGCGTCGCCGAAGCAGCACCGGTCCATTCCCCATAACCGACCAGCCATAAATTCGGCAGCTGAACCGAGCGGCCATCCTTCACTGCGATGGTCTGGTCCTGCTGGATAATCCCGAGGCTGCTAAGATGATTCAGCGCCGCCTTAAATCCGGTACACCAGATCACTGCATCCACTTGCGCGGTGCTGCCATCTTCCCACATCACGCCATGTTCGGTAAAAGCCGAAAATGGACGCTTGCTCTGTAAAACGCCTCGCTCACGTGCCTCTTTGACTGAATCAATCATGACAATATCGCCCAGACCACCAATGGGCTGCTCGATCTTTCTACCTTGCTGCTGGGCTTTCAAACGCTCGGTCGCCCTTAAGAACAGGACACGGCCATCGACATCATCTGCCAGAAATTGCGGCGGTGTCTGGGTGATCCAAAGCGTTTCAGCTACCTGGGAAACCTCGGCCAGGATTTGCGCACCGGAGTTGCCACTACCCACGATCATGACTTTCTTGTTTTTAAATAACTCAGCATTTTTATAATCTGCTGAATGAAGTTGTATACCCTGAAAATGCTCACGACCTGCATACTCGGGAATAAATGGTTGGCTCCATGTCCCTGTAGCGCTTACCACCGCTTTGGCTTTCCAGGATTGTTCCCCGGCATAGACCTCTAAATATGTCCCTTTGTTTTCCACGCGCTCCACATGCACCGGACGAACTACAGGAAAGTGATAGCGCTGCTCATAGGCGGTCAAATAATCGATCACCTCATTGCGGGTCGGATAGGTCTGTTCGGTCGCCGGCATCATCCAGCCCGACAGCGAACTCCAGCTATTGGGGGAGAAAAGACGCAAGGACTCCCAGGCATGCTGCCAGGCACCTCCAGGCTGAGGCTGATCATCCAGGATGATAAACGGAATATTCTTGCGCTTTAAGAAATAAGCCGTGGACAAACCGGCCTGTCCAGCACCGATGATGATCACATCTGTTTCGATCTGTTTTATGTCCAAAGCCTTTTCCCCTTGCATTTTTCTGTCGTTCTTGATGCAGCATCCCGCTTTTTCAGCGGGTTTCTGCTGATTTCTCTGATTGACCGGACAGCCTGATCAAGCAAATTCAGTCTTACAAACTGCGCTGATTTACCCGTTTGGAAAGCTCTTCAGCCGATTCCTTGCGTTCTGAATAACGATCTGTCAGGTATTTGCTTTGACCACGAGTCAGCAAGGTAAATTTATACAGTTCTTCCATCACATCCACAATCCGGTCATAGAATGCTGATGGCTTCATTCGTCCATCTTCTTCAAATTCCAGGAATGCTTTTGGAATTGAAGACTGATTTGGAATCGTGATCATCCGCATCCAACGCCCCAAAACACGCATCTGGTTCAGACTGTTAAAGGACTGTGATCCCCCACTGACTTGCATCAAGGCAAGGGTTTTTCCTTGAGTGGCACGAATTGCGCCCCCTGCCAGTGGAATCCAGTCAATCTGGGATTTAAAGATGGAACTCATAGAACCATGTCGTTCCGGTGAACACCACACCATGCCTTCTGACCATGCTAAAAGTTCATGCAACTCTTTTACTTTTGGATGCTCAGTATCCGCATCTTCAGGTAAAGGAAGCCCTTTAGGATGAAAGATTTTTACTTCTGCCCCAAAATATTCAAGGATTCGACCAGCTTCAAGAACTGCAAGGCGACTGTAAGAACGTTCCCGATTAGACCCATAGAGCAGTAAAATCCGAGGAGGATGAGCTAGTTCTTTGGCTTGGACTTTTTCAAAGGTGGGTTGTTCAATAAGATTTGGATCTACGTTAGGCAGGTTCATCATATCAAGCCTCTTTAAAATATTTCTTTCTTAGCCACAGTGAAACACTCACTAAAGCAATTAACACAGGTACTTCAACCAATGGCCCAATAATCGTGGTAAAAGCAACCGGCGAAGCAATACCAAAAGTTGCAATGGCGACTGCAAGTGATAATTCAAAATTATTTCCAGCCGCAGTAAATGAGATTGCAGCAGTTTTTGGATAATCATTGCCCATCCATTTACTCATAAAGAAGCTAATAAAGAACATGGCCACAAAGTAAATGATTAAAGGAATCGCGATGCGTAAAACTTCCAGTGGAAGACTCACAACATCACCCCCTTTTAAGCTAAACATGGCCAAAATCGTAAACAGCAAAGCCATTAAACTCAGCGGGCTGATTTTTGGAATGAACCTGGTTTGATACCATTCCACGCCTTTTTGTTTCACCAAAATTAAGCGCGTTAAGAAACCCAATAAGAACGGAATTCCAAGATAAATCAGAACAGCATGGGTAATGGTCCAGAAGCTAACATTGATCACTTGAGCTTCAATACCAAAATATGGCGGAAGGAAGGTCAGGAATAACCAGGCGTAGGTACTGAAGAATAAAATCTGGAAAATACTGTTAAACGCCACCAATGCTGCAACATATTGGTTATCACCACAGGCCAGACCATTCCACACCAGTACCATGGCGATACATCGAGCTAAACCAATCAGGATCACGCCTGTCATATACTCTGGATAGCTATGCAAAAAAATCACAGCCAACGCAAACATCAGTACCGGAGCAATCAACCAGTTTTGAATTAAAGATAGCGTCAGGGTTTTTTTATCCTTAAACACTTGTGGCAAGGTCGCATAATCCACTTTTGCCAGGGGTGGATACATCATCAGAATCAGACCAATCGCGATTGGAATATTGACTGAATTAATACTGAATTGATCCAGAGCAACCGATGCTTGAGGAAAAAAGTTTCCTATTGCGATGCCTAACGCCATGGCAATAAAAATCCACAGCGTCAGGTTGCGATCTAAAAAGGACATGCGTTTTTCAGACATGTGACTTACTCAACATTCGAAATTTGATTAATCGCTGCAATCAATTGTGAGCGAGAAAGTTCATCTACGTTAAGTTTAAACAAAGTATCCAGGCGACGATTGATATGTTCAACAGTGTTCATAAAGGCTTGCATTTTTTCTTCTTTATCCACCTCTAAATGTGACGGATCAGACAGGCCCCAGTGCGCCTTGATCGCTCCGCCAAGATAAAGAGGACACGCTTCCTGTGCAGCCGCATCACAGACGGTAATCACCACGTCTGGCTGATACTGTTCACAGGCATCAATCGTCTTGCTGGATAAGCCTTTAGTCGACAAGCCCAGATTGTGCAGGGTTTCAAGCGTCAAGGGATGCACCTGACCGGAAGGTTTGCTGCCAGCACTGTAAGCGACCCAGCCTTCTGGCGCACGGCTATTGAACAACACTTCAGATAGAATGCTGCGGCAACTGTTCCCCGTGCATAAAAACAAAAATTTCATGAAAACTTACTCGCAATGGCTCTGAATCGATAGAGCGGAAGAATCAAATAAAACCGGAACGTCACTACGTTTCAGTACGTCCAGAATTTCAAAGCACCAGGCCGGTAATTGCGGATTGAGGCTGTAGTACACCCACTGGCTTTGCCGACGATCGTTGAGCAG
The DNA here is from genome assembly GCF_013420435.1 of Acinetobacter sp. YH01008. Classification (NCBI taxonomy): domain Bacteria; kingdom Pseudomonadati; phylum Pseudomonadota; class Gammaproteobacteria; order Moraxellales; family Moraxellaceae; genus Acinetobacter; species Acinetobacter sp. YH01008. Next base: position 14,076 of record NZ_VOYD01000008.1, read on the forward strand.
ACCGCAAGACCGCAACAAGGCCAAATGCCGTGAAATTTTTGGTTGGCTTAACTGCAGTTTATCGGTCAGATCACAGACGCATTGCTCTTTATTTTCCGCAATCAGCAGGACAATACTGAGACGTGTTTCATCAGATAAACATTTAAAAAACTGAACGTGGTCCATAGCTGCTCCCCTTCTATTATGCAAATATATACATATCCATATATATAGTAAATAGTACAAGTGAAAAATTATATCTGGATCAGGATATCACAGCCAGAAAGCGCTGGATTTAACAGTTTCCCTCTTCTTCCAATATAGAAAAACCAGCGACTTGAACCACTGGTTTTCTTCGCTACAACTTTAATTTTGAAGTTATTTATTTTTCTCGATCAGTTCCGCGATAGCCTGAGCTTCCAGAATTTTACCACTCGATACGATTTTACTGTCAATCATCAGACCCGGTGTGCTTAACAGTCCGGTTTCGGCAATCTGCATCATATCCGTGACATACTCAATGTCCGCTTTGACACCGGTGCTTTTCACTGCTTCTTCAGTTGCAGCCAACAGGGCCTTACATTTACGGCAGCCTGTACCCAAAACTTTAATTTTCATCTTTTATTCTCCATACATTTTATAAAAACCAGTCACCCAAAGTATTCAGGCTATAGCCAATAATCAAGATTCCCACAAAAACGATCCCTATAAACAGGCTCAATAAGCGGGTTTTCACCACCTGTTTTAACAGGATCAGGGATGGCAGGGAAAGTGCTGTTACCGCCATCATAAAGGCCAATACCGTCCCCAACCCCACACCTTTCACCACCAAAGCTTCTGCAATCGGCAAAGTGCCAAAAATATCTGCATACATCGGTATGCCTATGATTGTAGCAATCAGTACGGAATACCAGTGATCCTGACCAAGCAAGGCGGTAATCCACTGTTCAGGAATCCAGTTATGAATTGCCGCGCCAATCCCTACGCCAATCAACACATACATCCAGACCTTGCTAAAGATTTCCACCACCTGTTCCCAGGCAAATTCCCGGCACTCTTTCGCAGACATTTTAAAATCTTCATCACCCTGAGCTGTACTATTTTGCGTAACAAATTTAGCGACATACTTTTCCATTTTGAAAAAGCTGATGAGTGATCCACCAATAACTGCCAAAATCAGACCAAGAACCACATAGATCATGGCAATTTTCCAGTTAAAAATACTGGCCAATAAAATAATCGAAGCCAGATCGACTAAGGGAGATGAAATCAGAAAGGAAAAGGTCACCCCCACAGGCAGTCCGGCACGGGTAAAACCGATAAACAGCGGAATGGAAGAACAGGAACAAAATGGGGTAATGGTGCCGAGCAAGGCCCCCATGATATTGGCTTTGATCCCGGTCATGCGTCCCAGAATCTGCCGGGTGCGTTCAGGCGGAAAATAACTCTGGATATACGACAGGCTATAGATCAGGACTGAGAGCAGAATAAAGATCTTAAAAACATCATAAATAAAGAAGTGAATACTGCCACCGAGCCGGGTCACCACCGATAAACCGAAGACATTTTCGACCAGCCAGCGCACGCCTTCCGAGAGCCAGGTCATTTTAAGCAGCACATCATTCAGCCAGGCAAAAATCGCGATTATGCTTTCCATTTAAAGCTCCTGGTTTTAGGGGGATGAGATCAGGTCGATGCACTCATCGGCAGATTTTTGAACCATTGACCTGCGCAACAGTTTCCAGTCGGTAGCCTGTGTAAGATTTGAAAAATGGTACTCTCTGTCAAAACCTGATACGGGGAAACTGCCTGCTGATGATCCAATTCCTTTATCCTTCAAGAACCTATTTCATTCAGTATGTAAATGATATGGATCATCGTCCATGTGTTTTTCAGATAAAAAAGCTCCAATCAAGTTGAAGCTTTTTCGTAGGGGGGACACTTTATTTTACCCGATTGCCCTGTTGATCCACGATGATTTCACCGTCTTCTTTGGCAAAGGCTTTTAATTGTGGCGAAGGCAGAATATCCAGTACCACTTCCGATGGGCGGCATAATCGGGTTCCAAGCTCGGTAACCACCAACGGGCGGTTGATCAGGATCGGATGTTGCAGCATGGCATCAAGCAGTTTCTCATCGCTCCAGCCGGCATCATCTAGATTCAGCTCGGTATAGGGATCGACATTTTTACGGAGCGCATCTCTTACCGATAAACCTGCATCAGAAATCAGTTGAATCAGCTCATCACGAGAAGGAGGCGTAACTAGATATTCGATCACTTCAGGCTCAATTCCCGCATTGCGAATTAAAGCCAGCGTATTGCGTGAGGTACCACAGGCTGGATTATGATAAATTTGGACTTTTGGCATTTGATCCATGAGCTTTACTCTTATCAATGAATCATAGCTTTGTATATGAATATACGCATATTCGCAATATAAAATATATGTGTTTTTCAGATGTAACCTGATATGAGAAGTCCAAAATCATTTGAAGCAGTTTCAAAATGAATAGTCTCTTCTAGCTCTAGATTATTGGATCACTTCACGGGCTGCTGTTAAAACCCCACATAAAACTTTTCAATCAGCTTTCGGGTCTTGACCAGCAGATTACTCAACACATTTTCCCGTTCAAACAGCTTCACTTTAAAGTTCAGCAAGTCTTTCAATTCTTCCTTACGTGGTAAACGTTTGGTGAACTCGTAATGTTCCAGAACTTGCTTCATTGCTTCTGGTTTCAGGTTTTCTTCTGTACAGAGGTACTGATAGGCCTGTTCTTTTTCAGCATCCCAGAACTGAGCAAAGGCCGTTTGTACGCTCTGGCCATTGATCATCTTGGGCAGGTTTTCTTCAATAAACTTCTGGATCAGCGCCTGCTTGTCATACAGGGTGATTTCATTGCCAATCAGGTCATAGACCTGAGCTTCATACTTCTTACGTTTGTCTTCATCATCACTATTCACAGCCAGTTGTAGCAGGTTGATGATATAACCAACATTGATCCGGTCACTGTGCAGTAAGTCCAGCTGAAAATCGACATCGTCCAGTACCGATACTTTTTCTTTTTTAGTGGTCTTGCGTACATCACGACATAGATCGGCATACTTGGACGCAAAGTTGGCAAAATGCTGTTTATCCAGTGCAGTCTGGTCCTGATCATATTCAATAAAGGTTTGCAGCTGGGCGTTGTAACGCATCACTTCTCGAAAGGCTTTAATGAACGCCAGCTGCTGATCTTCAGTGATGAGTTCGTCGACACTTTGATAATCAGGGGTAATATTTAGTAGCTTCTGTACTGCCACTTCATAGTCCTGCTGAATTTCTTCATAACTTGGCACCAGTACCACTTTTTGCGCTTCTTTATTGGAAAATAATGCCAGTGCTTCATCAGTGGCGCGTTTCAGGTTACGGAAACAGATGATGTTGCCGAAAGGTTTTTTGTCGTTAAAGACGCGGTTGGTTCGCGAGAAGGCCTGAATCAGGCCATGGTATTTCAGGTTCTTGTCGACATACAGGGTATTTAAGGGCTTGGAATCAAAACCGGTCAGAAACATATTCACCACAAGCAGGATATCAATCTGTTTCTTTTTGACCCGATCGGCAATGTCGCGGTAATAGGCATAGAACTGGTCGCCAGAATTGTAGTTGGTCTTAAACTGCTGGTTGTACTTGGCGATATAACGGTCCAGCTTGTCGCGACTGGACGGATTGATCTGGCTGGGAATATCGGCTGCTTCTTCATGGATCAGCCCGTTTTGCTCATCTACTGGGACTGCTTCATTGGCGGCATAGGAGAAAATCGTCGCAATCGTCAGCGGTTTGAACAGTCGGCCCTGCTCTTCATCCTGTTGCTGTTTCTCGGCCTGAACCTTTTCAAACACTTCATAGTACTGGGTCAGGGTATCGACCGAACTGACACAGAACATCGCGGTAAATTCACCATTGCGAGTTTTGGTCGGATGCGTATCGACAATATAGCGCGCAATCATTTCCAGGCGCTGTGGATTGTCGTAGAGCTCCCGGGTATCAATGCCTTCGACATCATCGTCATAGTCGAGGTTGTGCTGCATGCCCTTGGCCGTGTATTTACCCCGGTAATCAATCTGGAACTGCAACACGTTACGATCCCGGATCGCATCGACAATCACATACTGGTGCAGACACTGATTAAACAGATAATCCGTGGTGAGTTTGAGGCCGGCTTTAGACTGACTGTTTTCCTCAAAAATCGGCGTTCCGGTAAAACCAAACATCTGCGCATTGCTGAAGAACTTCTTGATATTCTGATGGGTCTCACCAAACTGGCTGCGGTGACATTCATCAAAGATAAACACCACTTTCTGGTCTTTGAGATAATCAATGTATTCCAGATAGCGATCCGTGCTGATGGCCCGGTTTAGCTTCTGGATGGTGGTGACAATCAGTTTGTCATGGCGTTGATCCAGCTGCTTGACCAAAGTATGCGTGCTATCGGTGCTGTCGACACTTTCGGCTTTAAAGGCATTAAATTCGCGTGAGGTTTGCGTGTCCAGGTCGTTCCTGTCCACCACAAACAGGACTTTTTCCACGTCCGGCATTTGCATGATGATCTGGCTGGCTTTAAACGAGGTCAGGGTTTTGCCTGAACCGGTGGTATGCCAGATATAGCCGTTCTGATCGGAGTTTTGCACATGCTGCACGATTTTCTGCACTGCATAAATCTGATAGGGACGTAGCACCATCAGGCTTTTCGTGGTTTCTAGCAGCACCATGTATTGGGTCAGCATTTGGGTCAGATGCTGCTGATTGAGAAAAGCTTCGGCAAAGTCGACAATTTCATTGATGTGTTTGTTATTGACATCCGCCCATGGAAAGGCAAACTCGATGCCTGTGGTGCCGTTAGAATAATAACGGGTATTGGCACCATTACTGATCACAAACAGCTGGATAAAGCCAAATAGCCCTTGCCCAGCCCAATACGCTTCACGAATATAGCGTTGCGTTTGATTAAAGGCTTCGGCGATTTCCATGCCGCGTTTTTTCAGCTCGATCTGTACCAAAGGCAAACCATTGACCAGTAAGGTCACATCAAAACGGCTGGTACGGCCATTATAGTCGCGGTGGTCGATGGTGATTTGATTGGTGACCTGATAAATATTTTTGCTTGGTTCATCAGACAGGAAAAAAAGGTGTTTGCTGCTGCCGTCATCAAATTTGACTGGAAACAGATCACGCAGATTCTTGGCCCGTTCAAATACCGTGCCTGTATTTAGAAAACTAATGACCTGCTTCCACTCTGTATCAGATAGTGGCGCAAGTCCATTGGCACGTTCAATCTGGGTTTTCAGGTTAGACAGTAGTTGGCTTTCGTCCTTGAGCGTCACCGCAGCATATCCCAATTGCTTGAGCTGGCTAATCAGTTCATTTTCAAGTTGATATTCGCTTTGTACTGTCATTTCCTTCCCCTCTAAAATCTTAAATTATTCACTTCAATGTCTGTTTAATTAAACTCAAGATATATTCTAAATTTTCTGTATCTGACACGATCACCTCACAATCGCCATTGCCCCAATGTCCAATATTGGTCACATCTTTCGCGAGCTGTTTCGGGTCATCCAGTTGATTAAAAGGCATATTCAGCCAGATGCGAATTTGCTTTGTCCCAATACTCATATAGACATAGTTACGCTTACCCTTACGGAAGGCGATATACATTTTCTTGGGATGAATATCTAAATCGGTGGTTAAGCCCAGAATTGAGTCCCTGAATTGCTCATATAGCTCTTTGATGTCATCGGACTTCTCCGCCAAGTGATAGGCTTCATCATATTGCTGGATTTCTTTGGCAATCTTTTGAATATCTTCAGACTCAACCTTTTGCACTTGCTTGATTGAAGGCGCTGATTTGGCTTTCTGCAATGGATTGACTGAAACAATTCCGCCTTGATAACGTTTGATTTCCCACAGCTCAATGCCTAAATCTTTAAAGTTGGTAGACTGCTTTTGAAAGTCGGTAAAGCTCGGTGAAACAAAGATGATTCGGCTCTGTGACCAATCTACATCCTGACGTTTAAGCTGTTTGCTCTGGCTCTCATTGTACTCAACGATAAAATCTGCCTTATAGTCGAGCATTAGATTCAGATAAGAAACGCCTTGATCAATCACGCTATAATTGCGTTCACGCTTGTATTCGATAATTACGAAGGCCTGACTTTCGGGATCGAAAGCCAGTGTATCAATACGGTTGTTTTTAATGGTGAATTCAGACTTGATGAATTCCAAACCTGTAAAACTGTAAAGATTGCTTTCAAACAGGCTTTGAATCTCTCTTTCCAGACGAAAAGGATCTTCTATAAGTTCTACTAATGACTGTGCTTGGGTTTGATAAAGCTGCATTAAAAATCTCGAATTATTTATTCTTCAAATGTTTGTCTAAGCGGATTACTCAAAGAAACGCTATATAAAAGTTTTAATCTCTGAATTGTCATTGGAATACCATTTTCGGTTTTATGGAGCATGGCGTGACAGTTAGGACAGACTGGTCTTAGATCCTCTTTAGGATCTACTTCATACTCTTCGCCAATCGTGTGCAAAGGCTTAAGATGATGTACGTGGATGAAATCTTTAGCAAATGAGCCATACATATGTTCAAAGCTTAAGCCACAGACATAACAACGTGTTCCATGAATTTCTATACATTTAGCCCTTGCTTCAGGGTTACGCTCATATTTATTCACTAAAACCGTTTGCTTAGCTCCTTCAGGAAAGGTTTCATTTTCTAAACCTGCTTCATCTGGATAATCGTATTCAATACGATCTGTCTGAAATTGATCAGCAATAAAATCCAATATTAATTTAATCGGGTGATTGAGCGCTTTGTTGCGGTCTGTTCTTCTTGCTTGGAGTGTATCCGTTTTAGGCAATAACCCACTTTGAATAAAATAATCACGAGTCAATGACGTTTTATCCAATTTACAGACTTTCTGAAAAACTGAAAAATTCCCTGTATATGAGTCAATTTCCTCTTTCATTTTCCAATATTTGCGCTGTTCAATTGGATAGTTATTACCTGATTGATCAAGCACTTTAAATTGATACATCACCTTTGAAACAGGTTGAGTGACATAGATATAAACATGATCCCCTAATTGAAAACCTGCATTTTGATTTTCTGCGTGATTACTCCAATAAATGACGGGTAATTCTTCATACGCACTTTCTAAATCAAATTCTTCGTATTTAACGCTTATTAACCAATTTGCCATTCTATTTTTCAACCTTACCCCTTACGAAACGATGTTTCTCATCTCCTAAAAGGAGATGGGAAAATCCTTTAAACAAACATCTGCTGCAACAAGCCTTTTTTCCAAGTTTTAGCCTGTTCAATTTGCTGTGCCATGACTTCAATTTTTTGGTCAATGGCAGATAAGAAATTGGCGATTTTGGTTTGTTCTTCTAAAGAAGGTAAACCAATCTGCATAGCTAAAAACACACTCTGATTAATTCGCTTTGCTTTTCTGCTTCCATCGGCTTCCTCACCATTTTTTTGATAGAAGTCCTTCTGTAAAAATCTATTTATCAAAAAATAAGGATGAACTATTTTATTATCAATATCAAAAGCTGGGGCATCAATGGTCGATTCGAATCCATCTAAATACTCAGGAATGAGCCCAAAAGCGCAATTAAGAAAGTCTAACTTTCCGTAGATTAATTGCCCTGCTGAACGCTTATAATATTGTGTATTTTCACTGCCTTGAAAAGCTTCATTTTTAGGGATAACACCTTTACCCCACAATTTAACCGTTAACTTCTTAGCTTTATTACCTTTACTTCCTTTTATCAAACTTTCACAAAGGAAGGTATGCAAAGATGTTTCCTCCCACTCCCCAAACTCACTTCCATCATCAGCTTTAAAACGAATCTGCTGGCTAAACAACTTCTGCATCATGCCTTGTTTGTATTGGCTCAGTAGCTGATGTTTTTGCGTGAGTTGGCTAATCTTTTCATCCACGTTCGATAGAAAAGAGGCGATTTTGATTTGTTCTTCTGTGCTTGGTAAATAGATACTATATGGTTCAATATGCTTATTGTTGATTTGGGGAATAGTTGAAGTGTCAGCGATCTTATAAAGTTCGATTTTATTGATTAAATAATATAAAAATTCGGCATCTAAACTATGTTGTGGGATCAGTGCCATAAGGTTGCTATCTAATAAAGCATCTACTCGCAGTATACGAACTTTATTATTTAGGATAGCTGCTCCTCTTTTGGGAAAAACGACACTTTTACTAGGAACCGCATCGGAATTTCTTTCAGTATAAAATCTTGAATATTCTTGATATTTATCACAATTGTTTAGTTCTTCGACTTTTAAAAATGGCATTTCCCCACTTTTATCCAGTTCATATTTACTTGGTGAGTAACCACTTTTGATCTGAACGAGATTACCTAAAAGATCGAGTTCCCAGACGGACGAAAACATCCCCCTACCCTATTGTTTTTACTAAATTAATTAGTTCTTAGAAAATTTAGGATACACATCGGGATACACGGTTTAAGTGTTGCTTTTTTAACCACTTAAATGATTTTCCTCCACTTAACTCCCCCACTACTCTCACTGAACTACTGAACTACTGAACTACTGAACTACTGAACTTTAATAAGACAGAGTTTTTTAGTGAAGGATGAGCCGACATCAATGTAGTGACAATTGTCGATTTGTGTATGCTCTTTGACAATTGTATGACCAATATAAATTTCGTCAATATTTTCGACAATATCATATTTATCTGAGTAATTACGTATTCTCCCCCGACCCCATAATGCATTTTCATAAGATGATTTGATACCAGAAATTTTATAATCACCTTGGGAAATGTCATCCTTAAAAATATTCCAATCGTGAATATCAATGTCGGCATGAATGATACCTATCTTTTTATTTTTCAGCTCAACTTCAATCACCAATGGTAACTTTGCTAAACGATCAATAATTCTCTGTCGTGTCTTTTGAAATTGTCTATAAAACCATGCTCCGCCATTCCTTGCATGCATGTCTTTCATTTTAGGATCATGTTGCCCTCGAATACACATTTCTTCATGATTACCGCGCACAGTTAAAAACCATGTTTGATCGAGTAATGAAATACATTCTAAATTTTCATTACCTCTATCGATGAGATCTCCTGTGCATATGAGCAAGTCATTGTCAAAATCAAAATTCTTTAGATGAAGCTCTTGCATTAGAAGACTATAAGACCCGTGAAGATCTCCAACGATAAAACATGATCTAAATTTTTTATTACTAATCTTAAGAACACTCATTTTTTGTATCTATATTAAAATACTTAGCTAATTCAGTAACTTCTATATGATAATTACATAAATTTTCTATTCGTGAAAATCCCAGCTTAATTACTAAAGGTTCAGAATTTTCGTTTACTGTATCAACATTAATAACTTCATAATTATATTTTACTGCTAATTTGTATAATATTTTAATGAGTTCTGTACCTTTGTTTTGACGTCTATATTTTTTTCTAAAACAAACATTAGCAATACGTATACGCTTTCTTATAATATTAACACTGTCCCCAAAAGTACCAAATCTAATATAAATTCTATTATAATCTTCGCTATCATATATTTTTCCACAGTACTCTATACCTGGACACCTTGCATTATTACCGCTATGAAATGCAAACTCCAACACCCCCTCTTCTTCATTAATATTTAAATGGTCTATTAAAAAATTATTAATTTCACTCATGAAGTCTAGTTTTTCTTCTTCAGAAACACTATTTAATTTTTTTATAGTATCTAACATAAGAATCTACTTACTTGATAAAAATTTAAATTTAAAATAAATAAAATAAAATATCAAATTTTTGTTTTTTATAAGAAAAAAGTCTTTTGTCACAAAAATAAAACTATAAATTAGTATTTTTTAATTATTTTTTTAATTTAATAAAAATTTATTTTTAAAAAATCCTTTTTTTTGAAATATTTTTTTACAAATGTAGCTTTTTTTTTGATAAAAATTAACCTCTTTTAATCCAAGATTTATAAAATAAATTTTATTAGACCTCTTGCGTTAGTCAAAATTTAAACAGCCACAAGCTATATTTTATAAGGTTTTAGCTAATTCAAAAATTAGGTAAAAGCATACTTTCGCAAGAAGTCTATTGAAAAAATAAACACCCCATAAATAATAATTCAATATTTTATTATTTTAATAGTCTTTTATTTTAAAATATAGTAGATTTAAATCCACTATATTTTGCATATATTTCTATATTTACTTAATTCTAATATTTATTACTCTCTATTTTACAATAATGCATTATCAAAAAATCCAGCATTTGATCTTGATGCATCTTAATAACTTGCTTACTTAGATTTTTATCCCCAGATTTCTTGAATGTATCAAATAAATATTTAAGCTTTAAAGAATCATATATAGGTTTTTTATCAAATTCTGCCATTTTTACAGTCACTGGCTTATTACTATATTCTGAATTTTGACTCGGACTTAATAGTGCTAAGTTCCCAAAAGCATGCAAATATTGGTCTTCTAATACTGAACCATATCTTTCGTTCTGTGGATGTATATGTTCAACAGAATTTTTTGAAGTAATGCGATACGCCTTAAATTCCTTTTGATCACGGCATTGCATAATGTTATTGATCTTTATGGCTTTCCATAAGGTGTATTCAAGTTTTTGAAACCAATAATGTTTAAATGAAGTACCCTGAGGAATATTCAATTGTTCCTTGATAGTCTCGAAAGGCTCCTGTTTCACGTCTACACCTTGAGCCAACAAATAGCTCGCTTCTTTCTGAGTTTGAGTCGTTAAAGAAAGTGTATTGTCTATTCTTTCAAGAATGGTCAAGGCATCTTCATCATTGATCTTGCCATCACGCTTATCAAATAGATCTAACAGTGCCATTAAATACGGAGTCAGCCAATAATGTGCATTTCGGTCTGTTGTGAAAATACAGACACTTTGCAATTGCTGTAAAGCCGAATATTCTTTCTTCGACCTTGAATATGAGTCGTTTTTATCTGGACCAGATATATAAGTTAAAGCGAGTTCCTCGATTCGCTTCTTACCATCTTCTGCTCGATTCTCCTCATCTTCAATCCATCTCACAGCAAACCTATCGAACAAATATCGGATTTGCCATAAGGTCTGAATAAAGCCTTTAACCTGCTGCTCTTCATCTACTGCTTTTAAAAATTCATCAAAGATTTTTTGGAGGTTCGCCCCTGTAATTCTTTGCTGAATATCCACACCTAAATTTGACTTAATTGTATAAATTCTTAAGGCATGAATCAGTAACAAATCAAAACTTAAAAAAGAACGAAAACTATATTTTTGCTCTTCATCTTCTAAATTTTTACCTTGAGTTTTAGCTTTTTTTGCAAACCGTATATTTTCATTATTTATGTCTGATTGAAACGCATTAAAAATGTTAGAAATCGACATATCAGGCTGTTCAGTATCAGATGAATTCTGCAAGCAGTGAAAGTCCATCTTTGTTGGCTGATACTTTGCAAGGTCTGTATAGCTCAGTTTTCGCCAGCTTTCCGTAGTTATTTTTTCCTTGAGCAATCTTTCAAAATATTGACTCATATTCTGGCAGACATCCCATAACTCACTATAAAGCACTTTATCAGTGTTTATTTTTTTAAAGATTTTTGATTTCACCAAATCAACAGGCTCTAATTGAACCCCTGCTGTATTCATACTCGTAAATATCTTATTCAGATCGATATCCCTGGGGACAATGTTATTCACCCATGTCACATGATGATAAACATAGTCCATAAAACCTTTGCGATTTTCTTGGCTTTTCAAGCCTTCTAAGTACTGACGAATAAAAACAAGACCTTCTTCAATCTTTTCTAGATATTCATCTTCTACGGCGCTTAGCACTTGTGTTGATTGAGTCTTGCCTAAACCTGCATGTTCTTGCAAAAATGCTTGTACTTTTTCTCGAATTTCAAAATGTAATCTAGGGTGTTTATCAATACACGCTACATTCATCATAGGATGGCTTACTTGTTCTCTCAAGCCCTTACAAGCTAAAGAAAATAAAATTAAGGTCGTTGTCCGTTGTTGCCCATCAATTAACTCAAGAACATCTAAATTTTCATTTCCCAATAGAATGTTTCTTCTGGAAGTAAGTGTACTTCCAACATAATAATGAGGTTCTTGCTGTAAATAAGCCGACTTAATATCGTTCAATAAGCTTTTTATGTCATCAGTTGACCATACATAGGGGCGTTGGTAACTCGGGATAATGAATTGATATTTTTGCTCCACGACACGCTGAAGCGTCAATAATTCTGTATGTACGCTTTGATTCATATGTCACCCCAAACTGTGAATACGCTGTGTTAACTTTTCAACGAAGCTTGTCTTTACTTCATCATTTTTAATATTTAGTTCGAAATACTTAATCGTTTTTTGAATAAATGCCTTTTTAACGGATTTTTTTTGTTCATCTTCAACATAGTCTTCAAGTTGAAGTTCAAAAGCATCCAACATTTTGAATAAAGCTTCAGGTCTATAGGCCATTACAATATGATCTAATAGATTCTTCTCTTTCATGAATTTAGGTACAGTTTCCGCATTCACTCGAGTTTTATTAGTGAATCGTTTTGAATACGCTACACGGAAAAACTTCTTCGCAAAGATATCTAATTTGTATTCACCGAATTGGCTGACATAAAGCATGATGCCAATGACATATAACTCTTCTAAAAAGTGACAACCCTTGAGCTGTTTTAACCACTTTGTAAACTGGCAATACTCTTCTAAATACTCCACATTCAAGTTCTTGTAATACTTCAAATACAACTGCTGAAAATACTCAAAGTATGAAATTGTATTAATACCCGCATTTAATGGCTGTCTGAAGTGGTAGCTATTTGGAATACTGATCTGAGAGTATCGAGTTACAGGGCTATAGCTTGTGGTCATTTGGCTAAAAGCGATATCTTCTATATCGTTCAGGGTGTTCACTGAAAACTCATCAATAATGGCATTCTTAATACTCACATTGTCTTTGTAGTAAGGGACTTTTTTGAATTTTAGATAATTCCAATAGCGTCCTAACAACAATGTCCAAACCGTATCTGAAAGCTCACCCAAGCTCTCCCATTTTTTTGCATAAAATGTTTGATGTATCTTTTGCTGTTCTGAATTAATCGCCCTAAGGTGATACGCCTTAATGATATCTACACCAGATAATCGAACACCACCTGTGTTCTGCGTTTCAAAGAACTTATACGCATCATCTTCCGATGTTGTTACCACAAGTGAAACAACGATCTTTTCTAAATCTATAGTTTTTTCCCAATCTGATTTGGTCGAATGCAGATATGCCAAATTACGCTGAATATGCTCAACGCTCACACTTGAGTGATAATTTAGACTCACCTCTATCACTTGGGAGCTTAAATACCCCAATAAAGTCAAACTGGTTAGACGCTGTTGACCATCAATAATATTCAGAACATCATCTTGGGCATGTAAGATAATACTCCCCAAGTAGTAAGGACTATCTTTCGACTTTTGCTGATGCTCTTGAATATCTGCGATTAACTTATCAAGTTGTTCTACATCCCAAACATATGGACGTTGATACTCAGGAATCGTTAATTTTCCTTGGATATCTGTTTGGTTTCGAACCTTAATATTTTCACCACGAAGCAACTGTGCAACATTGCACACTGCCACTTTAATCAATGCTTGTGGTTCTGACACAACCTACCCCAATTCTAAATTCTTAAATCTTTACTTTCTTACTTAATGATTTGATATGCATCTTTCATATAAGGCTTAAATACCTGCTCAAACTTTTGCACATGCTCAAAATGCCATTGAATATACTCTGACCATTTTTCCTTGTTGTATCCATCAACAGCCTTACCAATCACAATCTTAGAGAGCTTCTGATTTTCTGATCTCAACCAATTCAAACGTAGACCACAACATTGCTCAATTTGTGCTTTCCGTGCGTAGAAGAAATCAAACAGTTTTTTATTGTGTTCAGTATTGTTCGTCGCGAATTCAAGCTCTACACGGAGTTCTTTTTGAGCAAAAATTAAGTTGTAGTTACATTGCGCAATCGTTGCCCCTGCACTACGCCAGCCTGCTCCTGCAGGATTTACATTGCGAAAAAGGTCAAACTCTCTCTTTTGAAAATCTTCTAACAACTGTGTCCAATAGGTTGTTCTCATTTGAGCAAGTGAACTCTCTTTTTCTTTAAGAGTTTTCACTTCAGCTTCTTTTCGGCTTAAACGCACCATATATTCTGAAGCCTCAGGTACTGGAATAATTTGCTGAATATCTACAAGCAATTGTTCACCTAGCTTATATGGAGAAACCTTAACGCATTTAACCTCAATACTTCGATCAAGTAACCATAATGCGGTATTGGTCACTTCTTTCCTAAACTCTCCTGCAACTAAAATAATTCGCTGAGTTGCTTTAGGATTCAGCATGGTCATCCAGTCCATATCTGAATTTCCACCTAAGAAACGTTCAATCAATGAACTTGCTGTATTTTCTATATGATCAGGTTCATAAGCATCTTCATCAAGATGAGGATATATTGGTCGGTACTTACTCAGGTAATTCACATAGACACTAATAATGTCTTCTGAGGTAAACGGCGCCACATAAGATGCATACTTCAGCGCTTGCCACACGGCGTCACGTCCGCTGTCATCTCTTTTGTTTTCAATCAGTACGAGCTGTCCTTTAGTGTCTAATGCCAAAAGGTCGAGGCGTTCACCCGTACCATCAAAACCATCGAATTCTTTTTGGATAATCAGTAGTTCTTCGCCCAACGCTTCTGGATGGCTAACGAACCATTCTTGTAAATCATCTCGCTCTTTAAATTTTTGTTCGCTTAGTTTTGTACCATCTAATGGTTTCAGGTTTTTGTTTGCTGTATCTACTATATATAAGCTCATATTCAACGAACGCATTTATTTAATAAATCATTGTTAATTATTATTTTATCTTATTTTATAGATTCGTGATGTCATCAAATCTGATATTTTTCTCTTAAAAACTAAGCTATGTAAAAGCTAGTCCTCAATGAATTGTATTAATAACTCTTTTGTTAGATAAAATGGCTAATTAACGAGGTGTTTATGAGCAGTAGCAAACAATACCCGGAAAAATTCAAAATTGAAGAAGTAGAGACTTCAGGCACAGTTCTGGCTATGCCTGAATTTTTTTTAAATTTTAAAAGTCCTATACAACAAAAAAACCATGCGTTGCATCTTTTTTTAATTGATCGACTAAACCGAATTCCCAATCCAAATACGCCTGCATCGCATCTTTAGAATTATCTGTTCCTTCATAAGGTCGCTTGTAACGGTCAATTTCTTCAGACAACAAATCCAAGTCAGTTGCGATCGGTAATCCTGCTTTAACCCAAGCTCCATTTCCACCTTGTAGTACATAAACTTTCTGACCATCTTTCAGATGTGCTTGAATCTCAGGAACAGCATATTGTGCAAGTAAACTAGAACCGCAAGTCACCACAATCGCATCTTTATCAGCAAATTTAGCTTGATGCAGTACTTTAGGCACATCCGCTTTTAAAATCCACTGTGCATCTGGAATATGACCTTTTTTAAAGTTAGCGGCAGTTGTGAAATCCCAAATCGCAATATTCTGAGAGGCTTTTAATTCCTGTAACTGTTCAGAACTTAAATATTGATCAATTGAAATCGCTGGCACAGCGGGCTTCCAGCCACCTGTTTCAGTCAATAAAGCATTTGCATCAGTATTCAGTACATATACATCCCAATTCATTTGCGCAAGCCAAGAACCAGTCATATTTGCACGTACTTGCTGATCATCTACTAGGACAATACGTGCGCCGCGTACCGCTGCATAATGATCTGTTTCCTGTACCAATTGACCACCTACGACCCAGCGACTACCCACAAGATGCCCTGTCGTATATTCCTGTTCACTGCGCACATCAAATACATACGTCGTTTTTTCCTGTTCTAACTGCAATTCTTGTAGTTGTTCAAAACTGATTTGCTTCACACCAGCCTTTTCCGCTATCTCAGCAGCATTTTGTTTTGCTTCTGCATTGATTTCAGTATCCGTATCGGCATAAGAGCGCTGTTGACCATGATCCAGTTTCTGCTCAGCCAATGTCCAGCCAATAGTACCATTACG
This sequence comes from Acinetobacter sp. YH01008, assembly GCF_013420435.1. Classification (NCBI taxonomy): domain Bacteria; kingdom Pseudomonadati; phylum Pseudomonadota; class Gammaproteobacteria; order Moraxellales; family Moraxellaceae; genus Acinetobacter; species Acinetobacter sp. YH01008. Next base: position 30,253 of record NZ_VOYD01000008.1, read on the forward strand.
CAAAGCAAAGATTTTATGCGGTAGTTTTGCGTTGATTAAAGACTGTGCGCCAATAATACTGCGAGTACGGCCAGCGCAGTTTACAATGATCGTCGTGTCTTGATCTTTTACCAAAGATGGCGCGCGAAATACCAATTCTGCACCTGGAACACTAATACCTGTTGGAATACTCATAGTATGATATTCATCAAAACGGCGTGCATCTAAAATGACAATATTTTCCTGTCTGTCAATCTTTGCCTGAAGCTCTTCCGCGCTTAAAGATGGCGTGCATTTAAAATGCTCTACCCATTCACCAAAAGCTTTGCTTGCAGAGTTCACATCGATAAACAACTCACCGCCGTCGCGCTGCCAAGCTTCAATACCACCTTCCAGTACAGCGACATTGGTATAGCCATATTCAGCTAATTTTGCATAAGCGCGCTCTATACGTCCATCGCCATCATCGTAAATCACCACTTGCGTATCTAGACGCGGAATACGGTTATAGATTTCAATTTCCAAACGTGAAAGCGAAATATTACTGGCAAATAAAGGATGGTTTTGTGCAAAAATATGCTCTTCCCTTAAATCGACAATGGCAATTTCTTCGCCAGCTAATAATTTTTCACGGATTTCTTGATATTGAATCGTTTTCATTCTTGAACATCACTCTTTTAAATATTTGAATAGCCAGAAATAAAGCGTTTCGCTGTGCCGTCCAGCTGATAGGTAAAGCGTTCGACTTTTCCGATATTAGCGCCATAAATATGGATACTGATCGATACCTGATCATCAAAGGCATTTTCCACAGCATGAATATCACCTGATGCTGGGCTAAACCAGTCAATGTCGCCGACCGCTAAATGGTCTTTTGGTAAAATTTCATGCAGGCCTACATCATCGCGCTTAAATCCAGTAGATACTTCTGCACCTTCCAACACACCAATTACGCCCCAGACTTCATGATTATGGATTGGGGTTTTCTGTCCTGGACCCCAGACAAAACTAACGATGGAAAAGCGCTCTTCAGGATCGAGATACAATAAATATTGCTGATAAAATTGTGGATGAGGCTGTTTAAATTCAGCATCTAGCCATGCCGAATTCTGCAGACTTTGTTTAAACTGAGGCAGAAATGACTGAATTAAATCTTGCTCATCCAACTGCTGCGCCAAGCCTTGCTCAATGGCATGAATTACAGGTTGCAAGGCTTGAATCTGTGCTGACATTTTATTTCCCTGATTGTTTGGTTTTAAATTCACGATCAAATAAACTACTGACATCAATTTTTTGATTCAGTAACTGATGCTTCAGATAAAAATCAGCAGTTGCTTGTGACGTTGTGATGACATCATCTTCAATCGCAGTCCATTTGGCATTTTTTCGTTTGAATGCCAGTGTTGCAGGCTCTTCTGGAATGCCAGTTATTTTGGCTAAATCTTTACCAAAAGATTGATAGTTTTTGTTGACCCATTCTTGTGACTCTTCTAAACGGTAAATAAAATCCTGAATAGCGATGCGTTTCTGCTGATCCTGCAACGCTTTTTGAGTGCCAGCTAGGAAGGTAAAACCAGAATATAAACCACGACCATTTTCGATAATTCGAAAACCATCGATAACTTCTGCATAGGCTGTGTATGGATCCCAAACAGCCCAAACATCCACCGAACCATTTGATACAGCCAACTTTCCATCCGCAGGGGGCAAAAATTTAAACGCCACATCCTCCGCTTTTAACCCTGCACGCTCAAGTGCTCGCAGTGTCACGAGTTGACCAATTGAACCTTTGTTTGCTGTGACTGATTTACCTTTTAAATCTTGAATCGATCGAATTGGGCTATCTTTAGGTACCAGCAAAGCAACCGCATATGGATCATAACGATTGACCGCAATCGCTTTAGCATGCCCACCGTTGGCATTGGCAAAAATAAACGGTGCATCACCTAAGTAACCGATATCAATCCCATTGACATTAAGTGCTTCTGCGACTGGTGCTGCCGCTGGAAATTCGTACCATGAAATTTTGTAATCTATTCCATCAAGCAATTTTGATGCTTCTAATTGAGCACGCATACTGCCCTTTTGGTCACCAATTTTTAGTTCAACTTGGTCATGTGACACTGGCTTTTGCGCATCTCCTGCAGCTGCCTGTTTTGGTTGTTTCGAGCAGCCCGTGAATACCACGGCCGCTGCTGTTAAAACACCAATCATTATTTTTTTCATCGTGCTGATTCCTGAGTTCAACAAACTGCTTTAAGCAATCTTATTTAATTTATCTAAAGCCTCTGTTTTTTCACGGATACTTGGCAATAATTCTCGGCCATATTCCACTGCGTCATTCAGGGGATCGAAACCACGAATTAATACACTGCTAATCCCAAGCTTGTAATAGTCTGCGATAGATTCAGCCACTTGATCCGGCGTACCGACCAATGCTGTCGAGTTGTGGTTGCCATGTACCAAGCTAGAAATCCCTGTCCACAAATTTCGGTCATGTACTTCTCTTCTAGATAGATCAACCAAACGTTGTGCTCCCACACTTTGTGCAGTTTGTTTGTCTTGACGTATTCCTCGATCTTCAATTTGCTGACGCGTCAATTCATAAATGTGTTGTGCTTTTTCCCAAGCCAATTTTTCAGTTTCAGCAATAATCGGACGGAATGAAATATTGTATTTAAGCGGATTTTGACGCGAAAATAGCCCCGTATTACTTTGTATTTTTTCAATTAAATCAGCCGCTTCAGCTAAAGGCTCACCCCATAGTGCAAATACATCTGCATGCTCCGCTGCAACATTCAAAGCCTCTTGCGAAGAACCGCCAAAATAGACAGGAAGGTGAGTTTGTGCAGGTTTGATTTCAGAAAAACCATCTTTAACTTGGTAATACTGACCCTGATATTGGAAAGGTTGATTGCTATACCATGACAATTTAACGATGTCTAAAAATTCTTTGGTACGCGCATAGCGCTCTGCTTTGCCTAAGAAATCACCATCGCGCTGCTGTTCTGGATCACTGCCGCCAGTAATCACGTGAATGGCTAAACGACCTTTCAACAATTGATCCAGAGTTGCGTATTTACGGGCCGCTAAAGTCGGTGCAATAAAGCCTGGACGGTGAGCCAAAAGGAATTTTAATTTTGTGGTATTTGCACCAGCATGTGCTGCAACAATAAAGCCATCTGGCTGATCTGACCACTGCCCAATCAATACACGGTCAAAACCCGCGTCTTCATGCGCCTTGGCAAAAGCCGCCACATAATCTGCGTCAAATACTGGGCCTTCAGCAGGAATAATTTCAGAAGATTTGCGGTGACCAATCATGCCTAAGATTTGAATTGTCATTTCAATTTCCATTATTTATTAGAACTTGAAACAACTGTAATCAATTAAACAATATGCGTAAAATAAATATTTATAATAAACTAATATTAAATTTATGCATAAGATGTGATTTTGAAATTATGCTAAATTTAACTGCTGGTTAAAGCGTTCCATCACTACATCAAAAACTTCAGTCTGTGTTTGGCTGAGGTCTTCACGGCGCGCATTATAGACGATTACGTCCAAATTCAATTCTTCGACATCTATGATCGACATCTGTGCAAAATGTGGATTTTTTGAGATCAATTCCTGCGCAAAAAAGCCTGCACCAATACCTTGACGCACTAGATCCAACTGAATACTGGCACCAGTAACTTCTATTTTTAAATTTAAACACTGACGCTGCAGTTCTAGCTGATCAGTCAAGAACTGACGGAAACCACAGCCCTCATTGTTTAAAATCCAGCCCAATTCCTGCAAGTCTTCCCACGTTGATATACCCGATTTACTTAAGGTCTTAGACACTACAGGTCGGATATGCAATGCACCCATAATTTTTAGTGAATAATTTTTTGGAAATGCACTGTGTTCCTTTGCAGTTGAAATAACACCATCCAGTTCACCTTGCGCCAATTTAGACAACAAGTCCTTCCCCCAACCAGTGCTGATTTCAATTTTGACAGAAGGAAAATCTTTTTGAAGTTCTTGCAACATGCCGAAAATACCAGATTCTGACAAACTATTAGGTATACCGATTCTCAACAGTGTTTCAGCCTGGCTTTGCAGTGCAATGATTTGTTTCAGGCTATTGAATTCATGCTCAATCACACAGCATTGTTCATAAATTTCACGCCCTTTTGTAGTGAGCTTTAAAGGTCTTGTGTTACGGTCAAAAAGTTGGACAGCACAAGATTGTTCTAAGTTTTGAATACGGCGCGTAACAGCGGGTTGGGTAATACCTAATTGCTGTGCTGTTAGACTGGTAGATTGCAATTTAACAAATGCAGTAAAAGCGTGAATGTCTTCAATCTTCATTGAAAATTAAACCTCGGCATGATGGCACTGCAGCCTGCTGCACTATTAAAATCTTACAAGAAACCCAATTTGAAATCCAAACGGTACAAAATGAAAAGTTCTGAAATTTAATTAAAAATTCCAGAACTTATTCTATGCGAAGTCTAGACTCATTATTGAAAAATGTCAGAGTTCTTTGCATTAATTGTTTTTGGAATTAGATTTTCGCTGTAAAAAGTATCTGCAATCTTTTGTTGTTCAGCCATATCACTTACAATCACAGGCTGTACGTTATAGCTTCGATTTGCATTCGCTTTCAGTACCACATCTTGCGGTAAGTCACCCCATAAAGGACTTAGAATTCTTGCAGCATCGTCAGGGTGCTCTTTAACCCATTGTGCTTTTTTCTGTAATTCAACAATGATCAGCTTTAAAACTTCTGGATGCTTTCCTGCAAACCTGTGTGTAGTGAGATAGTAACGCGTATAGCTTGCAAGTCCTTCACCCGTTCCCAAAATCTTCGCATGCTGAATAACTGTACCACTTGATACATAGGGCTCCCAAGTCACCCAAGCGTCTACACCGCCATGTTCAAAAGCTGCACGGCCGTCTGCCGGGCTAAGCCAAGCTGGCTGAATATCCTTAAAGCTTAAACCAGCTTTGTTTAAAGCCACGATCAGTAAATAGTGACTGCCAGCCGCTTTAGTCACTGCAATTTTTTTTCCTTTTAAATCCACCAGTGTTTTGATTTTAGAGTTTTGTGGGACTAAAATTGCTTGCGCATGCGGTGACGCCGTTTCTTTTGCATAATAAGTTAGCTCCGCTTTAGCTGCTTGAGCAAAAACTGGAACGGTATCCGCAACATCGGCGCTGACATCAATACTACCAACATTCAATGCTTCCAAAAGAGGCTGACCACTTGTGAATTCATGCCAGTTAACTTTGACATTGTACTTTGCAAGTTCCTGCTCAAGTTCGCCCGATTCCTTTAATAAAGTCATTAAAGTTGATGAACGCTGATAACCAATGCGTATGCTCGAATGTACTGCATCAACAGGCTTTACTTCTATTGCTGGCTGTTCAGCCTTGTTGCAGGCTGTTAAGGTAAAAACACTGAATATCAGTGAGAAGAAAAATAAAATTCTAGTCATTTGCGCCCACATCCATGAATGAAATCGAAGGATTCAATTTCAGCGCATTCTAGAAATAAGCTCTGTACAAAACGAAATAAGTTAATTTCATATTAAAAGACGAAAATAAGAATAATCATTTCAGTGTATACATTCACAAAAATAAAAAAATCTTTTATTTCCTCTTTTCCAAAACATTATTAGTTGAACTAAAAACCATAAAGCATTGAAATATATTCTATTAAATTAATAATTTTTAGCTTAACAGAAAATTTCTTTCCTCTTTGAATGGTTTTCAGACTCATAGCAATATATTTTTCCACTCGCTATACCGCGGTTAATTAACCACTGATTTAGTATTCATTTTTTTAATATAAATTAATTAATAATATTTATTTTAAACATACTTAATTTTGCACTATGTTGACTGTTATAGAGCAACCGTATCCATGATGATAGGTCAACATAGAGAATAAACGATGATACAACTACAGAATCTGAATAAAGTATTTGTACAAAAGGACAGTCAGTTTACCGCCGTATCTGATGTCAGCCTGAATATTCATCAAGGCGATGTTTTTGGCATCATTGGTTTCAGTGGTGCAGGAAAGTCAACCCTACTGCGCATGATTAACTTGCTGGAACGCCCGAATAGCGGTGACATTAAAATCCAAGGTGATTCTCTGCTTCAATTGTCTAAAAAACAGTTACTTGAACAGCGTAAATCCATTGGCATGATCTTTCAGCATTTTAATCTGCTAACTAACCGCACAGCACTTGAAAACATTGAACTGCCTTTAGAATTCTCCGGTGTATCGAAAGCAGAACGCCGTAAACGCGCGCTAGAATGCCTTGAAATTGTCGATCTATTGGATAAAAAAAATGCTTTCCCAAGCCAGCTCAGCGGTGGTCAAAAACAGCGTATCGCGATTGCCCGTGCCATTGTGACCCAGCCAAAAATCCTGCTCTGCGATGAGCCGACATCTTCGGTAGATCCGCAAACCAAAGAATCTATTCTACATTATCTGGCAAAGATCAATAAACAGTTCGGCATCACAATTGTAATTGTGACGCATGAAATGCAGCTGGTGCACAAAATCTGCAATCGTGTAGCAGTGATGGAACATGGTCAAGTGATTGAAGAGTTTGATCTCACCCAGCCGATCGGCCAACCGGTCAAATCTATTATTTCTAAATTACTGCTCAATGACATCAGTACCAGCTTAAAAGAGGCTTCCTAATATGTACGAAAAAGTAATTGGCGTTTGGCCTGAAATTCAAACCGCGCTGGGCGAAACCTTTTATATGTTGTCCGTGACTATTGTACTGGGAATTATTTTTGGCGGCATCGTTGGCACGGCGCTGTATCTAACCCGTGAAGGCTCAATTTCCAGCAATAAGTTGCTGAATGGAGTTTTAAATGCGGTGGTGAACTTTATCCGTTCTTTTCCATTTTTGATTTTAGCCATTTCCATTGTGCCTTTGACCCGTTTAATTGTCGGAACATCTATCGGTACTACAGCAGCCATTGTTCCAATGACTATCAGTTGTATTCCCTACTTTGCTCGCTTTGTCGAAGCTGCATTATTAGAGGTCAACCGTGGTGTGATTGAGGCAGCAGAAGCCATGGGTGCAACCAAATTTCAAATCGTGCATAAAGTGCTGTTTTCAGAAGCACGCGCAGCGATCGTCAACTCCATCACCATTGTGACGGTGAGTTATTTTTCTTATTCCACGATTGTTGGCATTGTGGGCGGTGGTGGTATTGGCGATTTTGCTATCCGGTACGGTTTCCATCGTTTTGAAACGGACATTCTAATTATCACTGTGCTTATCATTATTTTTATTGTTCAGATCATTCAATTTACTGGCAACTATTTTGTGAAGCATTTAGACAAACGTATTTAAGGGATTAACTTAAAAAATGAAATTTAAATATGCATTGACGGCAACATTAACCACATCCATTGGTCTGGGATTAGTTGGCTGTTCAAAACAGGAAAACACTGCTGCGGGCACTGATGCTATCAAAGTAGTAACTTTGCTGACGCGTGACAATCCACCGCTGCCGCAAATTGCTGAATTTGTCCGAGCCAAAGTAAAAAAACAGAATATTGAACTACGCATTAAATATGCCACTGACGGTCTGATTCCAAATAAATCAGTATCTGAAAATGAAACTGACCTGAACTATTTCCAGCACAGAACCTATATGCAGTCTGCAAAAGAACTGAATAACTGGGATCTGAATGCCATCGGCACCACATTTAACAGCATTTTCGGCGTTTATTCGCCGAAATATAAAAGCTTAAATGATCTGCCGGATGGAGCCAAAGTTGTGATTCCTTCTGACCCATCCAATGGCGGTCGGGCGCTGAACCTCCTGGCCGCAGTACATTTAATTGAGCTGAAGCCGAATACCGGTGCGAAAACTAGTGTCAAAGACATTAAAGCTAATCCGAAACATTTGCAGATTGTTGAAGTTGAACATGCGCTGGTGCCGGTGAGCTACAAAGATTCAGATTTAGCGATTATGGACGGTGCATATACAGCGCACGCCAGCCTTGTGCCAAAGCAGGATGCACTGTATTTGGAAGAAAATAATCACAATTATGATGCGGTGCTAGTGGCAAATTCTAAGTCACAGCAAAAAGCTGAAGTGCAAATAATTAAAAATGCATTCACCGCAGATGATACTCGGGATTTTGTACTGAAAAACTATTCAGGCACAGTCACTTGGGAAAAACAGTAAGCGTATAGGAAGACTAGTTTTATGAATATTAAAGTTAAGGAAGTGTCAAATACAGCACTTTCCTACCATGAGCATCCAGAATTTCTTGCGCTGATTGATTCAATCAAAACGGATTTAGCGGTTCGTGATGCTAACGGCGAACAGCCACCGGCTCAGATTGTTCAATATTTAAAATCAAAGAAAATTGGCGCACTCCGCCTGCCGAAACAGTATGGTGGTCAGGCGCTTAGCATTGAAGAGTTGTTTGCCGTGATTATCGAACTAGGCCGTGCAGACTCAGATGTGGCGCATATTTTCCATTCGCATTTTCAGTTTACCGAAGATGTACTGAGACATCCTGAGCCCGCCTACCGTGAGAAATGGTTTGAGCGTATTGCCAGTGGCAAAATTGTCAGCAATGCACTGGCAGAACCATCTTCGTATAATGTCGGCAGCGGCAAGCTAATTACCCATATTCTGTATGAAAACGACCAGCTGTTTTTAGACGGCAAAAAATATTTCACCACCGGCACATTGCATGCCGACTATGTGATGGTTTTTGCGCAAAGCCATTTAGATACCTTATGCCATGTTGTAGTACCGACTGACCGTGAAGGCGTAGAAGTTTTTGATGACTGGCTCGGCATCGGCCAGCGCAACACCGCCAGCGGCACCACACTGTTTAAGCGTGTCGCTATTTTCGAAGATGAAATCCGCTGGCCTAAACCAAACGGCTTGGTGAATAAGCCATTTGCGCAGCTGTATATTCAGGCCATTATTGCAGGTCAGACCAAAGCTGTGGAAGACCGTACTGCTGTGCTACTGGCCAATCGCGGCCGCACGTTCAGCTACGGCAATGCCGAACAGGCGCGTGATGAACCACTTTTCCTTGAAAAAGTAGGGGAAATTTCTTCTATTGCTTTTATTGTGGAAAATGCCGTTTTGCGAGCAGCGCGCTCACTAGACCGTGTCGTCCAGCATCTGAACCGTCCGAACTATGATGCCGTACTGCAGCAGGCCGCTACAGATACCGCAAAAGTAAAAGTCGCAATTGATCCGCTAGCGCTCAAAGCTGCCAATCTGATGTTTGAAGTCATCGGTGCTTCCGCTATGGGACGCGATACGCTAAATGACCGTCACTGGCGCAATATCCGTACGCTATCAACGCACAACTCAGTCAGCCTTAAAGCCAAGGTGTTGGGCGATATTTTGGTCAACAAAAAAACAGTGCCGAACGTCGGCTATTTCTAACACAACAATGTAATTTAAACGTCCTGCAAATTTGGGGCGCTATTTAAAATAACCGCGAAAACTGCGCTTTTGAGAGAATATCTATGAAATTTAAATATGTGTTGACTGCTGCGCTTACAGCATCGATCGGCTTTGGGTTGGCTGGCTGCTCCAAACAGGAAAAAACTGTGTCTGCTGATAATCGTGATATCAAAGTAGTAACACTGCTAACCCGTGACAATCCTCCTTATCCGCAAGTGGCTGAGTATGTACGTGAAAAGGTCAAAAAACAGAATATTGAGCTGAAAATAAAATATGCCAATGACGGCCTGATTCCAAACAAATCCGTGGCAGAAAATGAAGTGGATTTAAACTATTTCCAGCATAAATATTATATGCGGTCAGCGAAAGAGCTGAACAACTGGGATTTGGTGGCACTTACCTCGACCTTTAACGGTATGTTTGGCGCCTATTCGCCTAAATATAAAAATATCAATGATCTGCCGGATAAAGCGAAAATTGTGATTCCTTCAGATCCTTCGAATGGGGGACGTGCGCTGAACCTCTTAGCACGCGCGCATCTGATCGAGCTAAAACCTAATACTGGTGCAAAAACCAGCTTAAAAGATATTACTGCCAATCCTAAGGATTTCCAGTTTACTGAAGTAGAGCATGCACTAGTGCCAGTCAGCTTTAAAGATGCTGACCTTGCAATTATGGCGGGCGCATATACGGTACATGCAAACCTGCTGCCAAAACGCGATTCGATTTACTTAGAACAAGATAATCAGGAGTATGACAGCGTCTTAGTATCAAATAGCAAGGCTGCTGAAAAGCCTGAGGTACAAGCAGTAAAAGATGCATTTATTGCGGAAGATACCCGCGAGTTTGTACTGAAAAATTACACAGATACAGTGACTTGGCCAAAACGCTGAGACCTGAGAGTAACTGAATAAATAAGGATGTATATGAATACTTATACCAATCATTTGAAAGATTAAGTTCTGCACTTTTTGCAAAGTGATCCTAGACAGTAGTTCCCTCTATATTTTCTTAAAAATTTCTGCTAATAGGCTTCAGGGCTTAACCAGCTATTGGCAGAATGCCTTCTAATTCGATTGTAATAAATCTCAATATATTCAAATCTGATTGTCGGGTAGTCAGACGCAGTTACCTACGTCCAACCCCCTAAGAACCGTGCATGCGAGTTTCCCAGCACACGGCTCAAGCCTCTGCTAAGGCGCCATTCGGCACCCGGTTATACATCGTTGACATTGGCAAACTAAACACTCCTCGGACAATACAGATGGTAAATCTCAAGATTAGCAACTGCATCCGTTCCACCATGACTTAGCTTCACAATATGACGGCTGTGCCATGGTGTATCTTTGGTGACTGGTTTAAGACAGGCGCAGCAGCGACCACCTTGTTTTAGCCACACCCGATACAGCTTGGCTCGCCCCTTTGCGGAGACCAGCATTCTTTTACCCCATCGGGATTCGAAGTACTCATCCCATGCGGGGTCATGAGGGTTAGCAGCAGCCTTGATCTTGATATGTCGCACAATTGGCGTGTCCGAGGCAGACACTAATGTGTATTGTCGCTTCCGACCATCGGCGGACTGTTCATCACATGAGAACACCCATCGACGCGCTCCTTGTACTTTGAAATACCGATCTTTGACCCATCGGAGTGTTTTGCGAGGGTGGCGACGTACAGCCCATCGCCAGAGCATTTCCCACACTGCGTTGTCTACCTGGTTGAAAACCTTCTTGGCAACGACATGACTATGATAGTTGGCCCAACCCCTTAGAATCGGGTTGAGCAAACCGATCAAAGTGGCCTGTCGTGTCGCTTTGTTTGCATTGATTAATGCTCGCAGCTTGTCAAGATGAGCACTGATGTTTGCCTTTGACGGCTTGATCAGTAGCTTGCCGTTGTACTTACGTACGTTCCAGCCAAGAAAATCGAACCCGTTCCCTATGTGCGTGATTTTGGTCTTTTCCTGAGAGAGCACGAGACCGCGCTGCGCCAGAAATTCAACCACGGCAGGACGAACTTCATTTTCGAGCCACTCTTTAGAATACCCCGTGATGATGAAATCATCCGCATACCGTACCAGTTGCAGCTTTTTGCCTGTCCATTTGGCGTTAGAGAACCTCTTCGCCAGCATCGTTTCCAGTCCGTCCAAGGTCATGTTGGCCAGCACCGGGGAGATAATACCTCCTTGCGGTGTTCCGGAAAGACTGGGAAACAGCTTGCTTTGGTAGACGTAACCGGCTTTGAGCCATTTCCGTAGAATCACCTTGTCCATTGGGAGGTTGGCGATCATCCAGTCATGGCTGATATTGTCGAAACAGCCTTGAATGTCACCCTCTAGCACCCACTCCGCACTTACTTTTCTTGACAGCACACCAAAGCACTGTGCTGCAGCATCCGCGGTTGAGCGTTGCGGTCTGAACCCATAAGAGTTCCGATCAGCGATGGTCTCCGCGATGGGTTCCAAAGCCAGCAGATGGAGCGCCTGCATGGCCCGGCATTTCATCGTGGGTATCCCGAGAGGTCTCATCTTGCCATTTTTCTTCGGAATAAGGACTCTCCGAAGCGGAAGGGGCGTGTAACCTCGCCTCTTCAACGACATCATCGCACCGGTCTTGGCCTTGGGTGTATTCCAAGTCACCTTGTCGACCCCAGCCGTGTTTTTGCCTTTGTTTTCAGACACTCGTTTGACGGCCAATGCTTTGCCACTAAACGAGTGAGTCAGCAGCCATTGCAAAGCTTTCGCCTTGTTATGCCTGCCGTCTTGTACCGCCTTCACAATACGCGCTTGCAGCCCTCTGACATGACGCTGTACAGCAATCCAATCGATGCTGTCCCACGATGTGCTGGAAGGTGCACACGCTGATACTGCTGCATTCATTTGCTCTCCCTCCATTAAAAGGGTTCTACACACTCTCTTGTGATGAGAGACCATAAGGACGTCAGCCCGCTTTCGCGTGGGGTAATGTTTCAACCTCTATCCAACCCATTACAGACTGGCATTCGCTTTTTCCTCGTTCCTTCGCCCGCATCACCATGGGCAGTTTTTTCAAACTGCTTTCCCAATGGGAGTAATACGGGATTTCCACGTTCCGCTTACTGAAGTACATCGGCTTAGGTGCCTGCTATCGACCGGGAGGCGTATGGGTCACGAATGCGTAATCGAAAGACGCAATTCCCACCTCCATTACCGTTTTGGTTCGAGCGTATCAGCCATTTCCGCTCGTTCAACTTAACGATCGTTACGCAGATTCACATGTGTTCACCATACCGATTATCTAGCCCTTGTCCGGCTATGGCTGCCAGAAGGGTACGCCTCTCACGATTGATACCCCGCACCTTGCGGTGCCTCGTTACATTGTCGAAGGCGCTCTTTATTCAGCCTTCTAGATTCACCCGGTGACACGGGTGGTTCCCGCAGGGGGAACAACTTCATTAAGCGACTTCGTGTCGCACTTCCACCCAGTTATTACCAATCGGCAGATTGCCATCTTCCAGATACGGCTTCCCGCTCTTTAAGCTGTAATTGATCGCCTTAGCTGTTGGAGAGTTTGGTGGACTTTTACCTGATGTTCTTTCAACCAATCATACCGCTACTGCATGATTGGTTGACTGTCCTATTTCCTTCATTGTCGTCGATTTTCGGCGCTACAATTGCTATTTCTCTTAATTTTGCTTCTATCGCATACAGTTGCTGAATCAGCTGCAGAGCTCCTGTTCTGCGATAAAGCTTTTTCCTGTCACATGCAGTTTATGGAATTTACGTCGCACTTACGTGCGCCATGTAGCTAACTTCAATGATCTGACCTGAGCGGGCATTGGTTCCTCACAGACCGATTTACCACGTACATGCCGTTCCTTATAAAACTGTGCAGGTCTGAAATTCAATTTCTTGCTGATATCTTCACCGATACGATGCAGTTTACAGTCACAATTGAATTTACCTAAATCATTAGTGTGCCAAAAGTTAAATTTAATTGAGACTTTAGTGATACATAAGTGAAACTTTTATGTGCTAAAACTTTGTCATCATTGATACAAAAGTGTGCCAAAGTAATCTTTAAAAGTTTATATCAACCTCCCCAACTTTAAATAAATAAAATCTAAAATAATAAATCTAATACAAAATAACCTCCCACCAAACCATATTTAATTAAAAATTATTTTTATAATATTAAAGATTAATATATATCTGATAAAATTTTAGGCTTAAATATATTTTCAAAATAAAAATCATGCTTTCTCTTAGGATTTATGACGTAACACCGCTTATTTTTCATACACATTATGACGTAACAGTGATCAAGTTTTAACCTCATTATGACGTAACACTGATCATATTTTGTACTCATTATGACGTAACAAAAATTATTCATGAAAATATTTCGGTGAGTAACAGTAGTCTTGTATATAATTTAACCACAATGATTTTCTAAGATTTTTTCTATTCCTAAAACGATGAAAGCTAAATTTAATCACTATTAAGTATGTTGAACCAAACTATTAACTGCAGAATATTATTCAATTATTCTCAATTTAAAAATATAAACATTTCTTCTTTATTTATAAAAAATTTTTCAAATATAATAGTTTTAAATTAACCATTAATATCTATATACATAATAAAATTAGCAACATTTAAAATAAAAAATATTCTTTAATTGTAATTTCATTATGCGACATGGTGTCGCTAATATAGCTTTAAACTTACATGAAATCCAATTGTATGGCCTGCACATAAAATATGAATAGCCACCAAAATTCTAGACACACATAAAGATGAAATGGACTGCCACCAGGCTCCTAGACAAATTTCGTCTATTCTTGGTTAAATTGATTACCGAACGTGGATATTACGTCACTGATCTAGCAGAATGCTTAGGTGTATCACATCACAGCACAGTATTTATAAATGGCTAAAGGCCGGTACAGCCTTTACGCAACAACCCTGATGAACATGAGCTGCTTGAGGCAAAGAAAGCAATCCTTCGTCTTAAAAGTCAGCTTATTAAACAGACTGAAGAGGAATGAGACATCCTAAAGTGAAAGCATTGGTGAACCGTACCGGGTTTGTCGGAGACTTCATCACTTTCTATAAAATTTTAATCTTTTGCCAAGATACTTGATCTAAAGAAGCAAACCATCGCTTATACTTTTGATCGTAAACTGTTTAACCAATTCAATAAATTCATCCATGAGTTTGGTAACAATCCTTATTAAAATACAAAACGCCCAATGGAGTTCATCAGGCGTTTGTTTGAAATAAGGTTTAACCTATTTTAATAGCCAGACATAAATTAATTTAAGACTTCTGCTCAATTTTTAATTGATCGCTACTACCAATCTGCGCCCTTGCATTATAAGGAAGCTGTGCATTTACATGCATCACCTGTTCAATGTGCTCAATACGTTTAGAAATGACAGTATCAATATGGGCCTGCATTTGCTTTTTACTCTCAACCACAGAGGCAACGACAATATGACAACGTTCATTCAGTTTCTTCAACTGTTCTGTCTTGAAATCAAAATGCTTTGCCATTTCTCGATCAATACCACTCATATAAAGTTTTCGGCTGTCTGATTCCTCTGGGAATTTGTTTGCTATATCCAACATCTGTGGAACTTTTGAAAACATAAAGTCGTCATTTTCGATGTCTTTTCCCAGATCAGCATACATTGCTTCAACTTTCTGAACTTGTTCCTGACTACCATTCTCCAAGAGAACCAAACGCTCTTCAGCGAGCAAATTGACCTCTTTAAGCATTTGCATCATTGAGCCTTGCATCGCCTGAAAGCCTTTGCATCGAGCTTCAATCATCACTGCTTCAAGACGAGCATTGACTTCCATCAATTCAAGCTGAGCATTTTTTACTAAATCGACCCGTTCATTTTCCAGTTTAGCAACTTCCACCTTATCTGGATCGTAATTGGTCACGGTCGAGCTTGTAGATGTTGAATATGAACCGCCATAATCACGATCATGCCCTCCTCCTGTGCTACCCGAAGACCCGCTAAAAACACTTTTGGCAAAACTAACGGCACCACCGACTAAATCACCTAGAAAACTCACACCTATCCCCTTTTATTTCTGTAATGCTTTACGCATTTTAAAAATCAATGTATTTACGTCTTTTTCTCGTTGTGCCAATGCTTCACTATAGCTTTGAGCATCCTGCAAACATGCAGCTAAGTTCTGCTGTTGAACTTTACGTAATTCGTCACTCATGATCAGAAGAACGTCATCACGTTCTATAAGTTGTTCTTTGGCTAGAAAATCTGTGATTTGATTGACCACGCCTTGCTGCCAAGCTTCACTAAAACGTATTAACCAAATCTTTTGCGCCGTTGTTTTGGTATTAAAGATGACCTTTTCCAACTGCTGCATAAACTGATGAACAAGCTTGGTGAGTTCTTGCTCTTTTTCAAGCTTCTCTTGACGATGACCATTCGGCTGGAATGCGTAAGTTGTATGAATACCTAAACGCTTTTGCAAATAAAACTGATCCAATTCATTCTGATACTGTTCAATACAAGGCAGAACATCAAGTACAGTTTGTTCATCTATAAGTTTGTTTAAGCCAGCATCCAACAAAGGCTGAATCTGTTTTAAAAGGGATAAACGCTCACTGCGCCATTCTGCAAACCATTTTGCAATTTCTTCCGATTCAATACTGTTATCTAGACCTAACTGCATTAAGTCCTGCTGATATTTATCTACCAGAATGAAGTAATCCTCTGCTGATTTACGCAGAACGCTTACTATTGATTTCACAAAATCCAATGATTGATCCAACCATTCCATTTCTTTTAATGTCTTGGTACAGAGTATTGCAGTATGTTCTGCAAGCAGTTCAAAACTTGGACGCAATTGTTGCTCAATTTGTGCCAAACCCACCAATGTATTGGTTTGCTCTAAATTGAGAGAAATCTGCTGAGATTCTGAAAATAAATTAATTAAGTTTGAACGCAACGGCGTTAAGCCTATATCAAGACGTTTTTTTAGCTGTTGCAATTGCGATTCAAGTAACTGCTTTTCTTCAGCAGTCACATTCATACTTACAGTTATCTTTTTATCTAGCTCCTGCTTTAATTCAAGGGCAGTCTTCACTAGATCTAGATTGTCATTTTCCCATTCATCAATTTTACCTAAAAGACTATTCAGCCATTTTTGTGCAGAAAGACTGTACTGCCACACAGATTTATTGATTTCATCAATATTATAATTTTGTATTTCAACAAGAAAGTCATAAGACACTTTACCCACATTTGATACCGCCGCATTTGACAGATCATCATAAGTTAGACCAAGACCCAAAAGTTTTTTCTCTAATTGTCTTTTTTCATAGTAAATTTCAAAAATGCTATTGTACTCATCACATTGTTTCTTAGCTATATTCAATCTGTTCTGATAATCAACATTGGATTCATTGTGAAACTGATCCAAGAAGGGCTCAAAAATCGGCATCCATCCTTTATCTATAAAGAAATTCAAAATTATTTTGCTTTTTTCCCTTCCGATCATACTCGGATGATCTGGTAATAATTTTGGATTATTCAATACCCTCAGTACAGGGAATACACTATGGTTTAAGTAATTCTGATAATTTCCTGTGACATACCAAGAAAAAGAATCATTTGCGCTGAAGCCTGTTATATAGTTAATCTTTTTTAATTGGCCTAATTTATCTATATGCTTTGAAATAAATATGCCAGTCGCCTTAGATCCTCTAAATTTTTTTGGATAGTCTAATTTTAAATTATGTGAGCCTTGTTTAAAAAAATATGAACCTTTAGTTCTATCAGTTTTCTCATCATAATAAAAAATCTCAGATAGAATTTCCCATCGCCCTTTTTCAATATCGTTAGGCCCATAAGATTTTTTTACCTCGTTCCATTCACGATAGGCAACATGTTTAACGTGGTTAAAATTTGGAAATAAAAAACCAGTTCTACGATCAAATACAACAAATGGCTTATTTTTAAAAGTAAACCAATTCTGCTCTTCTATAGCCTCATATAAAGTATCCTCTACATCACCATAAGCAAGTAGTTTCTGATTTACTTCGATTAACTGCACTTTTAATACATTTATTTCTTTTTGATCGTCATATTTGATTTTGGAAACCGTATTCACATTACCCCCTAACATTTAAACTATTTCTTAAAAATTCTTCTGTTCTTTATTGATCAACACATCATAAATAATATGCGCAAACTGCCTCATCTTTGCAGGATCGCTCATGAGCTGTGTCATTTGCTCAGTATGTGCATCATTGCTATCCAATACGGCGTCATCAAGCGCCGTATCAAACTCACCGAGCATCGCCTGTTCACGGGTATTGTTTTGGATCTGCTTCATCATCCGTACGTTTTCAGACATCTTATCTGCCACGGTATGAACATAATTAATCATGTCTTTATCCGTCAGCTTATCCGTGATAAAGATCTCATTCACACGGCTTAAAATCACCGACAGGAAGTCTTCTTTCTTGTCTTTCGCCTTTGCTGTACCCAAATCATTCCCAGGCTCCAATTTATGCTCAGTACTGTCTGCTTTAAGCTGAATATCCTGCTGACGAAGCTTAGACAAGCGGTAATGGCTCATTGCCACATTACTCAGATCAATCTCATCTTCATCCGCAGCTTGTTCACGTAGCATTGGGCGTAAGTTACGCGCAAAAAGACTCAGCTTCTCAAGTTCTTGATCGTCATATTCCACGATCTGAGACATAAATTCATAGAACCGGGTGAAACTGCCTAAATCCTTTTTAAAGATTTCCAGCGCATCACGGGCTTTCTTCGCTTCTGCAAATTCGTTTTCAGCATTAGCTATCAGTACGGCGTCAGCTGTCTGTTTACAGCGTTCTAAACGGTTCTTGGTGACATCATAATCATTGATGGCTTGTTGATAACGATGCTGCCAGCGTTGTAAAGCTGGCTTACAGATGTTCGCGAGGGCTGCACTGGATTTATTTTTGCTGTAGAAGGCCTCAACGAACTGTTCTACTTCAGTCCAGAGGAAAATACCTGAGGCTTTCAGCTTTTCAAACAGATCATAAACCTGATCGGGATTGGATACATCCGCCAGTTCTGCTGTTTGATAGTACGGTTGGAAAGCATCGAGAATGTCTTGTGGATCGTTAAAGAAATCGAGCACAAAGGTGCCTGTTTCAGATTTCGCAGGATAGGTCCGGTTTAAACGCGATAAGGTCTGTACGCATTCCACGCCACCCAATTTCTTATCGACATACATGGCACACAGTTTTGGCTGGTCAAAGCCGGTCTGGAATTTATTCGCCACAATCATCACCTGAAAGTCATCGCTATCAAATGCCTTACGCATCTCACGACCTTTCATATTCGGGTTCATATTGCTTTCAGTAAATTTCTGACCTAACAGATGACTACTGTCTGCATCATTGGCATTAAATTCTACATCGCCTGAGAATGCCACCATGGCTTGAATGTTGGCATAGTTCTGTTCAGTAATGTATTTATCAAAGGCTTGTTTATAGCGTACCGCTTCTTTACGAGAACTGGTCACCACCATGGCTTTGGCTTGTCCACCGAGTAAACCCATAATATTTTTCTTAAAATGCTCAATGATGATATGCACTTTTTGCGAAATATTATGATCGTGTAAGCGTACCCACTGATTCAGCTTGGTCTTGGCCTTCTTGGCATCGACCTGAGCATCTTTTTCTTCGATCTTCTGCTTCAGCTTATAGATCACTTTATAGTTGGTGTAATTCTTCAGCACATCCAGAATAAATCCTTCTTCAATCGCTTGGCGCATTGAATAGACATGATATGCCACAGGAATATTGGTTTTAGACGGCGGCATGCTTGGATCGGGCAAGCGTCCAAACAGTTGTAAGGTTTTATCCTTTGGGGTTGCGGTAAAGGCATAGAAGCTTAGGTTTGCACTGCCCTTACGTGATGCCATCACCGCATCGAGTACATCTTCAGAAGAAAGCTGTTCATCTTCATCACGCTCTTCAATCATCAAAGTTTCTTTGAGCTGACGTGCCGTGGAACCGCTTTGCGATGAATGGGCTTCATCGGCAATGACGGCGTATTTACGTTCTTTTAAACTGGTGCTGTTTTCAATGGCACGCAGTACAAACGGGAAGGTCTGAATGGTGACGATGATAATCGGCTGGGCCATTTCCAAGGCTTTGGCCAGTTTCTCTGATTTTGAGCCATCACCTTCTTTATTGTTAATCCGCCCCACCACGCCATCGGCATGTTCAAACTGATAGATCGTATCTTGTAGCTGTGCATCCAGGATGGTTCGGTCTGTCACCACAATCACCGAATCAAACATCTTTTTATTGTTGGCATCATACAGACTGGACAACTGATGCGCCGTCCATGCAATCGAGTTGGATTTACCTGAACCTGCACTGTGCTGAATCAGGTATTTTTGTCCTGTGCCTTCAGCCAATGAATCTTTAACCAAGTTATTCACCACTTTCCATTGGTGATAACGGGGGAAGATCAGACTTTCTTTTTTGTATTTACGCCCTTCCCAGTCTTCCTTTTCTTCAATCTGTAAATGAATGAAGTTACCCAAAATATTCAGCAAGCTATCCGGGGTTAAGACTTCATTCCATAAATAGCCTGTGGCGTATTCATTCACATCTTCAGGCACATCATTGCCTGCACCTTGTTCCTTGGTGCCTTTGTTAAATGGCAGGAAGTAGGTGCTGTCACCATTCAAATGCGTCGCCATATAGACTTCATACTGACTCACGGCAAAATGCACCAATGCCCCGCGTTTAAACATCAGCAAGGGCTCAGGCTTATTGGTTTCAGGGTCTTTGGGCAGTCGGGTTTTTCGGTACTGTGTCATGGCATTTTGCACGGCCTGTTTAAACTCGGACTTGAGTTCCAGAGTCGCCACAGGAAAGCCATTGATAAACAGCACCAGGTCAATTCGCCATTTTTTGGCTTGTTTACCTGTTGCCTCTAATTCGGCTTTGGATGTGTATGGGCTATACACCAGTTCAGGCACGACACGGCAGATATTTTGCTGATAGCGTTGATTCAGTTCGGGGTTTAGACCATGTTCAGGTTTAAACTGACAGAATGAAAAGCGTGTGCCACGGGTTTTGATGCCATGACGGAGTATGCCTAATGTGCCATAACTACGGGATTCAACATCGGTGGCATTGATATCGGCTTTTTTAAGCTGAGCCACCACGGTATCTAAAAAATGGCGTTCGGTATCATTGGGGAAGATGTTTTTAAATTTCTGCCACTCGACCTGTTGGGTCTTTTGGACAAAGTCGAGTACATCTTGCTCATACAGGGCTTTTTCACAATTGTAGCCTTGCGCAGAACCCACAATCCAGCCATGCGATTGCATTTGCGTAATAATATCTTTCTGGAAGATAGTTTCTAAAGTTGCATCCGATCTCATGTTTCCCCTACCCCTAAATACTCAAATTTCTTTATTACGGTTCTATTTGCCAAACTGGATAGCTTTGCCAATCTTCAGGGAAGCCCATCGCTGTTTTTGATATGTTGTGATGTGTCAAAAGTAGATCAACCAGACGTTTACGCCATGTATGCTGCGGAGCGATTTTGTCCATGAAATAGAGTAGAAATACCAGACTGTTATAAATTTTTCGATCTGCTGCGTTGGTATTTTCAAAATTGCATTGCACCCGAAGCCCCATTGGCTTACTGCGTGGCTTAGCAATGGTTTTGGTAAATTTTCGGTTCCATAGTCTTGAATGATGGGCACAGGTATTTCTTAGGTAAACAAAGTGCTGTAACAGCCCTTCAAACTGTTTTTCATCGCAATCAAAATGACTGGAAATGGCTTTACGTGTCTGAATCGGTGCCAAGAGCTGATACCATTTAGACAGTTGCCCAAAACTCATGACTTCGCAGGTGGCCCAGATTGGTGGTAATTCGGGCTCATCATAAGTGCGTTTATAGTGTTCGATAAAGACTTCGTCTGCTCGGCCTACTTCACCTTCAAGTGATTCTAATAATTTGTGCCATCTAAAGGCGGGTTTAAAATATTGCCCTTGTAGATAGGCATGACAACCATGCCGATGTGCCAATTCATAGGCGAAACGGGTGCGAACGGCAACTTCCAGGCGTTCTATGGCATCCAGGATGAGTAACCTTAATTCACGATCAAATACATACAGCGCTAACACCTGTTCAAAACTGGTCTCTGGTTTAAAGCAATGTGGTGAATGGGTGTATTCAAACGGAAGCCAGTAGGCACCTAAGCGATAATAATTGATTTGCTCTAGGTAAAATTGCGCATCTTGCTCATTGGCAAATTGCATGCCACGCGCTTTTAATAGCTCAATTTGTTCAGCAAAGGTTTTGGCAGGCTTGTTAAAAGATTTCATAGATGGCTTGCCCTGATTGTTATATTTTTTAGGGCTCCAGAAACAAGTAACCCGACAGTTTGAGGATGCAATTGCTTGCCTAGCCTTGTCGGGTGTTGTTGAGCATATAGTGAATCATTGCAATTATTTATGCAATGATTTTTTGTATCTGCTTGATTCCACATTTGTTTGAGGCAACTGAGAATATTCATAGGCTTAACTCCGTTTTAGCCTCATTGGGATGTTGCCAGTTGCGTACGTCGATCTTTCCTGTAACCGCAGATGAAATAAGGGCTGTACGGCGTTCTTGCATCAGTTGAATGGCTGATTCGGCTTTATTGATTAAATTATCCATTTTGATCAATTCAGCTTGTAGAAATTCAATTATGTTCTCTTGTTCAGATAACAAAGGTAGAATAATTTTGACATTTCTTAGACTATCAACACCTACATTACCTTGAGTATTCGAGTTAATTTGTTGCTGAATGGCTTGTAGGAAAGCTTGAGACTTCAGATAGTAAGATAAGTACTTCCCAGTTGTTCTATTCGAATTAGATTTGATAGTTACACATGAATATGAAACTAAAAATTCTTTATCTATATCTACGTAAGATAATGTTCCAATCGTTGCATATCGAGCAAAAATAATATCGTCTTTAGTTGTTTTAATTTTTCTCGATAATTTCTGATAATCAGAATATGCAACTTGCTTACAACTTTCAAAATCAATATCGCTGACGAAGTCTTTTAAGTCGCCCGTCATAATATAGGGAATACCCACATCTACCGAGCTAGGCATATAGTGATCAATATCACTGACTGTATTTATAGCATAATCAAATTTAAGAATTTCCCAATGCTCAGGCACTCGCCCTAACCATTCCACACCTGAATCTTTCATCGCTACATCAGAATTTAAACCTTTGGTGACGGCATGGCTAATCACGGCTTGACGCTTTTCTTTCAGCAGTTCAATCAGCTTTTCTTGTTTAGCAATTAAAGTGTCAATTTGTGCAGTTTCATAGTCGAGGAAGTTGGCAATATTAATCTGATCTTCAAAAAATGGAGCTGAAATTTTTAATGATGCTACTTTTTCCTGATTGATATTCGGTTGCCCACCACCTGATGACAATTGAATAATTTCATTCTTAAATGCCTGCAACCAATAAAAAACATATTTATTATTCAATACTTTTGAAGTCGTCATTACACAACACGCTTGGTTTGTTGTGGCTTCAATACCAAAAATTCCCAATCGTCCAATAGTTGCGCCATACATTGCTATTGCTACTGAACCAATAGGGTATTTTTTTAAAGTCGGAAACTGTTCTATTGTTCGTTGAGATACCTTTTTCTTAGTATCTAAAATTAGATTTTCTCTCAACTCACCTGTTGTTACCCAAGGAATATTTCCTTCAAAGTTTTCTTCATTAGAGGTTGAAGGAGTTGTACCTGATCCAATCTCGGTATAAGCATGGCTCAATTTCCACATTTCCCAATCATTAGGAATCTCACCTAACCATTCAACCCCTGAATCTTTATATTCAGCATATTTCTGATACTTTGCCATTAAGAATGCACCTCTTGTAGAAGTGCCATAATTTCACGGCTCACTACATCCAAATCTGAATCAATCTCAGCTAAATCACGTGGCGGCTCATACACATAAAAATGACGGTTAAACGGAATCTCATAACCGACAATACCAATTTCACCATCTTGCGCATCACGCTTATCGGCATTAATCCATGCATCAGGCACATGCGGTTGGACTTCACGCTTAAAGTAAGACTCGATTAAATCCGTGGTGCTTTGGCTTGGGTCAAGCGCAATATTTTCCGCATCACGCAAATCACCATCCTGCACAAACTCAACCACTTTGCCTTTATAAGCAAACTGACCGTAAAGCGGATTTTCTGCACCTTTAATGACTTTATTGATCACTGGCTCAGCATCGACATTTTTCCATGTGATCGCATCTAAGAACTGCTTCTTCTCTTTTGTTTCCAATTTAACATTGGCATCTTTTAACGCTTGCTTGAGTACATTATCAAAGATATTAAAGTCATCACATTGCGCCGTACCCATCTTCGCTTGCAGGCTTTCGGCTTTACGCATCAAACTGCGCTGCTCTAACCACAGTTTTGGCTCAAGCACGGTCTTGATATCTTTTTCTTTCAGCTCGCTAAATTCCGCTTTAATCAGCGCACGGATTTCCACCTCAAACTCGTCAAGCTGACCATAAGTGTCTTCTGTCCAGTTCGTAGCGTATTGCGCATAGACCTTTTGCATCACCGCATTAAACGGCTTCGGTGCAAAACGTAACGATGCCACGGCGTCATCACTCACCTGAGCAGATAAACGCAATGGACGTTCAATAGTCACACGGCGGTAACCAAACTCGTAACTGTTAAAGATTTTACTGGAAAAGGTTTTAGCAGCTTCATTTTTAGGATTAGCCGATTGACGACCACGATTAGATTTAACCTCTGCGGGTTTATCCAGTTCACGCGCATCTGTCACTTCAAAGTCACCATAACTGCGGGTAATCATCGCGATATCATCTTCGCTCATTTCATTACGTTTAGAGCCAAGCGACTTACGCATTTTGCTGTACAGGTTACTACCATCAATCAGCTGTACTTTGCCCTTACGTTGAGTCTCTTTTTTATTGCTGAGTACCCAAACATAAGTCGCAATACCGGTGTTATAGAACATATCGGTGGGTAGCGCGATAATCACTTCCAACAAATCTGCTTCTAAAATATAACGGCGGATTTCACTTTCACCACTGCCCGCACTGCCTGTAAACAATGGTGAACCATTCAAGATAATACCAATACGACTGCCTTGCGCCGTGCTGTCGTCTTTATTGCGCATCTTGCTGATCAGATGCATCAGAAACAGCAAAGAACCATCCGATACACGTGGCAAGCCTGCACCAAAACGCCCTTCAAAGCCTTTTTGCTCATGCTCGTCTTTGATGTCCGATTCGATCTTTTTCCAGTCCACCCCAAATGGCGGATTCGATAGCATGTAGTCAAACTTCTCATAGGCCAACTGGTCATTGGATAGCGTATTACCCAATTTGATATTACGCACGTCCTGACCTTTAATCAGCATGTCTGCTTTACAGATCGCATAAGACTCAGGGTTTAACTCCTGACCAAAAACGCGCATCACCGCATCTGGATTATGCTCATAGACATATTCAGAACCTGAGGATAAAAATCCACCCGTACCCGCCGTCGGATCGTAAATAGTCCGAATAATACCGTCACCATTCAGCACATCATCATCCTTGCTGAATACCAAGCCTGTGGTTAAGCGAACGATGTCACGCGGGGTAAAGTGCTCCCCTGCGGTTTCATTTGAACCTTCGGCAAAACGGCGGATCAGCTCTTCAAACACTAAGCCCATTTCATGGTTAGATATATTTTTTGGGCTGAGATCAATTTTAGGGTCTGAAAAATATTGAACGACTTTGTAAAGCAAGTTGGCATCATCCAGGAGACCAATAAATTCATCGAACTTAAAGTGTTCAAAGATTTCACGTGCATCTTTGGAGAAGTTTTGAATATAAGTATTGAGGTTTGAACGGATATCTTTTTGACCCAGGCTGCCTAAATCCAGCTCGGAGGTATTAAAAAATGACAGGCCATTGGTTGCCTTCAGCAGCATCTTTTCTTTGGCTTCTTCTGGCAGTGGCATGAGTTTCACTTTT
Organism: Acinetobacter sp. YH01008; assembly: GCF_013420435.1. Taxonomy (NCBI): domain Bacteria; kingdom Pseudomonadati; phylum Pseudomonadota; class Gammaproteobacteria; order Moraxellales; family Moraxellaceae; genus Acinetobacter; species Acinetobacter sp. YH01008. The sequence continues at coordinate 55,780 of NZ_VOYD01000008.1, forward strand.
TCATTGGCTGCCAATACATCTGCCTTACTCGCTTCAAGTACACACTCTAAACGGCGCAACAGCGTAAACGGTAAAATCACACGACCATATTGCGATTGTTTGAAGTCACCACGCAGGAGATCGGCAACCGACCAGATAAAAGCTGCTACTTGTGAAAAATTATTATTTGTCATTAAAAAATACCGCTAGCACTCAGGCTATAAAAACTTGAAATTTATAGTTTCATTGTGCCTGATTTACAAAGGATTTTACTAGCCTAAAAATGGGACAAAAGACGGTAATTTAGTATAACAATCGGCTTTCTCGGTATTGTTGAAAATAAAGAAATCTACAGTTTCACGCTGAATGACGAGCAATGGATGAGACTGAAAGATAAATATAAAAACCTCAGCATGTTTATGCCATGTTGCCAGACACCCGCGATTCACAAGAAAAAAACTGGGAACACAATTTCTTGCACATCAATAAAGCCCAAATAGCCATCGAAACTCAGTGGGTTGATCAGACCATTGAGGAAACAAAGCGCTGTCAGGAAAAATATATTGCTTCAGGCACTCGAGCAGTCTGCTTTATCCGAACACCCCAGAAAAGCAAATGGGATTTTATGAGCTAACAAAAATAATTTCATAAAATCCTACGGTGAGTAACAGCAGGCTTAATTGTTTTTTTAAACAACTCTTAGAAATTCAAGCATAACGGATAGCTCATCAAAATATTTTTGTCTTTCGTATTTTTTATGAACTATCAAAAAGTTTCTATGGTGCAATTTTAAACAATAAATATTAAAGTTTTATTTTAATCAATAGAGAATTTAAAATGAAAAATGATCTTTTTATTAATCCTAAAATTAAACAAATTGGTTATTCACTGATTCTAGATTTGAATATTCAAGATGGCTATGGTTTAAGTAAATTTCTAGCTGTTAATCACTGTCATAAGAATCATGATGCGCTCTTAATCTGGCTAGATCGACTGTTAGAAGAAAGTGACAGGAAACTAACAAAACAAGAGATTAGAAAAAAGTTCTTTGAAAAAATACCAGAGTCAATGGCAAATTACTAAAACAGGATTCTATCCTGTTTTTTATATTCATCTGTAATAAATTTCTAGCTAAATTATAAATACTTTATACTCGCCGTATGCAATATGAAAATTTAACTCGATTTAATGATGAACAATTTAAACGACTCGTTGGAGTTTCTGGCCCATTATTATTACAACAGGTTGAACTTGCAAAGAAAAAAATCTCAAAGACCCTCCTCTTCATGCTTAAAGATAAATTCTCATTAACTTTTAAACATTTAAACCATCATCGAACTTAAATTCAGTTATCTTAAAAATACAACCAAGCTGAAAACAATGCGAATTGCAGGTCAACTTAAATGTTTTAGAATACTAACAGAGCATTATAAAAATAGACGAAAACGGTTTTATTTAAGAATGATTTTAACTTCGATAATGGTAAATTTGGCACTCTTAAATTAACTCTTTCAAGAAAAGTCTATTATACTTATTGCTTAATTCTGATCTTCTCTTTTTTTTAATTTTTAATAATATCTTAATAATCAAATATTTTTCCGCTTAAGTTTTGACTAATCCAATAGGTTTATTATAATACCTATTATAAATCACACTAAAGATAAAATTTAATCTTTTAGTTCTTTATAAAATACATTATTTTTAAATAAGATCCGAGGAAAATATGTTTCAAGTACCTGTAGAATTTGAAAATAAACAAGCATTACTTTCATTAAAACTAAAAGAAATGCGAGAACATAATGTGTTTTCTTGCATTAAAAATGTGAACGATTTGCAGAAATTTATGGAATGGCATGTTTTCGCTGTATGGGATTTTATGTCATTGGCAAAGCGATTACAGCAAGACTTAACGTGCGTTACATTACCATGGATGCCAAACGAGAATTCAAAAGCAGCCCATTTGATTAATGAAATTATTCTAGGAGAAGAAACTGATTCTCTGCCTAACGGTAAAGTTTGTTCACATTTTGAAATGTACCTGATTGCAATGTCAGAAATTGGTGCTTCAACCGCAAAAATTGATGAATTTATCAAAACAGTACAACAAAGCAGCCAGAGTGCACAAATAGCGGTAGCTGACGCTTTAGAAAACTTGGAAGTTGCCCCTGCTATTCAGAATTTCGTGAATTTCACTATTGAAACAGCTCTGAATGGTAAAACCTCTCAGGTTCTTGCCAGTTTCTTTTATGGTCGTGAAGACTCCATCCCTGAAATGTTTAGCCATTTGCTCAATACCTGGGATATTAACCAAGCTGATGCTGAAACCTTTGTTTATTATCTGAATCGTCATATTGAGTTAGATGGTGACAAACACGGACCCGCGGTGAAAAGAATCATCAACGACCAGTTTAAAGAAGATTTAAATTCTTGGCATGAGCTGTTCGATAGTGCAATTAAATCGGCAGAACTTCGCATTGAACTGTGGGATGCTCTGGAAGCGCAACTCAAGGCAGATTATGAATTGCAGCAGCTATCAGCTTAATCATGTGAAAACTGACCTAACAGCTCTTCAGAGGTGGTTCATTCAACTCAGTAAAACGACACCCCTCTTTCTCACAGTCTGTATTAGCTAGTGAGTCAGATTGTAAAAGTCTTTGACTCTATCGAAAAGCCCATTTTTTAAATGGGCTTCCTAAAAATCACCCACACAATCTAGTTGCTTACCGTAAGGGAGATTTATATTTATAATTGTATAAATTGTATAAATTGTATAAATTGTATAAATTGTATAAATTGTATAAATTGTATAAATTGTAATCGAGTATTTATAAAAATTACATAAACAAATTTTAAAATCAAAGGTTTTTATTTAACTGATATTTATAAATTGATTTTTTCACCCATATATTAATATCTGAATTTTTTAATATATTAAAATTTTTATCACCTATATGATTTCTTATCTTTTCAAGTACTTTATCATCGACTAAATTTTTACCCAAGTAATAAAGACATGCTATTGCCCAACCAATATCATGCATTGGGTACTGTAATAATCTTTTATTACTTGTATGTATAAACTTAACCCTAGCACCACATATATGAATCTCGCGTGAATAACCACTGGTTAGAAAAACTCTTGTTAGCGGCATTTGAGTACTTATACGAAATCGGTTAGCTGCATCTGCACCATGTAATTGTATAACTTCTTTATTTTTTTCAATTATCTTTTTAATCACATCCATTGTATCAGGTGGTAATTTTCTCCCTCCTAAAAATTCAGAATATTCTATTTTGTAATAGATACCTTTATAAGCGACATTAATAACATTTTCTTTTTTCAGCCTCCTCAAAACTCTATATACATTATTTTTACTACAAGAAAAACTCAAATCATCAATAACAAAAACATGCCCAACTTTCATTCTTTGTATTTGTAAAAATATTTTTTCCACTCTTACCAAATCCCTTTTGAATACTACAATTAAAAAACAATTTATCACTAAATATTTTTATTTAAATATTTCTTTAAAATAGATATTAACTGAATTTCAATCAACCTTTAACTCAATTAAAGGCCCTAACCGATTCACATTTTCTTGCATGAGAGCAATTTGATTGATGTGTATATGCCTATACAAATTTCTAATAGCTAAAGGCTGAACAGTATCAGTATAAAGATCATGACTTTTATGGATCTGTTCAAAAAATTTCGTAGTGTTATTGTCCACATGGTTTCGGTTGATTTCATTCCAGCATTCAGGAATTAATATCGACATTGTTCTACGTTTAAGGAAATGAGCAGCGATGTTCAACCCGAATGGATCAAAATCACCATAAAATGCAATTTCAGCATGTTCGGGAAGTTTGGCTAGTAATTCAAACACCTGACGTGCATTTTGACCCTGACCACGATATAAAAATAGACTGTCTTGCCATTTTTCAGGTAGCTGTTCATACCAATCAAACAGTCTCGTCAACATCGTTCCATTTTCAACAATAATCAGTTTTTCAATCTTATTGCAACACAACACATGGGCATGAACCGTGGGCACTAAGCCCTTATATCCAATCGTTACCTCTTCCTGTTTTAATGGCAATTTTGCATGCACCGATGCAAATACAAGTTGATCGCCGAATACAGAATATCCACCAGACTTTTCATCTTTCAAAAAGTTTAACAAATCCATACGATCAGATTCTAAATTCAGAGACTGTTCAGGAGCGACTTTAACCTGTTTTGCATAGATACAGCGCTCCAAATACTCCAGTTCTTTGGATGTAAGGTGAAGCTCCTTACCATGGACCGTACCAATCTGATAATCCTGATGAACTTTTTGCCAGGTTTTATTGAATGCCATAGACCGCTTTTTTAATTGCAATGCCGTCTGAATTACCGATAGTTCACGTATACCAAATGTCACTCATGTTCTCCTATCAGGCAATCTGTTGCAATTTATCAGTTCGAGAAAGGATGACATCAGATACACAACTATTTCCATCAAATATAGGATCTATAGTTTCGACAAATTCCATGTTCAATTTATCTTTGAATCGGTTTCTATAGTGGCTGGTTAAAGCGATCAGCCAAAAATCGATATCGCATCCTGGCATTAGCAGCTCATATGTTTCAACGCCACTCAATTGTTGATGTTTTCCCCCATCCACAAGCAATGCATCAAAGAAATTACTCGTAGCAATTTCTAAAGCAGTTAAAGGCTGTTCAACAACCTCACTCCCTTCTCTAACATCTGGCAGATTTTCTTGATTTTTATTCTGCTCTATCCGTTTTTCACGCTTGGCAAATACTTTTGAGCCAAGTTCACGTAGCGTTTCCTGTTCTTCATCAGCATCCAGATCTGCATAGCTGATGAGTTCACTGCATGGCACATGATAAAAAACTTCTGACGCCGTCGCTTCATCAAACTCCAGGTTTAATGTAGATTTTCCTTTTAAAAAGCGGTGGAAAGCATCCACCATGTTGCTTTTTTTCTGCGAAGATAATTCTTGTTTCCAATCAAACAACTGCTTGTTTAATTTAGAAGCACTGTATTTCACCTCTTTACTACAGATAATGAATACGGGGATCAGCTTATTTACCACCAAACTTTCAAGATCTTTATCTGAAGCACCAAGCTCAAGCATTGCGTTGGTTGAAAGTGCGCCCATCACTTCAGTCAATGAACTTAAAATCCTGATGGTTTTTTCAATGCGTTGAATACGGACCTCAAGATTGTTAAACAATGCCAGGTCTTGAAGTGCTTGGGTGGAGAAATCATAGCAGCTCTCAAAAATAGTATTGGCTAATTCAACAATACCTTCACTAATTTCATCCTTATAAATTTCAGCATCTTCTACACTTTTGAGTTTGGTCGTTTCAAATTCACTGATATTGGCACGAATATCTGAAATAAGTTTATGAATCTGTTTAGAGCTGTCAGTAACCCTACGTTTTTTCTCATAATACGTTACGAATGAAATCACGTGGTTGTATAAGTTAAAGCCATTTTTTTCAGTGTTGAAATAGCCAAGTTCTGCTTTATTCAATACTTTGATTAAATACTCATTGTCATCAGTTACAGGCACAATTGCGTTGTTAAATACAATCGCATTACCGATATGCTCAATGTAGTTGTTGAGCGCTTTTGCCGCTTTGGCTGCTGGATATTCCAACTCACTCATATCAGCTCGCCCTGCTCCGGTTCAGGTATTTCATCGTAATTGATGCCATTAAAAGTACAAATGTATTCTAGCTCATCATAGAAAACAGACCACTTAGCTGTCGCAATATAAGTCGTGCCAGTGTTACCGGTTGGATGCAGATATTGATTGCTGACAAGGTATTGAAGCACAGAGCTAATCTGCTCTTTGGGTGAGGTGGATGCCTTACCTAATTTGATGACTAACTCTTTGAGTTGCGACATAATAAGTGGAGATCGTTCAACCTCAGTGATGAGTTCACCATAAGTCACCGTATCCCCACATTGCATGATACGGCTATTGTCTTTTATTGAACGGCATAAGCGAAGCCAGTCATTCAAGGGCTCCATTTTCGACACAATTTCGCTGAACTGTTTTCTTAGAAGTTCACGGGTTGCTTTGTTCTTGCGACTTTCACTAAAGACACAGTAGAACCCATAATTATCTTTGGTACGGACACACTTTTTTCCCATCCAATCGAGATAATTATTTATTTCCTCCAAGACCAGATCATCTTGGAGCTTGTGGTAGAGATCTTTGTGGACATGTTCATCAATAATTCCCCCAGAAATTAAAACATTTACAATGTCAGAAAAAATTGATTTAGCAATTTGCATAATAGGTCCCCACTAGGCTAAAAGCGGATTAGGTTTTTCGTTTTTCTGGGTTTTAAACTTGCGTATACCGAAGTTTCGGTCGATATCATTCTTATGCACAAAGCTTTCACTTAATTCACTGGATAAGTTCGGCTGAGCGCAGACCAGATAAATATTCTGCTTTTGCATCAACTCGAATAATCGCATTGTATTTTGTGAATCAAACTGGCCGATTTCATCGAGTGGTACATGGATGACTGTATTGATATCTGGACATAGTTTTCGTGTTAAAGCCGTAAAGATAATAATGACAATTAATCGTGATAAACCAGTACTACTGCCGGAAAGCAAATCAGAATCATTGTTCACATAAACCTTACGGTTATTTTCCTCATAGCTGATACGCAGTTTGACTAAAGAGCGGATATCGTCAGTCTGAACATTCGACTTTTCTAATGCTTTAACAGCTGATTCAAATGACCGTATTAGCTTCTCACTCGGTAGTATGAGCTGAGATGATTCCTGAATCGCTTCTTCATCCAGATCTTTTTCAAAGCGATCTAACTGCTCATAGACATTGAGGCCATCAAGTACAGAAAGTAATTCAATCTGAATATTACCTAACGCTGTAAATGGATTGGTTGTATTGGTTTGCTCCGTAAGATCCTTAGATATCGCATTCAGCTTACGGCGGAATTTAGCCAAAGATTGCCCATAATTACGTAAATCATAAGCAGCCAGTTTAAAACTATTGATCGTGAGGTTTTCTTTAGTGGGAATATCCACCAACAGCATATTTTCGATTTCTTTCATACCGTAAAGATCATATGTGGTGGTGTTCACATTACCTAACAGCGCCATACGATTTTCCCACTGCTTGTAGAGCTCGAAATCACTATTCTGGCGTAAAATACTTAGTACTGTATTGAGGGATTGTTTCAGCTCCTTGAGCTGTTCTTTCTGACGATTAAGATGATCCTCAGTATTCCGGTAAAACCATTCAAAACTAACCGGCTCAGCAACCTCAAGCTGTTCAATATGCGGAATACCTTCCAGTACTGAATTAATACGGTTTCTTAAAGAGGCTATCTTGGTATTTTCCTCTTCAACCTGCTGAAGATTGCTTTCAATAAGGTTAACTTCATGACGTGATTGTTCTTTAAGTTTTTCGGTTTTGACATTCAGTTTGTCAAAATTTTGTCGGAAAGCATAAATTTCTTGTTCGAGATTTCCGATTAAGGTGCAGATCCCCGTTTTACGAGAGTATTCCTGCTCGAACCAAATCTTGTACTGCATCAAGATGATTTCATAATCTTTCACGATATGACATTTATGGTTCAGTTGTTTTAGCTGATCCTGTGCCTTTTGATAAAGTGTAGTATCCAAACCTTTTTGCTGCAATTCACTATTACGTAAAGATTCAAGATCTATGAGTTTATTATCACATTTATGAATCACAGATTTAGATCTTTCATCCAACATTGCTTTACGTTCTAATTGTTCTTTAATTTTGAAATCATAACTCTGCTGAATTTGGTTTTTTTCATTGCCAAAACGATCATGAATCATTTGGCGTTCTACATTTACTTGTTGATTGAATAATTTTAATCGCTGACGAGCCTGATCACGTTGTCCTTCAGCTAATTTTCTCCGATCCATTACATTTGTTTGGATCTTTTGCTTATATTGCTCAAATATACGCTGGGTACTATCAAATGTTTCTCGGCATTGACGCAGCTCATTCTGTAATTTAATGAGGTTTAGCTCAAAATTCTGAACTGCTTTGGCAGCTGCAGCCACTGCTTTTTCAGTATGGCTGTATTTTTCTTTAGCCTCTTCCAAAATAGTGGTTGCCTTTGCAAGGCGCTGCTCCAATTCATTGAGTGATTCGGCTTCAACCGGAAGATCCAGCTTGGAAGTATCAAGATGAAGGCCATAGAAACTAACATGTCCGCTTTGTTGTTCTGAGTCCCAAGAAGGCTTCAACCCGGTATGCAAAAATAATTTAGGATTAATCAGTTTGGCAATGTTGTGTTTCCAATCGTCTTCAGGACATTGTTTCAGAAAGCTCAATAATGTATTTTTCTGATACAAGATATCTCTTAACTGATGTTCCGTTTGTGTAGATTTATCTAAATGGTGTTTAGCTGAATCAAAATCTACATTAGCTCGAGTGTGCTCGCTTTTTAGGCGTGATAAATCAGCGTTTGCTGTGTTGAGTTGCTGTTCCTTATTCCGTATCGCTTTTTGGTGAGTGTGTAGATTCAGCTGGTACTCTTCGATTTGCTGTTGCTCTTCCTGAGTATGATTAGATGCTTCAGCAATCAAATTGTTGCAGTGATCAACCTCATCTTCATAAAATTTGCGCTCATTCTGTTTGCTTTGCTCGAAAGCATTAAGCTCATTTTTTTCATCCAAAGCCAGTTGATCTACTGCATGAGACCTATCCTGTTGCAAATTGTGTATTAAATTAGAAACCTCATTCTTACGTTCATGAATAGCAGCTAAATCTCGGTCTTTTTCTTCCAAGGCATTATTTTTAAGTTTTTCAAATTTATGAACAATTTCTTTCTGGTTCTTCTCTAACTCATCCACATAACGGCGCGCATCTTCAGCTTCCTGCTTGTACTTAGCAAGATTACTGAATTCTTCCTGTTTTTTCAGAATGTCAGCATTTTTATATTTCTGCTCGTTTTCCTCTATTAAAGCTAAACTATGTTGTAAACCTTCCAACTCACCTTTCGCCCGTGATTCATTGGAGCTATTCGCAATAATCTCATTTTCAATCACCTTTAATCCAGCTTTGGCATGTTCAATAGTTTGGCTTCTCTGATAACGAAGCTGTGCGATTGTCGTATTATTAAACTCTAGTTTATTGAGTGCCTGACCTCGATAAGCCTCCAGCAAAGAGTAAGTCTGCATTAAAGCATGTCGCTGCTCGATCCCCAGTTGCAGTTTTGGCTTTTCCTTATCAAACTCCCGTAATGTCTGAACATCAGCAATGAGGCTGGAAGAATTCAGCGTATTTGAGCGCTGATTCATCATCTGCTCATTTTCTAAAAAAGCATCAACCAACATGAGCTTGAAGTTATCTAACAGGTTAGTTTTATTTAGGGTGATCTGGGTGGATGCCCCAATATGCTTTAATTCATGGCCTTTACCGCTAAGAGAGAAAATAGAAGCAAGATCCCTCAATTTGAAATCACGATTCAGACGTTTTTTATCGCTAGTTAGAACCGCTACATAATCCAGGCTATTGTCGATCTGTTTACTGACGTAATAACCTTTAATTTCAATTTCTTGCAACAGACTTTTTACCGTCTTGTGTTGCTTATGGAATTCGATAGAAGATTTTGAAAAAACAGTCTCAGATGCGCTGCCCTGAATAAAGCGATAGCATTGTTTATCCTGATTACGGTAAAAAACAGCACAGCACAGTCCCATCGGTGTGTTGTATTCAAACACAATCATGCTACGCGCATGAGGGAGATAATAATCTGTAAAATTGAGTTTATTGGCAGAGCGATCCATTAATCTGTCTGGACGGGCCCCATAAAATATTGGGATTAAATTTAAGGTAGAGGTTTTTCCTGCACCATTTGCACCCGTTAAATTAGAATTTCCTTCACCTAATTCAATTTTTGTAGAATTATTTGGTAAGTATGAATCATAGAGATAAATATTTTTTAGGCCATTCAATTCATGCAAGTCATTCATTTAACATTTTTCCCAGAAGAATTATTCAATATTGCTTAGGGCAATCTACCCTTTTATCTTATTCAAATGCCCAGTAAAAAAAATTCAAACCTAGCAATACATTTAGCCATATACATTATTAGGTAATCTTAGAAGATAGTATCAAAAAATGTAATAGTTTTAGGGACTAATGCTTGAGACAACCAATTTCCAAGCCAACAAACCTTGCATTTTTTTTAGCATGAATTTGGGGGTTACCTAAGGGAATCGTGTCAAAAAAAATGTAATACTTTTTTTGATCAAATCCACTCGATCTGGGTCTTCTTCTTATAAACCTTACATTTTTTGATCAAATCCAGTTGAGGAGTGGTAGCCAAGTTTCGGTATCCATTCCATTTTAAGACTTCTAAATAACCTTTCTGTAGGTGCATTATCCCATGAGCAGTATACTGCGCAAGGCCTTTGCGACTCATACTTTGTACCATCGCATATTGTTGCAGCCTATGCCTGTACAGATGACTTTTATACTGGCTGCCTTGGTCAGTATGGAATATCACGCCTGTCGGCTTAGCTCTGCATCGCCAAGCATTATCTAATGCTTGGGTGAGCCATTCATACAGTTGTTGCATCACCGGTTGACTGTGCTGTTGCCGGTATTCGCGGCGTTGTTCCGCTGTACCATCAGTCTTTTTTCTTAATTCTGCTTCTATGGCATACAGTTTCTGAATCAGCACTAATGCCTGTTCAGCGACCTGACTTTTCCCGGTCACATGCAGTTCATAGAATTTACGACGTGCATGGCGGAGGTGCTTCTTCTTTGACTGGAGTCGAATGCAGCACAATGGGAAGAAAGTCGACCTGTAGACTGGATGGGGTTGTTAATGCAGGGGGAATTGATCTGGACTGGCGAATCCATTTATGCAACAGATTGGCATTGACCTGATGTTGCATTGCTACCTTGGCCACTGATGTGTCTGGCTGCTGGCACAGCCCGACCAAGTGCTGTTTAAATTCAGCTGTAAAGATTCGGCGGTTTTTTTAGTGTTGGTGTACTGTCTGAGACTGTCTTTAAATCCATAAATAGGTGTCCACTTCAAAATTTAAGTGGACACTATCGCGATATTAATGAGTCAGAAAAAGTGGAGTTCAGCGGACGCTTACTTTGGTATTAGATTAGACCTTGCGAAAGTAAAAAATTGTTTATACTCGCCCTATGAAATATGAAAATTTAACTCGATTTAACGATGGGAAATTTAAACGACTCGTTGGAGTTGCTCGCCCATTATTCTTAAAAATGATCTCCGTGTTAAAAAAAGCTGAACTTGCCAAGAAAAAATCTGGAAGGCCGCATTCTTTGTGTTTAGAGGATCAATTATTGTTAACTTTAAACTACTTACGCTGTTATAGGACTCAAATTGAGTTATCCGCTGACTATAATCTCACTGAAAGTAATGTGAATCGTACTATTCATAAAGTTGAAAATGCTCTGATTCAATCACGGATTTGTGCATTACCCAAAAGGAATCAAAATTTTAGTGAGGGTGATTAGTGCCGAGTGTACAGAGTTTGTCTGCCATCCAGAAGGCGAATCCATTAGATACGAGATTTGCATTCAGACCATACTGCAAAGCGACTGAGGCGATTGAAGTGTTGGATTCTTTACAGGCTTGAACAATACTATTTTTAAATTCATCACTGTATGTTCTTCGCTTTTTGGAAGTAGATATGGTTGATGCATGGATATTTGTGGTCATAAATTAAGTCCCCACTTAAAAATAAGTGGGAACCAAATTAAGGCTTATAGGATAGGTTGGATGCTTACGGTACACACTCCTTATTGAACCAATCCACCTAGTTTAATGTAGTAAGTTGTACTCCTCCTAAACCTTAATTAAAAAATTGGCGGCTACTGATTTTCACCTTATTTCTTCTAAAATTTTATTTTTCACCCAATTTGAAAAGTCGTTTTGACTGTCTGCAAAATAGAAAATATCAGCTTCATTCTCGAGATTAAAACTTATACTTTTGACTTTCCTCTTAACTTTTTCATATTTCATATTTATTGCTATTTTTCGCCAATTTGTTTGACATGCAATGTCATGAGCGGCAGCGAAGACATCTCCCTCATCATCGTCATGCACACATATTTCAATATTATCTGCATTTAGAATACGGATTTCTTCCATTTCGATTTCTTTGTTCATATATGAAGTAAACCCAAAATATATTGAGATACCATTTTTTGATTTTATCTCGATATTTCCAAAAACCTCATCAGTATTAGTATGAGATCGATCCATTAATATTTCGCAGCTAATAACACGCCAGTCTGTTTCTTGTTCGAGTTCTGAAGCCAACATTGGAATCATATATGATCCTTTTTTAAAAGTGATCGTAATACGATAACATGTATTTTCATTTTTTCAAGACCTTCGATCAATATTTTTAGCAATGGGTGCTACAAAATTTATTCATGCTCCAGCTTGCTTTAGATACCCCCGTGATCGTGATGGCTCTTTTTAACCACAGATTATTAAGAAGCATCAAACGCGCATTACTAGCATAGATGATCAAATTCTTTCGCTATATGCGAAAGGAATGACAAATAAAGAAATTGTTGCTTTCTTTAAAGAAATGTACGATGCAGATGATCTGCCTCTCTTATTAGTAAAGTGACGGATACTGTCATTGAACAAGTGACAGAATGGCAAAATAGAACACTCGATAGTCTTTAGCCTTTCAAACACTGGATGTCGTGATAATTGCTGAGTCCCCCGAAATGGATGATTCTTATATTCAGGCATCACCGGAAACTCTGCATTCCTCACTCTCAATTCAAAGCTCAATGCATCAAACCAGTCTTTATCAAAGCTTTCGTCATGAAGTTTGACCAGCTCGTTTGCCTCTACCGGGTACGTCACCCAGAGCTTAAGAATAAATCTCCCCATAAAACTTACTCTGCCCCACGTTTGATTTTTCTTTTGGCCTCCTCAAGACACTTTTTAAGCTCGTCGCCCTTAAGCACATCGTGGGGTTTAAGCTCAACGCCATCACCATAATCAGCAAGAATCTTCTTCTCGACAATCGTTGGCTTCTTCCAAATCGCCTGATGCTTGCCTTTTTCAACGTACTCTTTGACTACGTCAATGTAATTATCTTTAAATGCCTGATATGCTAGATTACAGGCTCTTTCAACATCCTTTGAAGACTGAATTGCACAAAACATTTCAGAACAGCGATCATACGCTTCTTTTTCAGCATTAGTAATTGGATGGTTTTTATTATTAAACCACTTGATTACATTCGATAAGGCAGCATGTTGCCGTTTGAATGAATCAGCAGCTCTTTGCTGTTCAGTGTGAAATCCGGTGATACCAAGACACCATTTGCGGAACATTGCTGGATCTGGACAAAAACCGCTATCACGAACCGTATTCAATCCAGTTAAGATCTGTTCACGAGTCAGACCCCTAATGCAGATTTTTATCGCTTGATTGATCGCCTCTAGAGGAATACCGTCAAAAGTCTTTTCAAAGGAACGTGGTACAATTGCTTTTAGGATTCCAACAAGATTAGCCGATTTAATTGATTGAATAGAATGTTGTGGATTAGAAACCATAGCTGTCATCAGCTTGCTCCTCGTTTGCGATCAACTGTTGAATCTCATCCCAGCGAGACGACTTTTGATTTTTTTGTGTAAATTTGAATAGCGGCTTAGGCTCAAACAGACCTTGATAGTTACCAGTGATTGATGTTTTTAAAGCCTGATTATTTCTCTCAAATCCCCACTTTTGGAAATCTTTATAGATCGTATTCAGGGCATTTTTGGTCAGTTTTGTTTTTGCTATTTGAGAACGAAATGAAACGTACTGCTCCCAGAGAGCAGAATCACAGAGGTTTTTGAATGTTTCAGATGTCAGCTTCATGACTTCGTCATAAGGTAGCTTTCGTGCTTTGTCTTTGCGTTCTTTTTCAGCTTGCGCTTTTTGTTGTTTTACAAAGATTAAATAAGCATAGAAATTAGCTTTCAACGGATTTTTGACGCGAAGCGACTTAATTAATAATTCTATAGATATAGTTCTATAAATTAATTCTATTGTGTCTTCAGTTTTGGAAGTGCTAGCGCTTTCATTTTGGAAGTAGTGGCGCTTCACTTTTGAAAGCGCTTCACTTTTGGAAGTAGTGCTTTCATTTTGGAAGTGCTCAACTAGTGAAACCTCATTAATCTGGTATTCATTACCCTTTCTATTTTTTTCACTAACAACCGAAATCACACCTAAATCTAGTAACTCCTTAAGACCTCTTCTGACTGTAGCTGTTCCCATTTTCTTAGAACCAGGCAGCTTTCCGCCTTGTAATTGTGAATAGCTTACGTGGTCAGTGACCTTGTCTTGAAAGCCGTTAATACGATCTTCAAGCTCCGCATAGATATTTCTTGCAGCGTCGGTTAAAAAAGGTCGTACCTCATACCGGTATAGCCGGCTGGACATGACATAGCCTTTTTCGAACTTATCGGCCATTTTTTTACCTTTGTTGAATGAGACAATATTATCCTCATCCTTTTTGAGTGCTGTCATACTGCACCTCTAAAACTAATAGATGTGCCTGAATCTAGCAGCACTTGAAAAAAATCTTTGTTGTAGGTTAAAAAAATATAAAAATAATCAATATGAGTTTAAATATTAATCAAACCTTATATTTCATCCCGTTCATATTTTTAATTTTGGCTATCTTTTCATTGTCGGCAATATATTCAGTACATCATACAAATACGCATACCAATCTAGCCATTCAGTTTTGTTTATTGAATCTAAGTCGTAATGTCGGCAGCTGCTGACCACGGCGCGATTCTGCAAATAGCCTGTTCTTGCATCACATTAAAAAAACCGCAACTTAGGCGGTTATTATTGATTTTTTCATAAAGGTAAAACTACAACCAGCTCTAAGAACCTATCCAGAATATTTTCTATGCAAAAGTAACCTTAAAAAGGCTAAATTAACGAATTGTAGGCTCGTATTTAGGTGCTTTTCACAGTTTTTCCAAAGTCTTCTGCATTTTTCCAACCAAGCAAATGATCTTTCAACAACCCAGCGTTGAGGAATGACTGCAAATTTATGTAATTCACTTCGTTTAGCAACTTCAACTCGAGCTCCAATTAAATTCTTAACAGCCAAAGAAAAGGGTTCGCCTGTATAACCACCATCAACAAGTACAACCTCTACATTTTGTAAAGTATCTCTATGTATAGTTATGGCATCTAATGCACCTTCTCGACTAATGTCGCTGGGATATGGTTTTCTCATGGGGGAAATTTAACAAATTATTTTTTCAATTGCGAAAAAAGAATGAAATTAATACTGGATAGATTCTAAGACGAGAGGAAAAAACTAAAAACAAGGAAGTGTAAAGAATTAAGCCAAGTTTAACTTGGCTTAATTTTAGGATCATGCTCTAAGTAAAAAACCTTATGTAGTTAAAATGCCCAGACCATTTTTAACGTGGTGGAATGCCCTTCAGGACGATGCTCCACTTCAGTTTCTTTCAGGAACTTGGCTTCCAAAGACCAGTTATCACGTTTGTATTGGATGGCAGGACCAACTGCCAATACCTGACCTTTTCTGCCAATGCCTTCGCTATTCAATTCATCTTCAGTGGTCTGTTTAAAAGCATAGCCTTCTAGGGCCAGCTTCAGCTGATCATTCAACTGATAACCGACGCTATAATCCCCTGCAAAATACTCACCCGATTGATAATTCGTGTCGTCATTCTCTGTATTAAAGCTATAAGACAGTTTAGTTGAAAACTCCCAACCTTGCGGCTGCAAATACGAGTAGGCAAAAATTGGACGAATGGTGTGATAGTTTTTGCCTAAATTGGCCACCACAGGACGGTCTGGGCGCGCATCATCATAATCACCTGTCGCCAACACACCTTCCAAAGCCGCAATACTGTGATGATTACCTTTATGCCATCCCAGCATTGCACCAATAATCAGATCTCCCAAACCACTGTTAGAATCTGACATACTTGCCGCATTTAAACGCAAATCAACTAGAGGCTGTGCCGCATACAGTCCCAACTGTCCGCCTGCAACTTGTTGCGGAGTCATCCATACCAAACGTGGAATAAAAGCATTGACATCGACATGGAAATTATCCGGACCATTTTTAAATTCGCTGGCGTGATAATTTTGATAATAACTGAGCAAGTACACACCTGGCGGTGGTAGCGCCCCTGCTGCAATCCCTTCTGCACCAAGTGCGAAAGAATCTAAACCGTTTTCTGTTGCACAAACATGTGTCGCCAAGCCACTTAACAGCATGAGTAACCATATTTTTTTATTCATAGAACATCCTATTCAATAGAAATTTTAATGCAGTCGGTTCGCTCTGCTTGAGTCATTCATGCACTCGCGACAGACTTCTGGGAATAGCATCACTAATTGAATTGATGATGCTATAAAGACAAAAAGAAATTAGATAACAAGTGAGCTCCGGTATTTAAGCACTGGCGCGACGGCGTTCCACCTCAGTTGAAGGGGCATTATCTACATCTTTCACCAATTCAAAATTAAAGGTGATGTTTTTATACGGCTTATCTAAACCACGACGTTGAATTTCTGCAGCATCGTTTACATCCACTGCGGTTGCCACCAAACCTTCACGGGTGGCAAAAGCAAAGTCATCCCACAGGTATTGATCACCTTCAATATTAAATTGCGTGGTCAATTTACGGAAACCTGGTGCAGAAACGAAGTAATGAACGTGCGATGGGCGGTTACCATGACGTCCAAGCTTATTCAATAAAGCTTGAGTCGTACCATCTGGTGGGCAGCCATAGCCAACTGGGATAGTAGTTTGAGCCACATATTTACCCGCTACATCACTGAAAATGGTACGGCGTAAGTTAAAGTCAGACTGTGTTTTATCAAAGAATGAATAATTGCCTAGGCCATTGGCATGCCACACCTCAACTTTGGCATTTTCAATGATGTTGCCATCGGTATCCGTCACGGTACCTTCAATAATTAAGGTATCTAAATGATCTGATTCTGAACCATCATCCATACGGGCAAAACCGACTGATTCAGGTGCACCTGCCACATAAAGTGGTCCTTCAATGGTACGTGGTGTACCACCACTCACACCTGCTTTGGCATCGGCTTCATCGGCACGTAAATCTAGGTAATGCTCTAGACCTAAACCCGCAGCCAATAAGCCCAATTCATTGGCTTTGCCTGCATCAGTAATATATTCCAGACCTTTCCACACTTCTGAAGGTTGAATGTCCAGATCTTCAATGATTTGGAACAACTCTGCGACGATACGTACCACAATCTGCTGTACACGCTGATCCACCGGTCGCGTAGCAGTGTCGACATTCATTTTCTTCACCAAAGCATCAATTTGTTGACGGTCCATGTAACTCTCCTTGGCTATTCTTAGCGCTGCTAGGTTTAGTATTGCTGTTTTTTTGGCTTTTACTTTTTTTACACTGCATGTTGCAGTGCTGTACTTTTAGGAGACTCGTACCACTGCTGATCTAGCATCGGCACAGCCCTGTTTCCTGAGTAATTTTTTATTCGGTATAGCTTAGAAATATTTTTTAGATATGTTTAAACAAGGCTGAACGTGCCTGACCACTGGCACCATCGGCAGCACTTAAGAAACGCTCGGTATGAATATCACGTTCAAACAACCGGCTTTGCATTAAGGTCGAAATCGCCGAATCAATCATCACCGGTGGGCCACATAAATAGGCTTTATGTCCAGCACAACGTTGCTCAAAATAGTCGGCAACAGCTTCATGCACATAGCCTGCAAAACCTGTCCAGTGATCTTCTGATTTAGGTGCATTCAATGCAGGAATGTAACGGAAGTTTGGATAGTCTTTGACTAACTGTTCAAACAACTCACGGTTATACAGTTCGGCTAAATCGCGTGCACCTTGGAACAGGTAAATGGTACGGGTATCACCTGATTCAAGTAAATCTAAAATCATAGACTGTGGGCTCGATAAGCCCGATCCACCGGCAATAAAGATCGCATCTTGATCATCGGATTTACGCACAAAGAACTGTCCGTATGGTCCTGAGATTTCCAGTTCATCGCCTGCTACAAGTTGCTCATGCACATACGTTGTTGCACTACCGCCTACCACATGCCGAATATGGAGCTCGATAATGCCGAGTTCACTTGGGGCATTGGCAATTGAAAAAGCGCGTGTGCCTTCAATGCCGGGGAATTGTACGTTAATGTATTGCCCCGCCTGAAAGTCCATCGGATGGTCTAACTGTAAACGTACGCCTTTAATGGTTGGAGATAAATCACGGACTTCAATGACTTTGGCCGAATAGTCTTGTACCAAATAACCCAGGAAATCAGGGTCTTCATCGACATCGGCTTCAATCACCATATCCGATTCCGGCTTACAGCAGCAGGCCAGCACCTTATTTTCTTCACGTTCCAAATCCATCAGGGCAAACGGTGAAGCCTCGCCCACATCGTAATAGCCATCGGTCACTTGAACTTTACAAGTGCCGCAAGTGCCATGTCCGCAGGCAAATGGCAACCAGACGCCCTGACGCAAAGCAGCATCTAAAATGGTTTGATCCTCTTCAACCTCAATAGTTGTGCCAATTGGCTCGATCGTAACTTGATAGCTCATTTGTGACCTCCTGTCTTACTCTTTATTGTCTTTGTGTTGCTGTTAATGTCTTAAACGTGTGCGCCCTTGTACCCATTCAGTCCTGGGGTCACAAAACGCAGTAGTGATTTTTGATCGAAGCCAATTTCTGCCAAGGTCTGTTCAGGGCGTGGCTGAATTACCTGTTTGTTTAAAGTAAATTGCACTTCATCCCATTTAATGTTTTCAAAGTCAGGATGTTGATGGAAACCCGCCTGCATTTGCTGATCCAAAAATTCCTGAAAGGTTTGCTGCGGCGAAACCAACATGGCGTGTGCAGAACAATATAAAGTGTGATGATCCCAACCCACATACACCAAAATGTTGTCGCCATAGTGTTTTTGTAGGTCGCGTGGTTCAAAGTCGTAATCTGGGCGAATAGCGCGTACTGACATGGTCATTCTCCGTATTGGGGTGGTTTGAGCCGCAAATGACTCAAACCGAAATCCTTTTAAATTTGAATCTTGAAATAACTTAAATTTTAGATATTTACTTTAGATAGTGAATGAGCGTTAAGCCGCATCACCTTTCCATTTTTTCCAGCGTTGCTGGTCTGGTGAACCTTCAATATCCAAGTTATCTGCACCGACATTGAAGCGATAATATTCGCGCAGCATGTTTTCCAAATCTAAGCCACCACAGTTGCCTTGTAGAATTTGGTTCACTGGCAACCATGCCTGCACATATTTTTCAGGTTCACGTTCAAAAATATCGTGACAACCATCTGAACAGGTGTGGTAACGCTCGCCTTTATAAACAGACTCACGATACGTAAACATGGTCGGATCGCCATCCATTTCGGTGAAAGTCATTGGCACTTGGCAAATTTGGCACAATTGCGGTAAGCCTGCGCTGTAGAAACGCTTGCCTTCTGCTTCCATCTTGCGTGCTAACTCCCACTTTGGACGGTAGTATTTGTCAAAGGTGTCTGGATATTTTTCAGATAACCAATCCATTTCCTGATCGGTTGGAATCCAAGTATGGAAACCTGCTGCATGACCGAAGTTATAGAAAATCCACCACGCTTGATGCGACACGTGTTCTTTTTCTTTGGTAATTACTTCTGAATATTTCGGCATACGAATACCGTAACGGCTCAAGTCTTTAAATAACGCACCGCCCGCTTCTTCAAAGTAGGTTTCCCACGCTTCTTTCCACGACATCACTTTGTTTGGCAGCATGTAGTCCATCATCATGCCAACTATAGATAACAGACGAGTCCCACGCCAGAACCACTTATCAATCCATTCCTGTACGATTGGCACGTTATCTTCGTGTTGTTCTAACAAGAATTTCACGATTTCTAGACCTAAAGTCATGTGACGTGCTTCATCGGACTGTGCACTAAAACCAAAGGTGACCGTTGCCATATCGCCATTGTGTGCTGCACCTGACATGAACGGTACGAACAACAAGTTGGTCAATACATATTCAAAGGCAAAGCTAATGGCTAACAAGAACTCAAACGGCCCTGCTGAACGCGCATCTTCAAAGAAAGATTTTGGTACAGACAAGTACCAAACGCGGTCATGCATGTGCGACCAATCCTGAAAACCATCAAAGAATTTGTTGTAATGGCTCATGGCATGAATTTGCGTCTGCACGTGACGTAATTCATCAATCGACTGCATTTGTGATGCGATACGTGCACCTACACCACTGAACTGACGCCCTACATGTGCATAACCTTGGAATGCCTGATATTCAAGCGGAGTTACCGCAGTTAAAAACAGTTTGATGGCATTCAAATAACGCTCATTGGTCACGTTCATTTGACCGTTGTTTTGTGCAAAAGCATCAAAAATGGCGTAAAGTTTTTTCTCTTTTTCTGCCTGATACTTCCAGTAAGCATCCATGGTTAAACGGAATGGATCTTCCCATTTAGACCAGTCTGTAATTTTAATGCCTTCAAATTCTTCGTATGGAAAGGCTTCTTTGCGGTCTGCATAAGAAAAGTCCCAATCCAAGTCACGAGTAAGTGCGCGATAACGGTCTTTGGCATTCAGTTTTTTTGCTGGGGTTTTAACTTGTGAATTCATGCTCATCATCCTTAAATTTTTTAGCGGCAATCTATGCAGCAATATGTTCTGGCGGCACTGTACTCAAATTGGCTCAGTGCACATCCTTATTCCTAGTTCCAGTGCAAACGGAAACTGTCATCATCTTCTTCGACGTTGCCGCCCAACGTAATCATGTTGAGTTGTAAAGACTGAATATCCCAATCTTGTCCAAGTTTTTCAGATACCGTTTCTGCTTTAACAATCAGACCTGTTTCGCTTTCTACCCGAATCATGGCTGGCAGATATTGAATCGTGGCATCTGGGTTGTCTTCTTCAATCGCTTCAATGATGTAGCGCGACGTGTCATTGTCCTGTAATGCGAGATAAACCTTAGACATGCTGCTTCTCCTTAAGCCTGCAAAATTTGTTCGAGTTCGATGCCAATTTTTTTACTGCGTTCCAGCAGTTTTTGTTCTGCAATGTCGACTGCATCTGCAGACAACGCCTCAGCTGCCCACGCTGCAAATGCCGCTTTCACTTCAGGTAAATATTCGGCTAACCACTGGCTCAACAATTGTTTGTTATGTGCAGATTCTGCAGCTGCGGTTTTAAATACGCTGTCTGACCATTTGCGTAAATCTGCCATGGCTTCCTGCATAAATTCCATCAGCATCGCCAAGTCACGCGCCTGATGCTGTGCCAACCACTGATCAAACTGGGTGTAGACCAATTCACTCATAAAGCTGTCAATCACCAAGTTTTGTAATAAAAACAGTTTGAAATAGTCTTGTTCAGTCAAGCTTGTTTCACACAGTTTGCGCAGTTCTTGCCAAGCTTCATCCTGCATCCACGCTTGTTTGGCTGGAATTAAAGATTCACCAGTATTGCCATCCAGCGCCAAACCGACGCGTGAGATGTACTGCGCCATGCCTAAACGATCCATCGCGGCATAAATACAGGCTTGGGTCAGTACCGTACCGTAACCATAAGCACTGCCCGACATCATGTGTAAATTGGCAGTCTGTTCGATATGACGAAACGGCAAAAACAAGGCAATCACTTTGGCTTTGACATCTTCAGAAATATGCTCTGCCAACTGACGCTTTTCAAAAAAGCTAAAGTTACTTTCGGCAATGTCCTGCAAACGCGCACGATGCTGCACATAAGTTCCGTAATAAAACTGACGCGGGTCTTTAAATGCGTACCAATCCTGCATTTCAATTGCAGTATGGGTTTTATCATTTAAGGTTTTTTCAGGTTTCCACAGCGGACGATAGTGAAAGTTGGTTTCCGCCTGAATATCAAAACTGACTTCCTGATAACGGGTGGCTGGCTTGTTGCCAAAACGGCGCTCAATATAGGCATAGTTTTGACGAATTGGCTCAATACCCGCTGTTTTAATTTCTAAAGTCATCGCTTATCTCCTTAAGCATTCAGTGTTGATCTTCATGATCAATGTTGTATCGCTGTGCACCGACTAAAGTGTCGTGTTCAATGCCGTAACGCCATTTGTCTTCTTCAGCATCATTCACGGCTTGCTGTTGTTCGCTCATTTCCACCACTTGATTGGTTGCGCAGAACTCGCGGAATGCTTGCTGCGGTAACACCAACTCCACATATAAAGTGGGATCGTGAATGGCAAAGTCGAACTCGACAAATGCGGCATTAATATCGCCCGTTACCCGAATATATTTGGTTAAGGGCAATGCGCCTGTTGCATCCTTCATATTGTTCTCCTACAAGATCTGATTCATTCAGAACTTGCTTCAGTTGCTTCATGCATCTGTTGCTTACTTTTACTATTACAACAAGCGTGCCAACTTTATAAAAACATTGAAAAACAGCAACTTAAAAAATCTGAGTGTTTTTATAAGAATTTGGATTTCATGATTTGATGAATTTTGATGTTTAAAAAATTTAAGATTTCATGATTTGATGAAATACAGCCCGTACAGATACAAAAATTTACCCTTGGGCTTTATGCAATTCGCTTATGATAAAGATGAAATAAAAACAACAAAAACATAGAGATACAGCCGAATACCTTTAAGGTTTGGCATGATGCTGTTTAGGTATTATTGAATTTTCACGAATTTGCATAAGATGGCTAAATAGCCTCGAATTTAATGGATTAAACACGGCGCATGGTACAAGTAAAATACGACAGCAGCGGCAAATATGCAGGTCATCCTCAGGAAATTCACGACCTGCTTTCCAAACTACATTTTGACACCGAGCGTGGACAAATCTGGTTTGATGAGTATCGCATGTTGCTGATGCATACCAGCATCATGGGCTATTTGCGTAAAGACCTTGCCAATATGATTGGGATGGAACGCACCAAACGCTTTTTTATTCGTTTGGGCTATCAGGCAGGTCTGAAAGATGCCGAAGTCACCACCAAAATGCGTCCAGGCTTAAATGAAGAGCAGGCTTTTATGGCAGGGCCGCAAATGCACGGTATTCGTGGCATGGTGCAAGTTTCTGCCAACCAACTGATTTTAAATCAAAAGAAAAAACAGTTTTATGCAGACTTAAACTGGCATAACTCCTTCGAAGCCGATGTGCATGTTGAGCAATTTGGACTGAGTCACGAACCTTCCTGCTGGATGCTACTAGGCTATGCTTGCGGTTACAGCAGTTTTGCCACAGGCATGACCATTATTTATCAGGAAGTGGAATGTAAAGCCTGCGGGCGTGAGCATTGCCGCATTATTGGTAAACAACTCAGTGAATGGGAAAATGCCGATGAGTTGATTCAATTCATGTCGCCTGAACCGATGGAACAGGAACTCATTGCGCTACAAGCAGAACTGTATGAACTGAAAAAGTCGATTTATACCACCAGTAAAAATGACTACAGCATGTTCAGCTCAGTCGGACAATCTGCAGCGTATCAACGTGTCTGTGACTTACTTAAAAAAGCTGCAGGCGCTAAAGTTTCCATTTTGCTGCAAGGCGAAACTGGCGTAGGCAAAGAAGCTTTTGCACGGGGTGTACATGAACTCAGTCAGCGTAAAGAATCTGCCTTTGTCGCAGTCAACTGTGCGGCAATTCCACCAGAGCTGATTGAATCTGAACTGTTCGGTGTAGAAAAAGGTGCCTTTACAGGCGCACATCAATCACGTTTAGGCAAGTTTGAACGTGCACATAGTGGCACCATTTTTCTAGATGAAGTGATTGAACTTTCACCACGCGCTCAAGCAGCTTTGCTCCGCGTGTTGCAAGAAGGTGAAGTGGAACGTATTGGTGATTCTCAAACCCGTAATATCGATGTACGCGTAATTGCCGCTACCAATGAAGATTTAGAACAAGCAGTCAAAGCTGGGCGTTTCCGTGCCGATTTATATTACCGTTTAAATATTTTTCCTGTGCAAATTCCACCATTACGCGAACGCCGTGAAGATTTACCGCTTTTGGTCGATCATTTCTTAAAACGCTTTGAAAAAATGTATGAGAAACAGATTCAAGGCATCAGTGAAAAAGCCACAGCCTTTATGAAAAGTTATGCTTGGCCAGGTAATATTCGTGAGCTTGAAAACTTGTTGGAACGTGCAGTACTTCTCACAGAAGATCAGCAACTAATTAAATTAAACGCTTTATTTCCACAAATGCAAACTCAAGATGATGAGACAAGTGAGCAAACAGTGACGGATTTAGATACACTTTTTGCAGAAGATTTTGATTTAGAACAGCATGAACAACAGTTAATTGTAACCGCCATGCACAAAGCCAAACAGAATATTTCTGAAGCAGCACGTTTATTAGGTATTAGTCGAGCAAAGCTCGATTATCGACTTAAAAAATATAATTTGAGCCTGTAAATAATTTTATTTAGAGCTATCTCTATAATTTTTAGGAGTTTTGTAACATAAATATTTAAAAGTTAAAATTTCCCTAAATCATCTAATTTTAATCAATCATCTACTGATTTCAAAGTGTGCTGTGAACCGTACCGGGTTTGTCGGAGACCACTTTCCCTGAGAGAATGTCCCGATGAAAACCAAAACATATACCCAAGAAATTAAAACTAGAGTGGTTCAACTTGTCATTGAATCCGAAAAAGATTATCCATCGAATTGGGCTGCAGTTTCTGCAATTGCTCCTAAGTTTGGCTGTACTCCTGAACACTACGTGTTTGGTATTTGAAATATCTAGACAAACAGAATCCAGTCAAAGTACAACAGATTTCAGACCAAGAACGTATTAAACAGCTCGAACGTGAAAATAAAGAACTGCAACGTGCCAATGAGATTTTACGTAAAGCAGCAGCTTTTTTCGCCCAGGCGGAGCTCGACCGCCTACACAAATAATGGTGGATTTTGTCCATAATAATAAGGATCTGTATGGAGTTGAGGCGATTTGTAGAGTTTTACCTATCGCACCTTCTACCTATTATCGAACGTTAGATCTTGCAGATGAGAAGCATTGCTTCGCAAGGGAACATCGAGCCAAGCGAGATCTACATGATCAGCATCATGCTGAACAAATTAAACGAATTTGGAAGAAAAGTTCAGGTCGATATGGTGTACGTAAAGTCTGGCAAAAATTGAAACGTGAAGGCTATGTTGTTGCACGTTGTACAGTTTCTCGATTGATGCAAAAGCTAGGTATACAAGGTGTTTGGCGTGGTAAGAATAAACAAACGACCCGTAGCCGAGATAATCAACAACGAGCATCGGACTTGGTAAAACGTAATTTTAGTGCAGATAAACCTGACAGCCTGTGGGTCGCTGACTTCACGTATATTCAAACAAATTCAGGCTGGGTATATACCGCATTTATTATTGATGTCTTTTCACGAGCAATTGTTGGATGGAAGGTATCGACACGTATGAATACAGATATGGTGCTTGATGCACTGGAGCAAGCCTTGCATGATCGAGGAATGCCCAAAAACGTGATTCACCATATGAGGAGCACTGCTCCGCAAGAGGTGTACAGTATCTTTCTATTCGCTATACCAACCGTTTAGAAGCAGCAAATTTACGAGCTTCAGTCGGTACAACGGGTGACTCATATGATAATGCATTGGCTGAAACAGTGAATGGTTTGTACAAAACGGAGGTGATTGAATATTTAAAAGCAGATTGGCGTAGTTTAGGAGATGTACAACTTGCCACATTAAACTGGGTAGATTGGTTCAATAAAGAACGTTTACATAGTGCAATTGGTTATGTATCGCCCTTTGATTTTGAAGCGATGTACTATGATAAAATTAACCCGTTAGGTCAGGTGGCCTAACTTAAATAAAAAGTCTCCGACAAACCCGGTACGGTTCAAGAAATCCGATCCACCATCACTTTACCACCTAAGTATGGTCTTCAAAAAGACTTCACTTAATATTGATTTGGTATTAGATTATATTAAGTAATACAAAAAAATTTAATGCTGACTCTTATGAAAAAATTTAACTTTACTATTTCTATTCTTGATTTAAGTACCTCAGCTATTTGTATTGAAGATAGATTGTTCGAAGTGGGCTGTAATGATGCTCTAGTATGTTCAACAAATGGTGATATTTATTTAGATTTTATAAGAGAAGCTGAAACTCTCGCTAAGGCTATTAAAAGTGCAATAAAAGATATTGAAATGGCGAGTGCTAAAGGCATTCAAATTAATGTTAACAATAGGCATTTAATACTCTAGGTATTAGTCGAGCAAAGCTGGATTATTGAATTCGGTGACCGCTTAAGCAATCACCTTTAAATTTATGAAAAGCAATTACACAAAATTATTTACAGGCTCTAAAATGACAATGGTCATTGCTTCAGACAAGCTTAAGGCTGACTTTTTCAGCCTGTATTTTTGATCAAAAATCAAAGCTTTCTCTAAAGATTCATTAAATGTTTTGCAGAAATCATCCAAAATACGAAATAATTCGGTAATATGATCCATTGAAAAGCCTTTCTTTATAACATTTTGTCTTGAGAACCAATATGTTATAAATTCAGGGCTTTTTTTCTACTCTTTTTTATATCGAACTCAGGTTATTTTCTTTTACTGAGCTGTATCTGATGCCACTGCAGAATTTCATGATAGTCATAATAAACTGCAGCCTGCTTTGTAATTCCATTTTTTATAGGCTTTGGAAATTCTTTATCTTCAATTGTGTACATCCGTAGTTCATTTAAAGATAATCGCAACAGCACACAAACATCTTTTTTAGTTAGACGAACTGGTAAAAGATTTAAGCTGCTTTCATAGTCAGAGTTTACAGTAAATGGAGGCATCATACTTTCCTCTAGTTTCTAGATTTACCTAAAGCTAGCACTAGTTGAGAAAAATCTCTGTCGCAGGTTAAAAAACTATAAAAATAATCAACATACGTTTAAATATTAATCAAATTTTATTTTTCATCTCTCATTTGCATGCTCTTATATAAATATACCCTTCATTTTTATTCATACGACTAACATAGTGTTAATCAACTGGATGGGGAGAAGTACCTTACTGGCTGCTTATATCACTACTCAAATTTTTTCTTTTTATCGTGGCGATAAGTTTTTACGGAAAAGTTTGAAGTCATAATATTTGATACTGAAGATTCAATAGACTCACGTAGTCCCTCAAACAGTTGTATTTCATTTGAATGTTTAAGATAGTCAATGATGTTGTCACTTAGAAATTCTATTATTTCTTTAGCTCTTCTAATTTTAAAATGACTACTTTCAGCCAGCTTCAGCAAGTGTTGCAAATTAGGAAATTCTTTACTATTAGCAAGTTTCAATGCCATTTTATTGTCGATAGTTGGATAAATTAACGTATGTGTAATATCAAATGGTGGTGAAACAAAGATATTCGACATATCTGGTAAATACTGTAATGCGAAGTTTTTTAGATGCGCATCACCATTGCCTATTAAACAGTTAAATACGATATATTTATACATTTTTTCAACTTCGGCTTGACTGTTTGTATATAAATACGTTGCTTTTAATAGGGCTTCATAACTTCCTGTGTATTTAGCATCTGGATCATTGGACTTTTTCATCAAAGTGGTGAAATCTTCATAGCCTAGTCTTAGACCATCAGCCCTTTTATCAAAGCGTTCAACCACATAAGTTTCTAAATTTTCAGACAAATAAGTTGCTGGTGGCTCAAGCCCACAATGCCGCGCTGCTTCCATACAAACAAATTCATTGACTGTCAGCAATGGAAACTCTGAATCAAAAGACTTTACGATAATATCTTTTTGCTGAACTGTTCTATCTGTTCTGATCGTGCTAGCGCTTGGTATGCTTACTTTAGGTTGCATGCCTGCCAATGAATTTCTTAAATAATACTTTTCCAAAAGCTGCGGAAAAAGGGGGCGATTGCTGTTATAAGACAATATTTCATTAAGAGTTAAAGATTCGACTTCGGGTAGAGTCAGCTCACTTTTGTAAGAAAGCATTCCAATCCCAAGTTCTCCCTGGAGAGCTAATAAGTACATATCATTGACTTTGGCATATCTTGCCAATTTTTCTGCAATAAATCTTCGATTAAAACCTTCGGGTAAATTTTGTGAAAATATAGGGTGTAGAGACCCGGAAGAATAACCATCCATGCCTTTTTTAGTCATTGTAAGTGACACATACTGTTTGTCTTGTGTTGGCTGGTAGTGATGTACTGAACCATAAGTTAGTACACCTAATTCTTCTTGATTAGCACAAACAGTAATATTAGTAATTTTAGCAGGTAGATATAGCTCTGAATTCATTCGTTATCCTCAGAAAACATAGCTTCAATATCATCCCAGTCAGGTAGTGAATGCTGTTTTTGAATCACCTCAAACTGTAAGCCAACGGCATCAAGTACACGTTCAAATATATCAAAAGACCCAGTAAAACGGCCGTTTTCAATCTCAGAAATTGTAGTTTTATTTATATTAGTCCGCTCAGAGAGCACTTGTTGTGTATAGCCAAGTGATTTTCTAGCCATTCGTGCTTTTTCACCAATTTCTACTCTATTTGCCATAGCTTTCTGCCCACCCACAATATTAGCCATATAGCTAATATAACATAATAAAAACCAAATATTAGCTATATAGCTAATTAAATTTTAATGTACTATTTCTTCGATCCTCTGATCGAATGTATTTATTCTGGACTGCCACCATCCTCCAAAGCTGCCCAAGCGTTGTTTATTTAGCAACTTAAGCTACCTTTGTACTGAACTACTACCCTTCTTTTTCGTGGATTGCATAAATATTTTAAAAATTAATTCTTTAGTTCAGATTGTTTTCATCTGAAAATGATCAGTTATCCAATAATTACAACTCCATTTAAAAGATTTCTGATGATTTTATTACAAAAAAAATAGGTCCCCTCAGGAACCTAATTCATTTCAATGACCTACTGTAAATGTGTTTCTTTCCAAAGCATTATTTCATTAAAGTCATAATAAACACCAGATTGTCTGGTTTTTCCAGCCTTCAACGCTTTCGGAAATTTTTCATCAACTGATGAAATTTTACGTAACTCGCTTTCTGAAAATCCTAAGAATAAACATACTTCTTTCTTCTTTAAGCGAAGCGGTTTGAGTATGCAATTGTTTAATATCACATCAAACATATTGTCTGCAGACATCTACAAAATCCACAATTATTAAGATGATTTCAAACTAGCATGCTTCAAAAAAAACCTCTGTGTCAGGTTAAAAAAATGCAAAAATAGTAAAAAACCGACTAAAAACTAGCCTACTTAGACCTTAAAGACCTCTCTAGCACCGCAAATTTGCTCAATATGATCAGCCCAGAATTGCATAATTCCATACCGCTCCCTTAGATGCGCACCTTTGTCGTAAGCCCCCTTCACGCCAGACTTTAGATGAGCTAATGCAGCCTCTATCACTTGCTCTCTATCACTATAATGATCATTCAATTTTGTAGACGCAATATGGCGAAAACCGTGCGGGTTTTGTCTCCCAAAGTAGCCCATTCTATTTAGTGCAGCATTAAATGTTAAATTCGAGATTGGCTTATTAACACTGTCTCGTGCTGGAAATAGATATTCACTCTCACGTTTTGAAATTGATTTTAAAGTATTTAATAAAGTTAAAACTTGAGAAGATAAGGGTATTCCATGCTCAATCCCTCTCTTCATCATTGAACCTGGTCTAATCCAAACTCGTTCTTCAAAATCAAATTGCTCCCATTTTGCATTTCTCAACTCGCCTGGGCGTGGGAACATCAATATGAGTAACTCAAGCCCTATACTGATTTCTGGTGATCGATATTCTCTAATTTTCTGAAGCATCTCTGGAAGTTCATTGATTCCTACATGCTTCATATTATCGCCTTCACCTTTATCAAGAAATTTAGTAATACCGATAAGCGGGTTATAATTTGCTTTGTCTTTAAATACAGCAAGATCATAGGCATTTCTACAATATGATACGAGTTTTTCGATGCGATTAAATATTTTGTCTTCACGTTGCTTTGTTTGAAAAAATTCAAGCCATTCTGCTGATCTAATGTCTTTGAACTGTCTTTTACCAAAAACTGGTAAAAGGTGCTTTTCAATCGATTGAACTTCCTTTTTGAAGGTAGCTGGCTCCCAAGTATTTTTTTTGGTATCAATCCAATCCCTCATTAATTGTTCAAAAAGTTCACTTTGATCTTGCTGAGCTTTTAGCAAACGATCTTGACGAGTAACAACTTGAAGTTCTCCAGACTGATACTTTAAAGTCTGTGAGCGGGCAATTTTTACTGAAACATCCGGATAAGCCCCTAACCCAACCCATGCCCATTTACCTTCATTATTTTTCAAACGAAGTTGCCACGACTTCTTGCCAGAGGTTTGAACTTTCATATAAAGACCAGGAATATCCGAAATACGATACTCTTTATCTTTTGCTTTTATAGCTGCATATGCCACATCTGATAAAAGTTTATTTCTACTCATAATCTCTTGATTACTCAGCTGTTATTAACGATTGTGTATCCTCAGTTATAATTATGTTTAGGGATACAAGCAAGGATACAAACTAGCTGTTCCTGTATGAGTGTATATGAGTTTATAGCAGGTATAAAAAAACCCTTAATCCGTTACGAATTAAGGGTTTAGATGTTATATGAGTGCATATGATTTAAGAATTTGGTGGGTCCCAGACAGACCAATATGCCAAATTTTACCAGTGCATGCTCGGGCACAGACTGAAGCTGATCTCGATTAAAGCTCATGTAACTCCGCAAGGTCACTGTGCTGAACATGCTTGAGCAGAAAAAGATTTAAAAAAATCAAGCCTGTTTGTGCCGACATTTTACTTGGCTAATTTTTGCGTCATACGAACACAGTTCCGCCCATTATTTTTCGCTTCATACAGCTTATTATCTGCCATTTTAAAAACCTGTTTGACGCTTACTGAATCTCTCGGCCAGAATGCGATACCCACGGAAATGGTAACTTCTTTGATTCCTTCAATTTGACTCACTTGCATACTCGTTCTGAGACGTGCTGCTGCATTGAAAGCAACACGAATATCGGAGGTCATCATCAATACGATAAACTCTTCCCCACCAGTGCGACAGCAGAGATCATGACTTCTGAAATTTTTCTGCATTAAAAAAGCCAATCGCTTTAAAACCTCATCTCCGCGGTCATGTCCATAGCTATCGTTGATCTTTTTAAAGAAATCAATATCGATAGCGAGTACCGCAAAATGAGTACCCGTACTGATTAATTCATCCAGAAGATATTGCATGCCACGACGGTTATAAAGGCCAGTCAAGGGGTCAATATTGATATGTTGGCGTAATTCTGAGATCTTGTTATTAAATGTTTTGGAGCTCAAAAGTAGCGAGGCCCTAAACTTGAATACCTCAAAATACCAGGGATCAACCTGACTGATTTTATCCTGAATATCATTTCGATTTAACATACTGGCCATTTTCGCCAAACGATTCAGTGGCGAAGAAATAAATAGCGACATCCGCCAGACGATAAAGAAAATAAACAGATAAAAGATAAATATGCCAATAGAAACTTTTAAAATTAATTCATTGGCCTGTTTAAGAAGTTCATCCGTAGGTTGCTGTGAAACCACAATCCAGTTCACACTGGGAACATATGCAAAACCGGCCAGGTTATCAATCCCCAAGCTATTCGTTAGACGGACGGATCCTTTCTTGTTTTCATTGATATAGTCAAGACCAGTATTATTTACAATTTTTTCGCCAATCCGACTCGAATCTGGATGGAAGATAATACGGTTCTGCTGATCAATCACATACATATAACTTTTTTTGAAATCAAATTGATTGAACAGCATTTCACTGATTAAATTATTCTTCTGCAGATAAATCGTACCGCTGATAAAGCCCTTATAATTTTGATTCACATCGTAAATAGGCTGTGATATCAACACAACCAGATTTTTTTTGCTTGACCAATAGGGTGCCGAAATATACGCCTTTTTGCTTTTAAGTGATCCAACAATACCCGCTGTATTATAGGGCGTGTGGAATTTTAGGTCTAATGATACTGGTGCATAAGCAAGTATCTGATTTTGCTGGCCCACCATAAAAACACTGTTAAAGTTATTCGACTGGTTTTTGAGCCGTTTGACTTCAGCCTGTCGCAGTGGCGTATTGTAAAAGTTTTGCCCTAATTGCTGAGCACTATACTGCAACTCCTGCAACATATTACTGACATCACGATTCACCCCCATCGCAATCTTGGCTGCGTATTTTTCATTTATAGAGAGTGAATTCTGAATTAGTTGCTGTTTAACCACATAATTCAGAATAAACAGGCTAATCACAAATAAAAAGGAAACGCTGAGGATCGTTGAAATCAGAATCAGCTTGCGTAAATTCAGATTCAAAGATAGAAGTATTTTATATAACAACTGAGACCCCAGGTACCTTGGGTTGTATTACTCTGTTTAATTTAACATAAATACGCAAACCCAATGCTACAAAATCACTTTCTAAAACTTAGAAAAACATTCTAAATTTACTGCCTAAACCCTCTCCAAAATGTTGAGCTGAATAGGGCAATAAAGCTAAATCCAAATCGGACATCAGTCATAATAACAGGGCTTTGCATCTTTCTAAATACCCTACTGTGACTTTCAGTATATTCGGTTGATGAATAGAACAAATGATTGGGCAGAATAGGCATCGAGTATTTAGAATAAATGAAACCAGCCCTATCAGCTAAGCTGTATGCTGTTATGCTCCAACTAATCAAAGTTATGATTCAGTGCTCGATCCAGCAATCATACAAATACGGTCAGAAATTTATTTAAGTGCTTTTTTGATTTTATTGATCAATGTACGGGCTGCATCATAATCCTCAAAATCAATATTGATCGTCCCTTTATTTCCCTGATTTGTCGAGGAGCTTTTAATCACGACTGAAAAAGCATTCGATTCAAGTGGGATAATTTCTGCCGAAACAATATGATCAGCGTTAAGGAAAAAATCTTTTTTTAATTGAATTAACATTTTTTATTCTCGAGTAAAAAACAAGCAATATTTATAGCATATAAATTCAAAAAGTATAAAAATCGGCGAAATTTCAATTGAACAAAGCACTGTAGCAAGTTGCTACAGTGCCTTCATTTTATTTTTTCAGCATTTTTTTCAGCAAATTTTCCAGCTCTTGTAAATTTTGCTCATCAAATTCACTCATTTTTAATGACACTTTTAAAATGTTGTGATCAAACTTAATATTCCCTGCGACTTTTCCATCATATTCAATTTTATGCACGATTGACGTTTTAATTGGCTCTTTGTTTTCTTTCGACTTTAAAATTTTTTCTGCCAATAAGGCCAGTTTTGTTTGCTCAACTTCTTTTTTCAGTAATTTCGCCCAAGCTTCTAGCAGTGCTTTTTTAGCATTACTGTAATTCTCTTCATAATCTGAAAGAAACTTTTTCACAGCTGTGGCGGCAGTGCGTGCCAACAATGTCGGTTGTTGTTCTAAATCGGCAATCAGTTCTTTCGGTAATTTTTCGAAAGATAGATATTTATACATATCCTCTCGATTCATGCCTAATGATTTTGCCAGCTTTTGCTTGTTCTTTTTTAATTTCTCATCCAGAGAACTCAGACCGACATAAATTTCATAATCTGTTAAGTCTTCCCGTTTTAAATTCTCAGCCAAGGTTAACAGTGCAACTTCTTCATCTGATGCATCGATGACAATCACTTCAATGGTGTTTTTATTGAGAATTTGATGCGCTTTCAAGCGTCGTTCACCTGCAATTAACTCATATTTGTCCTGTACTCGCCGAACTGCAATCGGCTGCAATAATCCAATCTCCTCAATCGAGGCTGCTAAATCTTCAATATCTTGCTGATTGAATATTTTTCGTGGCTGATTGGGACTAGGTTGAATGTCTGTAATTTGGACATTACGACGTAATTCTTTCACATCGTTGACATGCTCTTGCTGAGCTTGTTGATGCTTTTGAGTATTTTGCTGAAGACGTTGTGCCAACAATTCTTTTGTACTTACCATAGGATTCTCAGAGTGCCTTTATTCAACACGATTGATGATTTCTTTCGCTAAATCTTGGAACGCTTTACGAACTTTAGAATTTTTATCTACGCGCAACAATGGCTGTTGTAAAATTGCTGCTTGATTGACTTTCGTACTCATTGGAATGGTCGTTTTTAACAATTCGCCGACCTGGCTTAAAGCTTCATCTCGTATCAGTTTACAGACGTTTTGACGTTCATCATGTTTAATCAGCAAAGCACCTAACAGTTTCAATTCGGGATTGACCCGTCTTATTTTACTTAAATGGTTAATTAAGTCAGTGACACCATATAGGCCATATTGTGAACCGGATTCAATCGGCACCATAACATGGGTAGATGCAGCCAAGGCATTACTGGTCAGAAGTTTTAGGCTTGGAGGACAGTCAATCAGGATGAAATCATATAATCCGTTTAATAATTCCAACTTGTTAGAGAGCTCTTCAGAGGGTCTTGGGGCATCATCTTTAAGTTGGTCTTCTGTTTTACCTAAAGTAAGTGAACCATAAATTAAAGAAACATTTTTAAAATTGGTTTCTTCTTGTAAGGCATCAGACAATAGGTTCAAATCACCTACCAGTAATTCAGCAGAAGTGGTTTCAACCTCACTCGGATGTCTTAATCCGATATGTAAACTTGCATTGGCTTGTGGATCTAAATCAATCACCAATACTTTATGCCCCAAGTCTGCTAGCTCTGCAGCCAGATGAACAACCGTGGTGGTCTTCCCGCAACCACCTTTATGGTTTGCTACAGCAATAATTTTAGTCGATTTATTTGTCATATCAGACCCCATTCGAATGATCCTAATATAGTGGAACTTGTAGCAACTTGCTACACTTTATTTGAATGATATTAAAGTACGAATCAATATCGGCTAACAAAGAAAACAAATTAAAGTTTTATATAAAATATAGCTAGCTAATTATAATTAGTATTAATTAATATAATTAAGTAATTATAATTAGGACAATTTTTCCCTTTTTAAAACAATATCTTACGTCTTTAAAGGTGGAAGGTTTGTCACCGAAAAGTGGAAGGTTTGTCACTGAAAGGTGGAATACTTGTCACTGAAAGGTGGAAGACTTGTCACTGAAAGGTGGAAGAGCTGTCACTGAAAGGTGGAAGACTTGTCACTATGGTGGAAGACTTGTCACTGGTTTAAAAAAAAACATGAAATTAAGTTATAAAAATATTTAAATTCAAAACTTTAATCTGTTGATAAGTATCATGATCTGACTTTAAAGGTGGAAGACTTGTCACGCTTATTTTTATACTTGTGGATAAGTTATGTTTTCCCTTTAAAAATTGCAAAAAAAAGTCCGATTTAGTACTTGATTCTCTCTAAAGGTGGAAGCTTTGTCACTGAAAAGTGCTAAACCAAATGATTTTTTCACTTATAACGGTATTTTTGGCCACAAAAAAATGCAAAGAAAACGATTTAAGCTCTTCTCAGTTGATAAAAGTGGAAAGCTTGTCACTAATAAGTGGAAATTTTTTCAAAGTTTCCACCTTTGGGTTAAGGATTAGGCTAAATCTAAAAAAATGATGACATGCTTTCCACTCTTGATCTTTAGCACATCCTTTTAAAGGGATAAGCACTTAAAGTGAATCTGTAAGGTGAAGATGTTGAATGTTATTCCACTTTTATGTATAAATAGGGGGAATAACTTTTAATTTTTCACTTATGAGCGATTTTAACGAAAAACAAGAAATAGAATATTTACCTTATTGTATCGGCAATATTCGACAGAATGGAGTGGTGAGTACCAGTAACCGCTTAATTCGCCCTATTGAATTGTCTTCTAATGAATATAAGGCACTGCTTTATGCAATGGCGGTTGCAAACTATGGTGAAAAAAATAACCAAGATCGTGAAATTACCGAGAAAACCTATATCTATCTGCATAAAGAAGATTTGGGGGAATTGTTAGGACTCAATAAGAAGAATTCCATTAATGTGGCTATTGACCGGATTTATAGGGAACTTTCATCTCGGGTTGCTCATTTTGTAATTGAAGAGCCTGTAGATGACGTCAAGCGTAAAGTAAAAAAAGTCCATTCTGTGGTACCGATTATCCGGGAACTGCGCTGGGAAGATGATGCCAAAAATGCCTTGCAGATTCGCTTTACCAGTGAAGTGCTGCCTTACTTCACCCGTCTGGCCAGTGGGAATTTTACCACTTACCAGTTGAAAGATTTATTTGCTTTAGACTCTGTCACAAGTATGAGTCTATATTCTTATATTGTTAAAAATGAATTTAAGTATGCGAATCTCGACACCTATGAAGTTGAACTCACCTTAGAGAATTTAAAAGCGTTGATTGACATCGGTGAAAAAAAATATGACCGTTGGGTAGATTTTAGGCGTTATATTCTGGATAAAATTGTTGAAGAAATTAATACTAAAACCAGTTTGCAGCTAGAATATGACACTATTAAGAAAGGCCGTCCTATTGTGGGTGTGCGGTTTAAAATTATGAGTGGAGATACTGAAGCGGCTCTCCCGCAATTTAACGAAAAAACTCAAATCTATCTGGATGTAGATTTTGATGATAATGCCATCGTGAAAGAGCTGGGGGCAAAGTTTGATATGACCGTACGTTCCTGGTATATCTATGCCAATGATCCGAATTATACGCAGTTCAGCAAGTGGTTTAAGACCGAAGGCTGTTTAACCGATTCTCAGGCGAATGTTATTGTGAACGATATTATGTTTCAAATGGATTTTGCTGTGGCCGGTGCATCCATGAATGATTTCAAGAAAGAGATGAAATATAAGCTCAAAAATGATCCGACTTTTGTTCAGGAAAATCGCGAGCGTTTGAATGAGATTTTTGGTAAAGAAATTATTTAAAAAGTGTAGCAAATTGCTACAGTGCATTGAAAATATTCCGGGTGAATGATTTTTTTTTGCATGTCTGACATTTTTCGCAAATAACTAGAATATTTCTGGTACATCTTTTTAGTGAGATTAGCGGGCGCTCATTGGGAAAATGTCGCAGTTCGGACTTGCTACATCTTGTCTAAAATACAAGTGAAAATACCTAAATTCTGAATATCTAAAAAGTGTAGTAAGTTGCTACACTTTTTTCTTGGGGTCAAAAACTTACTATTATTCACGCCATAATCCCACGAAAAACTATGTCTTTTGCCACCTTCTTACGATGGCATGATTGAAAATTTTAGGCGAAATCACTGGATTAATGAGTTCGTGATTTGGACTGTCATAATCATGCCCAGGTGCAACAGCTACAAAAAGTCTGGAATATTGCCAATACCTTGACTGGCATCATAGAGGGAGAATTTGAAGCCAGAGACGATAAAAAATGTACTGGAATATTACGAGTTCTCCAAGCATTTGTTGCGTAAGGAAGAACTTAAAGACTCGCCAAATTATAAGGTGAAGCTATTTGAACGGGATAATGTGTTTAAACATCTGCTGATTAGAACACAGCAGTTGATTGAAAAGTTTTATGTGGAGTTTTAAAAACAGCCCGTGATGTGATCCGGGACAGGATGGGATCATGTTACAGCAGTGAATGATTATCTGGAGGCATCTCAGTTCATGGATTTAACTGAAGGTATCAGCGCTTATGTCAGTTGAAAGACTCCTTCGATTTACAGGAATTTTGCCAGCCATATAGTGTCTAAAAGCAATCGATTGACTTATGCCAACGGAAAAAGAAAGTAAATAGTAACAGCTCAAAGAGGCATGATGCCTCCTTATTTATTTTGTATGCTAAATAGCCTAAGTATGACAGGCCATTACTCAAATAGAAGAAAAGATTTTAGCAGTGATTCAGTGCAATGACCGGGATTTATCATATAGAACGGAGCAAAAAGGGACTTGTGAAAGCGTACCAGTAATCACTTCTATTTTTTTGAGCTTATTTAACAACATCCTCAATTATTTTTTAAATTAAGTTGCACTCAGGTGGCAAGCTGACCATGCCAGAAATCTTTAGCTATCCGGCCTCACCGCATCTGGCATCTGAACTGGATCGGCGTTCAATCGATTTCGAAAAAATTCAGCAGGCAGCCACTATACTGGCCGAGCGTTATGACCGGGTTCTGCTTGAAGGAGCGGGTGGATTAATGGTGCCGCTGACCCGGGACATGCTGACGATCAATTATATTGCAGCGCATCACTACCCTGTCATTCTGGTGACTTCAGGCCGTCTGGGCAGTATTAATCATACTCTACTGAGTCTGGAGCTACTCAAACAACGTGAAGTCACGCTTTATGCTGTGGCATTTAACCATGCTGATGACCACCAGGATCAAACGATTGCGATGGATACCATTCAATATTTAAAGGAGTATCTGACCCGGTATTTTCCAACAGCCGTATGGCTGGATATCCCTAAGCTTGCATGTCACGCTTAGACACGCCGTACTTTATTTCAATGCTGAGCCCACCATAGGGTCGACGGGCATTGAAAGAGAGCTGATAGCCATATTGTTTTAACAGGTTAGCAGTTAATGCCAGTCCTAAACCATGGCCATGCTGCTGAGCAGATTTGCGCCAGAAGCGTTGTCCTAAATGTTGAATATCTTCTGCTGTAAGTTGCTGGCCATTATCTTCAATCACCAGGCAACCAGACTGCATGGAAATCCAAATCTGTTCAGCCTGTGCATGCAGCAGTGCATTCTCAAGCAGATTTTTCAGTACGGTATACAGCACAAATTCAGGTAGCTGAATTTCGCCTAGACTTTCCCAGTTCACCTGTATTTTTTTGTTCATTTCTGGATAGCGTGTACCTAAGTCTGCAAGAACTTTCTCAAGTGTGGGGCGAAGCCAGATGGCCTCAGTCATTTCCTGGAGACTGTTTTCTGATTGGGTCAGCAATAAAAGCTGCTCGAGTAATAGTGTATAACGCCGGATACTCTCATTGGCCTGCTGCAAATTGTGCTGAATGGATTCAGGCAGGTTCTGCTGCTGACCGATCAGCTGTGCCAGTTGTACATGGGTTTTAATTGCGGTCAGGGGACTGCGTAATTCATGTGCAGCATAGGCACTAAAGGCTTTCTCCTGTTGCAGACTGTCATTGAGTTTCTGAATCAACTGCGTGGAATTGTTGACAAAAGGCTGTACTTCTTGGGGAATGCTTGCAGGCTTGAGCTGCATTAAAAAATCTGCCGCCTCTGAATAGCTAAGGTTTTTCTGGTTCAGGTATTGACTGAGCTGATCCAAAGACCGGAACTGTCTGCGGATAATAAAGATGATCAGGGCAATACAGATTAGCAGTGAGAAGACCAAGGGAACCAGTACGGACTGTAGAATCTGCTGTAGTAAGGTATCCCTCAAGAACATACGTTCTGCCGCCACCACCTGAATATCACCACGACGCAGGACATAACTGCGCCATTCCGTATCACCCTGCTGCCAGGTGCTGAATCCTTCTGGTCGCTGGCTTAAATTTTGGGGGGCACCGCGTGTTTTGGCAATGACCTGATTATCTAACGAGATGTCAGAGCTAAAAAGAGAGACTTCACAGGCAATTAACTGGTTTGCATCATCATTCTTGGCTAATTTGGATAAGGTTGCATCCCCCAGACTATCCAGCGGTAGCTGCTGAAT
The DNA here is from genome assembly GCF_013420435.1 of Acinetobacter sp. YH01008. NCBI lineage: Bacteria > Pseudomonadati > Pseudomonadota > Gammaproteobacteria > Moraxellales > Moraxellaceae > Acinetobacter > Acinetobacter sp. YH01008. The sequence goes on from NZ_VOYD01000008.1 coordinate 95,492, forward strand.
CAGCCGGGCAACCATTTGCGCAGATGCCGATAGGCGTTGATCCAGCGTGTCTTGTAAACGTTGTTTCAGGTCAATATACAGCCATGAAAATACCGCACTCCACAGCACAATAAACACGGCCAAAAGACTCATGGCCAAACGCCATTTCAAGCTGTGCTTAAACATGACGATGCTCAAACGGTTTGAAAATATAGCCCACACCACGAACGGTCTGAATCAAGTCTGGATGTAGTTTTTGTCTCAGGTGATAAATGTGTACATTCAGGGCATTGCTCTCGATAGCGTCCTGAAAACCATAGAGCTTGTCAATAAGCTGTTCATTTTTCAGGATCTGGTTGGGGTGGCTCATCAGGGTTTCCAGCAGGCTGAATTCACGGCGAGATAAACTCACGGCCTGGTCTTGGTAGGTCACAGTCTGGGTATCCCGATTCAGAACCAGGTCATCAAATTGCAGTGTATTCGAGGCAAAGCCGCGGTGGCGACGGGTGAGGGCATGAATCCGGGCAATCAGTTCCTCCAGCTCAAAGGGTTTGGTCAGGTAGTCATCGGCACCGGCATTCAGGGCCTGAACACACTGATCGGTCCGCAGCCGTGCCGTCAATACCAGTACCGGGAGATCAATCTGGTCGCGTCGCCAGCTGTGCAGCAAGTCCAGGCCATCCTGATCCGGCAGGCCTAAATCCAGTAAACACAAATCGACAGCACTATGCCGGATAAAATAATCTGCCGCACGTGCGTGACTGACATGCTCCACTGAAATATTCAGATAGTTCAGAGCAGCACAAATGCTCTGTGCGATATAGGGATCATCCTCAACCAATACAATAAACATAGAACATCCTGATCAAACTGCCATTATTTTATAAATGATTTGGGCTGTTAATGTTGTCTTAATTTTAGTTTTTCAATAATGCAGTCCTAACAGGAGGAGATCAGCTGGATGTTGAAGTGGATATTGGGTGCCGTGATCGGCGGTGGAATCATGACGGGAACTGCACATGCAGACTTTTTACCACCGGATCAGGCTTTTCAGTTTCAGGTGGTTTCTACAAGTCAGGATCAGGCAGAGCTTAGCTGGAAAATCGCAGAGGGTTATTATCTGTATCATGACCAGCTTAAAGTGTCTCATCAGCAGACCCCAGTCAAGTTGGCATTGCCCAAACCTGAAGACAAAGATGATCCCAATTTCGGTTTGACTCAGGTGCATTATGGGCAAGTCAAAACCAATATGAATGTCCAGCCCAACCAGCAGTTTGCGGTGCAGTGGCAGGGCTGTGCAGAAAGCGGTTTATGTTATCCGGTGCAACGCACCACAGTAAAAACTGATGCAGATGGTTTATTTCCAGCGCAAAACTTGAGCAAGCCTCAAAAGCTGCTGGCCAGCACTACACAGCCAGAAGCAAACGAAAAGATTTTGACTACTCAGAAAGATGAGCTCCAAGCTATAGGGCAAACTCAAAGTACAGATCAAGCACTGGCTGAAGAAAAGGTGGAGAAAGTGCAAGTCGCTGCAGTTTCCGACCCTGTCGTGCAGCCTGAGGTGGAATTAACAGAGAAAAACGACCAGCTTATTACAGACCCTAAAAATCAAACTTCATCAGCAGGCATGAATGACCAGTGGAACAATGACCAGTATTTTTTAAGTTTGCTGTCGAAACAAGGTCTGTTGATTAATGCTCTGATTTTTCTCGGGCTTGGCATTCTGCTGGCATTTTTACCGTGTTCTTTACCTTTAATTCCAATTTTAACGGGAATTCTGGTTCAGCAGCACCGGGGCTACCGTGCTGCACTGATTGCGCTGGTCTTTGTTTTGGGTATGGCACTGGTCTATGCGGTCATAGGACTTGCTGTGGCACAGCTCGGTTACAGTTTTCAGCGCTGGTTTCAAAGTCCGATATTCATCAGTATTTTCAGCATTCTGTTTGTTTTGTTCGCGCTTAATCTGTTCGGAGCATTTCAGCTGTCCTTACCTCAAGGCATGTTACAGCGGCTGGATCAATGGCAGCAAAAGCAGAAGGGTGGCACGCTGATTGGTGCTGGTCTCATGGGCATGATCGCGGCACTGATTGTCGGGCCATGTATGAGTGCACCGTTGGCCGGTGCCTTAATCTATGTGTCTCAGCTTAATCAACCGATTTTGGGTGCCAGCTATCTGTTTGTCTTAGGCCTTGGGCTGGGCTTGCCACTATTTATCGCAGCTGTATTTGGGTCCCATCTTTTACCCAAACCTGGCATCTGGATGGATCGCCTGAAGTTTAGTTTTGGCTTTGTCATGCTGGCCCTGGCCTTGTATTTTGCCCGCCCCCTATTGCCCGGCATTTTATACCTGAGCCTTTTGGGTGTAGTACTGATCACCTGTTCAGGCTACTTCTGGTTCAAGATGCTGCCCCATGTGCATCGGTCTGTATCGAAAATAGTCCTGATGCTGCTCAGTGGTTTACTGGTCTTTGCAGGAGGTATGCAGCTCTATCATGTCTGGAGTCAGGTACAGGTCGCCCATGTGGAATCACGGCTTGAATGGCAGAAGGTCAGTACAGCCGCAGAATTGCAACAGGTTTTAGCCAAACATCCTGCACAGCCAGTGGTAATTGATGTGTATGCGGACTGGTGTGTGGCCTGTCAACCGATTGAAAAGGAAGTGATTCCACGTAGTGATGTCCAGACGGCTTTACAAAATGTGGTTCGTATCAAATTAGACCTGACCCACTATCATCCAAGTCAGGATGAGCTGCTAAAAGAATGGCAAATCCTCGGTCCACCCACCTTTATATTTTTAAATGCAGCGCATCAGGAGCAGCGTGAGTTGCGCTTGACCGGAAGCTTTAGTGCGGCACATTTACTAGGCACATTGCAGCAACTACAAGGGGAGCAACTATGATGATTTCCAGTGATGCGCTGCATCTGGGACCTTTGATGTTGCCCTGGACACTCATGATTGTTGCCACTGGCTTGATGCTGTTATCTGCCGTCCTGTTTGGATTAGCCAGAAAGTATTCATGGTCTAAACAGCTGCTTGGACAAAGTCAGGATTTGCTCTGGAGCAGTTTTCTGCTAGGGATGCTGGGTGCACGTCTTGTTTTCGTTCTACTCAATGCCGAGCTGTATTTTGTAGCCCCCATCGACATACTGAAAATCCAGGACAAAGGTTTTCATTTATGGGGCGGGGTGCTGATAGGTACTTTATGGTATGTCATTCGCAACAGACAGTTGCAGACCCGATTCAAAGCCATCTTGCTGATCATCTTTGTACTCTGGGTCGGGCTTGGGCTCGCGTTCAAATCCAGTCTAAAAACTGAAGCAGCGTTTCCTGATCTAGCCTTTGCTGGACTAGAACAGGAACGTCTGGGTACAGATAAGATTCCACTCAGCCAATTCATTGGCCAGCCCACGGTAATTAATTTGTGGGCGAGCTGGTGTCCGCCGTGTCATCGCGAAATGCCGGTATTGGCCAAAGCAGCCAAGCAGCATCCTCAAGTGAATTTTGTCATGCTGAATCAGGGTGAGGAGGTAGCCACCGTAAATGCCTATTTAAGAAAACATCAGTTTCAATTTAAACATGTCCTGCTGGACCCATATGGTGAACTGCCACAGCAGCTGAATAGTTTTGGCCTGCCAACGACGCTGTTTTTTAATGCTCAAGGCCAGCTGGTCGAGCGGCATATGGGGGAACTCAGTCCGGCCATGTTGCAGCAATATTTAAACAGAATTTCAGATCAACCTTAAAAAAACGGAAGGACTTAGTATGAACAGAATTTACCGGGTACTGGGTGCAGGCATGTTCCTGATCATGAGCATGCACACGCAGGCGAATATTAAACAGAATATTGAAAAACAGGGTTTTGTGTTTGTAAAACAGATTCCGGCACCGCAAGGAATGACCGGTTGGGTGGGGCATGAAGACCAGTACTCCAATACAGTATTTATCTCCAACGATGACAAATATTATATCAAGGGCGAACTGTTTGATGCGCAAGGGAAAAGCCTGTCCAATGAGCAGATTGAAAAGCATATGAAAAAAGCGGTATTGGATGATGTCTGGAAAACCCTGGAAAAATCGACCTGGATTCAGGATGGCAAGCCGGATGCACCACGAGTGGTTTATGTCTTTTCCGATCCGAATTGTCCATATTGCTATAAATTCTGGCAGGCGGCTCGGCCTTGGGTCGAATCAGGCAAGGTACAGCTGCGTCATATTCAGGTCGGTGTGATCCGTGAAGAAAGCCGTGGTCAGGTGGCAACATTGTTAATGTCGAAAAATCCAGCAGCAGTTTTTAATGATATAAACAAGAATAAAGGCAAAAAGCAGCTCAAGAAAATGGCAAAGATTCCTGCAGAAATTGCTGCAAAAATTGATGCCAACCAGGCCCTAATGGGGAAATACGGCTTTTTCTCCACACCGTCGATGGCCTGGAAAAATAACCAGGGTGAATTTAAATCTACTCAAGGCCTGGCGATGGACGTCAAAGAAATTTTTGAACAATAAGATCGGATGAGATATGTCCACTTTGGATCATCCACGGGTATTGTTTGCTTTGGAATGAACCGCTCTGGCAGGGAACCGGAATGGTCTGACATTAATTGCATTTGGTTTTGTGATTGAAAAATCCAACCGGCTATTGTAATTAGTCGATCATGAACGTTATGCATAAAAAATAGCCTATGCACAGTGGATGGGGATTGCGGTGATTGTGTTTTGCATGTTGGTGAATATCGCCTCAATCCTGCAATATCGAGGGGGATGGACATCACTGGGACTGCCGGAATTTATTGAAGGTTATTATACCCAGCATCCTGTATGGCTAAACCTGTTTACTGCTTTTAGCGGGCTGCTTCTGATCATTTCTTTTTGGTTGCATTAAGAGGAGGGCTAGGCGCAATACAGCTCGTACAGCTTTTGCATCAGGCTCAAGACCTTGGGATCACTCAGACGATAGAAAATCTGCTTGCCCTCACGTCGGGTGCCAACCATGTTGGCCTTACGCAATACAGTCAGCTGTTGTGAAAGTGTAGGTTGATGAATGTCAGTAGATTCTTCAATTTCCTGAACATTCATTTCCCCATCGACCAGGACACATAAGATTTTCAGACGATCAGGATTGGCCAAAACTTTTAGGCATTGGCTGACGAAATCGACTTGAGAAAAATCAATTTTGGCATTTTCAGCAATCATATCCATAAATGTCCTCACAACTTTTGATGTAGCCCGTGCAGTTTACATAATTTACCATAAAACTGCTTGATTAATATTTTTTATTATATAATATAAAAAAGTATATTGTATAGGGATTAATTCATCATGCATGACTTCCTCATCGCATTTATTGGCGGCTTAATGCTCGGGCTTTCCGTAGTTGGTTATCTTTACGTCAATGGCCGTATTGCAGGAATCAGTGGTTTGATTGGGCAAGTATTAAACTCAAAAACCATGTTTAAAACGCCTGCAATCTGGTTTTTATTAGGCTTGATCCTCACACCGTTTATTTATGGTCTGTTTGTACAACCTGAAATCGAATTGAATGCCAGCCCACTGATGATGATTGTGGCAGGTCTGCTAGTGGGCTTTGGGACACGCTTAGGTTCGGGCTGTACCAGTGGTCACGGAATTTGTGGCATCAGTCGCCTGTCTAAGCGTTCTATCATCGCGACCATGACTTTCATGTTTGCAGGTTTTGTCGCTGTTTATATTATCCGTCATATCACAGGAGCATTCTAAAATGAAAAATGTGTTTGCCTTTTTATTTGGTGCGCTGTTCTCTGTGGGATTGATGGTATCAGGCATGTCCAATCCGGAAAAAGTACTCGATTTCCTGGATCTGTTTGGCGATTGGGATGCCAGTCTGGCCTTTGTCATGATGGGCGCGATTGCGGTGGCCTTTATTCCCTTCCAGAAAGCATTACGTACGGCGCAACCGAAAACAGTATTTAATGACCCTATTGATTTACCTAAAAATAATCAGATAGATAAAAAACTGATCACAGGTGCGGTTTTATTTGGTGCAGGTTGGGGCATTGCCGGCATCTGTCCGGCGCCAAGTTTCACCTTGATCGGTTTGGGCCACTATCAAGTGCTCTATTTTATTGTAGCAATGCTGGTGGGTGTATGGATTCACCGTAAATGGTCAGGAGCTTAACGATGTCAAACTTACCTATAGTAAAAGATTTTTTTCACGAAGATACCAATACCTTCAGTTATGTTGTACGTGATCCTGCAACCAAAGCCTGCGCCATTATTGATAGCGTTCTGGATTACGATCCGGCATCAGCAAGTACATCCACTATTCATGCCGATAAAATTATTGCCTATATTAAAGAGCAGGGTTTAACGGTCGAGTGGATTCTGGAAACCCATGTCCATGCTGATCATCTGACTGCAGCGCAATACCTCAAAGCTGAGTTAGGTGGCAAGATTGCCATGAGCCAGAAAATTGGTATTGTTCAGCAAACTTTTGGCGCGATTTATCATCTGGATATTAAACAATGGAATGCCCAGCAGCTCTTTGATTATTTATTTGAAGATCATGAGTCGTTCCAAATCGGAACATTGAAAGCCTATAACATTCCAACACCGGGACATACGCCTGCTTGCCTGAGTTATGTGATTGGTGATGCGGTTTTTGTGGGTGATACCCTGTTTATGCCAGATTATGGTACAGCACGTTGTGACTTTCCGCGTGGCAGTGCAGAACAGCTTTATGATTCGGTACAAAGCCTGTTTCAGTTGCCAGAAGATACCCGGGTCTTTTTATGTCATGACTATTTGCCTGAAACACGTGAATCCTATGTGTGTGAATCTGATATACAGACACAAAAGACACAGAATATTCATATTCATCAGGGAATCAGTAAAGCTGAATTTGCTCAGATGCGCAACCAGCGGGATTCAGGACTGAGTATGCCTAAACTGATTCTACCGGCGATTCAGATCAATATGAAAGCAGGGCAGTTTCCTGAGCCAGAACCAAATGGTGTTTCTTACCTCAAGCTTCCTCTTAACTACTTCAAATAAGCCTGTGTCGTGATTCAACAAAAAATTCAACTTTTATTGAATCATTTTTGTGGATAAGGGAGAGGGCGATGTGGGCATTAATACTGGAAGGATTGGCGATTGGTGGCTTGCTGGGTCTAACCGGTTCTGGTGGCGGCATTCTGGCTGTACCGGCACTGATGGCGAGTCAGGGTTGGACGGTAGCTCAGGCTGCGCCGGTGGGCTTGCTGGCAGTCACGCTGTCGGCCTTGGTTGGAACGTTCGAAGGTTTATTCAAGCGTATTGTACGTTATCGCGCTGCGCTCTGGATCGCGCTGATCAGTATTCCTTCAGCCCGTTATGGCGTGCATCTGGCTGATATCGTTTCTCCAGTCTGGCTGACGCTGGCTTTCAGTCTGGTCATGCTGATTGTTGCTTACCGGATCTTCTTTAATAAAGTCCATGATCATGGTAATGCACCGTGCAAGGTCAATCAAACGACCGGTCGTCTGATCTGGAATGTGAAAACGGCCTCCTTTCTGGCTGGTATTGGTGTAGTGGCAGGTTTATTAACGGGTCTGCTTGGCGTTGGGGGTGGTTTTGTTATTGTTCCAGCCCTGCGTAAATTCACCGATCTCGATATGCGCAGCATCGTGGCGACCTCTCTCATGATTATTTTCCTGATTGGTGGGGTCAGCATTTCTGCACACGTACTGGAGGGCTTTCAATATCCTGTTTCGGTCACACTGGCCTTTGTCCTGGCCTGTATTGTCGGGATGTTCATTGGACGCAGTCTGATGCATCGGATTGACAGTAACAAGGTACAGAAAATATTTGCCACAACCGTGGTTGGGGTAGCTATGTATTTAATCTATTCAGCGCTCATGGGCTAAAACAGACGATTAAGTACCTAAACTAAAGCGCTTTAATCTCCCTGAGCATCGTTTATGCAATGTGAATATCGTTTTAATGGCCGAGGAAGAATGAAAATGATGAAAACTGCAGAGCAATTGATCCGGAATGCAAAAAGCCGGATTCAGGAAGTCAGCGTAAATGAATTGTTTGAGGCGATGCAAAACCATAAAACCATACTGATTGATGTTCGGGAACCAGATGAATTCCAAGCAGCAGCGATAGACCGGGCGGTGAATTATCCACGTGGTATTTTGGAAATGCGAATTCACCAGCATCCCTTAGCCAGTCATCATTGTGATACCCAGCAGGCACTGGAACATCTTAAAGATCAGCCGATTTATTTGATTTGTGGTACGGGTGGACGTTCAGCACTGGCAACCGATACCTTACAGAATATGGGTTTTACCCAGGTCAAGTCGGTTCAGGGTGGTTACCAGGCCTGGCTGGAACAGGGCTATCCGGTAGAAAAATAAGCTATTGAATATATAAATGAATGCTGATTTCTTTATTTGAGGTGAAGCAATGAAATACAAAGAATTAACCCAGAACATTTCGGGCAGTTTAAGAACTTTAAGTCAGGATTCGCCTGATTTAATGAAAAGTTTTAACCAATTGTCACAGACTGCTATGCGTGATGGCGTGATTGATCCGAAAACCAAGGAGTGATTGATAGTAAATAATTATATTGACAAATATAGTCAAACATATACAATTTAGGTGTTAAATTTTAAAAAAACTTGCAATGAAATACTTGACTGAAAGCTTAAAGAAAGTAGAGCAAGACCTTGCTTATTTTGTATCCCCTGAAAATAAAGATGGGTTTATTAAGGAATTTGCATCATGGGTC
>NZ_VOYD01000009.1:0-95958 GCF_013420435.1 Acinetobacter sp. YH01008
GATAATCTTTTTCAGATTCAATCAATAATTGAACCGCTCTTTCTCTGATTTCAGGGGTATATTTTAATTTTGTCATCGGGATAGTCTCTCAGAATATTGACTCTCCGACAAACCCGGTACGGTTCACTTTTAGTCTTTTGATCCTTCTTACAATGATCATTGCCCATCATATGACACATTTTTTCTTTGCAAGATTTAAAACAACAACCTACCATCACACCCATGCCAAATGCACATATACATCTCATCATAGCTTTGCCCTGTCTTTTTATAAAAAGAGATATATAAATACCATCTATTCATGTTTCACTCTTGAGAGAATTTTCAGGCTTTATGTTGTATATGAAAACTTATGTGAAAGAGAATAATTAAAGTAAAAAGCTCTCATTGAGCAATCCGTGTTTATAAACAAGAAAAAGCCTGCTTAACTCTCCTAAATTAAGCAGGCTTTATAATGTGCTGATTTTCTAATTATTTTCATTAAGTTCTTGGAATGAAGCCAAGATATCACTGGCCCAGCAGTCAATCTGTGTGTGATATATAGAGGCTATGTTTCTAAATGTGCAATAAGCGTTACTTTTCTTAATTGAATGGCTTTAATTTAGGCAAAATATATTTTATTCGTTAAATTTTATGCTTAAGAGAAAACAGATGGACACTTTAGATCAATATGCATAACAATAAATTTGTTCATTTTTTAGGATAAAACTCCCTGTTGCTGTACTGTATGTGAATATCAGGAATTTTTGACTTCTTCTAAAGTTGGTAGATGACTGCTTTCTTTTTGGCTATTTCTCTCTATAATTTTTGATATGACAAATAACAAGATTTTGACATCATGATAAATCGTATACTGATTACTTTATTGATAAGTCTGACAATAAGTGGCTGCCAAAAGCAGCAAGCCGACAGTTCAGCGGAACCTGATCAAGCCCTCAAAGCCCAATTTGAACAATCAGATAATCAACTCAGTGCTTATCTGGACAAACTAGATTCTTCCAGTATTAGTCCAGAAGAAAGAACACGCATACTCTGTGAACAATATCCTAAAGAATATAAAACTCGTTATATGCCGGCTTTATTAAAACTTATGCCTCAGGAATATACAGAAAAAGGACTGCTTACAGATTTAGACAATGCCTTAAGCTTTTATAAGCAGAAAGCCAATATCCAGTGTTAATTCATACTGATTAACGTCTATAACCAAATTTTTACCCTAAAAAAACCGCCTAATTCAGGCGGTTTTTTTTATGAACGTACAGCTTAAACAGAATTAACGCTACAGTTTTGGCAGATCTTATGAATCATACCCACGCTGCTAGTTAATTCTATTATGGCTGCTAGTTCTGTTGATTATTCCAGATCTTGTTGAGATTGCTGGTTTTTTTTCTGATTACGCTGTGGCTGCTGTTGTTGCTGCTGATCGCGCTGTTGTTGGTTATTTTGTCCCTGCGGCTGTTGTTGCTGCTGGTTATTTTGTTGCTGGTTTGGGTTTTGCTGGTTGTTTTGCTGACGCTGTTGATCTTGCGTGCCTTGTTGGTTTTGCTGTTGTTGCTGTTTCTGTTGGTCTTGCTGTTGATTATTAGCCATGGTGTAACTCCTTACTATTTGCTTTAAATTAATTAAAAGCCGATAGAGTTTCGACTTAATATCTACTCTACGCATTTTTCAGAATTCTCTAACCTATAACCTGTTACAGATTAATTCAATGTAAAAAATGGTAAGCCAAGTAGTTGAAATCAAGATTAATAAGCAACATAAATTACTTTATCCAATAAAATAGACACATGATGAAAGATAATATGTTTCGAAATTTTTATTATTCAATAAAAGGAATAACTTAACCTGAGTAAAATATATAAAAAAGACATTTAAAATATTTTAAAAAATAACAATATATTATCAAGTAAAATATATTAAAAATCTATGCTCATGATATTTATGATTAAATTCAATAACTCAGCCTAAGTATTAATATTTTTAAAAATGGAATAAAACATGCAAAAGGTAATTTTTCTAAACAGTTTTTTAATAAACGAATATACGATACGTAACATTGAATCACGTATAACGACTAAGTTGTTTCCAATTTATCTTGACTTTAATAAAAGATATTTATCAATCAGACTGACATTAATTTTGGTAATTTTTTATTTTTAAAAAGCTTTTATTAACTTAATGTTAGCCAAATAATAAGCCTCTTAAAAAAAGAGGCTTATTCACTTTAAGGTTTATCTTAGATATTCACAACTTTAACAATAATCGTTTGGGTATCTTCCTGCTCTTCAGCCAGATGTAAACGTTTAAGCTCTTTGCTTTTTACTTTGAACTGTAAATTCTGATAAGAAATCGTGCTTGGAATCTGATCAAAATATTGACCATCAGCATCAATTTCTTCCTGAAATAATGGTGTACCCAATTGGTAGTCAAGACTTTTTAAGACTACATATTTTACTGTGGTTTTCATTCTAACGCCCTACTTTCACTAAGCACTTTATTTTTATTTTTACCACTGTTCAGCTTGAGAAGAAACCTCTATTTGAAAAAATAGTCTAAGCTTTAACCACTCAGGTTTTGTGATCAAATCAGTATCAAATTGTACTAATCCATGAAAAATTTTAACTTTCATAAAAATATAAATATACTCGGAGTTGAACGACAGAAAAAATCTGTCTAAATTAAGCTAAAACCACTCGGATCATAAAGAAAATATAGAGACTATGATAAAGACCTGTTGCAACTTACTCGAAGAGAAAAATATAAAAATTGCCTTTATTGAAAGTGCGAGCTCTGGATATCTATGTAGCCAGTTTTCCATCTGTAAAAGTGACGGCGCCGAAATTCTGGCTGGCGGATTGGTCTGCTACGATGTTGGTGTAAAAACTTCGGTATTAAACATTCCCCAGACTTTGATCAATAGTTACACTGCCGAATCCATGCCAGTTACTGTTGCCTTGGCAGAAGCGGGTAAAAAGATGTTCCGGGATGCAGACTGGATTATTGCCTGTACAGGTTTGCTTAAACCCGGTGGTAGTGCGACACCAGAGAAACCGGAAGGGACTTTTTTTGTAGCAATTAATGATGGTACTCAAGTGCATCAATTCCAGTATTATTTGAAAGGTACTCCACTCGAACGTCTGAATAAACTGTCTGCCGTGGTTGCACACGATATGATTAATCTACTCAATCATTAATCTAGTTTTATAATTACGCCGCAACAAGCTTCATTATTTCTACTGTATTTTAAGATAGATTAGCATGATCAAATGCTAATCTATTTTTTGCGGGTAGAATAACCATGAATATTAAAACTGCGCTGTTTCTGCTCCCTCTTGGCTTGCCCAGTCTGGCTTTTGCTACGGTCGGTGGCCCACAAAATATTGAAATTCTAGGCTATGAAGTCAAAGAGCAAAAGCTCTATGTCATGCGTCATTACCTTGATGGTCGTGGGCGCTTGCCACAGCTGTATTATTATAATTTTAAATCCGCAAAACCGAATCAGTTGATTCAGGTCAACTCCTTATATATCAATCCAAAAACCAAACGTATTGATTATGACCAAGACAGTCGCAAGTTTGATCAGGACATTGCCAAAATCAAAAAACGTTTAGTTCCACTGAGTCCGATTCAAAGTTCAAAGCCACAACTTAAAATTTTAAAAACCACAACAGGGACGGCAGCTGCCTGGTACGATCCACAAGAAAAAGTGCCAAAATGGACTTATCAATATCAAGTCAAATCTGGCTCACAAAAAAGTCCGACTCATCAAGCGGTCAGTTATCAGCAAGGTCTAAAAATTAGCCAGGCCTATAAAGTTCCTAAACAGAATAAAACGCTGGTGACAGTCAAGTATTTGGGGATTCCTTTTGAAACAGGCTATAGCATTGAAGATCCAGTCCTGTTAAGTCGATAAAAAATAAGGTCTCGATTGAGACCTTATTTTTTATTCAAGATATTAATAAATATTAAGCCGCTGTAGAACGCTCGGCGATCGGTACTACTTTACGCAGTTCAGGCCCAGTATAATCCGCGCTTGGACGGATAATACGGTTGTCTGCACGCTGTTCCATCACATGTGCTGCCCAACCTGTGACACGTGACATGACAAAAATCGGGGTAAACAGCTTGGTTGGAATGCCCATAAAGTGATAAGCCGAAGCATGGAAGAAATCGGCATTACAGAATAATTTCTTCTCACGCCACATCACTTCTTCGCAGCGCACTGAGACCGGATAAAGTACCGTATCACCGACATCTTTGGCTAAACGCTCAGACCAGATTTTGATGATGCCATTACGCGGATCATTGTCTTTATAAATCGCATGACCGAAGCCCATAATTTTTTCTTTACGTTCCAGCATGCCCAGCATTTCACGTTCAGCTTCTTCAGGCGAAGTCCAGTTTTCGATCATATCCATTGCAGCTTCGTTAGCACCGCCATGTAGAGGGCCACGCAAGGAACCGATTGCACCGGTAATACAAGAATGCATGTCAGATAAAGTCGATGCACATACACGCGCCGTAAAGGTCGAAGCATTAAATTCATGCTCTGCATATAGAATCAGAGAAACATTCATCACCTGTTCATGCAGTTCATTTGGCTTTTCGCCACGTAATAAATGCAGGAACTGTGCACCGATTGAATCATCATCCGTATTTTCTTCAATACGCACACCGTCATGGCTATAACGATACCAGTAACAGATAATTGCCGGTAAAGTGGCAAGAATACGGTCTGCAATATCCTGTTGCTGTTCAAAAGACAGTTCAGTTTCAAGATTGCCCAGCATCGACACGCCAGTACGCATCACATCCATCGGATGAGAATCGGCAGGAATACGCTCTAGCACTTCTTTTAAGGCTTGAGGTAGCGTGCGCAAAGATTTTAATTTGGCTTTATAGGCAACTAACTGCTCTGAAGTTGGCAGTTCGCCAAAGAAAATCAGATAAGCCACTTCTTCAAACTGGCAATGTTCAGCCAGATCCTGTACGTCATAACCGCGATAGGTCAGACCTGCGCCACTTTTGCCTACAGTTGAGAGTGAAGTTTTCCCTGCCACTTGTCCACGCAATCCTGCGCCGGTGAGTACTTTTCCTTCAGCCATTTTTTTAATTCTCCTGTTTAAACAGTTTATCTAATGTGTCTTCGAAGCTGTGATAATCTAAAAATTCGTAGAGTTCTTTGCGTTGCTGCATAATATCCAGCACATTCACCTGAGTGCCGTGTTCACGCACCGAACGCATCACTTCAAGGGCTGCCTTTTGCATGGCACGTGTCGCTGATAATGGATACAGCACCATGCCAATACCCTGCTCTGCCAACTCATTTACCGTATAATACGGTGTATCACCAAATTCGGTAATATTTGCCAAGACTGGCACACCAACTGCATCGCATACGGTGCGATACATGGTGATATCGGTCATCGCTTCGGCAAAAATTGCATCTGCACCCGCTTCAACACAGGCACAAGCACGATCAATCACCGCTTGCAGGCCTTCTTTTTGTAGCGCATCGGTACGCGCCATGACCACAAAGTTTGCATCGGTTTTCGCATCGACCGCCGCTTTAATACGATCGACCATTTCCTGCTGTGACACGATTTCTTTATTTGGACGATGACCACAACGCTTTTGTGCCACCTGATCTTCAATATGCACCGCGGCTGCACCAGCTGCAATCATCTGTTTGATCGTGCGAGCAATATTTAATGCACCGCCCCAACCGGTATCGATATCGACCAATAAAGGTGTATCAACACGCTCTGTAATCCTGCGTACATCTTCCAGAACATTATCCAGACTGGTCATGCCCAGGTCAGGCAAACCATAAGAATAATTCGCGACACCCGCACCTGATAAATAAATGGCTTTATAACCGACTTGTTTGGCCATCATGGCAGCATAGGCATTTACCGTACCCATAATTTGCAATGGTTTCTCGACTTCAAGTGCTTGTCTAAATCTTAGACCTGCAGACATTTGTTCTGTCATCTTCCTTTTCCACAGTCTTGGCTATAATTATTGAAACTCGAGTATACTCATTTGACTTGCTCATTCCACAATCTGATAGAACAAATACTCTAAAACTTTAGTCAAATTTTTAAGTTTTACTTTACCTAATCCGGCAAATACTGCGCTTATGCGGTGCAATTATGAAATATGTACATATATTTGCTATGATGGCGTTTCAATCTTTATTGACATGTTGATGTATTATCTCCTATGCAAGACCTCGTCCTAGAACCGCTCGCCAAAGACCTGCCGCAGACCAAACGTGGTCATGAGCGCTGTATTGCGCTGCTGAACAGTGCAACCGAGCTGTTTCTGGAACGGGGTTATGATGCTGTGTCTCTCGATGATATTGTTCAGCATGCAGGTGGCTCCAAAGCCTCCATTTATAAGTACTTTGGCAATAAAGAAGGCTTGTTTAAGGCCATCTGTGATTATCGTCGTATCAAGTTTTTTGAAGATATCAGCATTCCGATCGAACTGATGGCACTGGATTTTCGTAGTTATCTGGTTCACACCTTGCTGAATTTTTATCATCAGATCATGCAACCTGAAAACTCAGCCTTTATGCGTCTGGTTCTGGAACAGAGTCAGCGTAATCCAGAACTGGCTCAGCATATTCATGAACATGGTCCTGTACATGTCCAGAGTGCGATTGCCACTGCTTTAGAACAGGCAGATGCACAAGGCTTATTGCATTGTGAAAATCCGCAATATTCGGCTCAGCTATATTTTGGTATTTTGCGTAATCTGGAATGGCGCATCCTGATGGGAATTTCCATACAAGAAGATGATCAGGAAATCGACAAATACATCAGTTATTGTGTGGATCGCTTTTTAGACGGTCATCAAAAAGTCTAGTTTTTTTGCATTTTTCATTGCTTATAGTATATTAGCCGATTCCGTATTTTTTCTTAAACTAACCAACAACTGATTGTTGATCGAGTTTTTCGGCAATTATTGTGGAGTAACGAATGGCTCTCCGTCACTTTCTCACCTTACGCGATTTATCAACTTTAGAACTTAACCAGATTTTGCAACGCGCAATTGAGCTTAAGCGCAAACAGCATAACAATGAAGTGTTCCAACCATTTGTTGGTAAAGTGATGGGCATGATTTTTGAGAAATCGAGTACCCGTACGCGTGTTTCGTTTGAAGCTGGCATGAGCCAATTTGGTGGTAGCGCAATTTTCCTGTCTTCTCGCGATACCCAGTTAGGCCGCGGTGAACCGATTGAAGATTCTGCACGCGTGATCTCAAGCATGCTAGATATCGTGATGATCCGTACTTTCGGTCATGATATCGTGGAACGTTTTGCATCTTATTCAAAAGTTCCTGTGATTAATGCTTTAACAGATGATCACCATCCTTGCCAGTTACTTGCTGACATGCAGACCTATGTAGAGCAACGCGGCTCAATCGAAGGTAAAACTGTTGCCTGGATCGGTGATGGCAACAACATGTGTAATTCATATATTGAAGCAGCACACATGTGGGGCTTTAATCTGAAAATTGCAGCGCCAAAAGGTTATGAACCACAAGAAAAATTCCTGTCTGAATTTGCGCATTGTGTTGAACTGGTCGATACCGCGGAAGATGCAGCCGTGAATGCTGACCTGATTGTGACTGACGTTTGGGCAAGCATGGGCCAGGAAGAAGAACAAAAAATCCGTGAGAAAGCCTTTGCAGACTATCAAGTGAATGAACGCCTGATGGATCTTGCGCATCCGGATTGTTTGTTTATGCACTGCTTACCTGCGCACCGCGGCGAAGAAATTTCAGAAAACTTGCTTGACCATAAAAATGCCGTGGTTTGGGATGAAGCTGAAAATCGCTTGCACGCACAAAAAGCCCTGGTTGAATTCCTGATTAATGAAAATCTGAAAAAAGACTAAATTAAAAGCTGAATCTTCACAAATTAAGCACCAATCTCTGGTGCTTTTTTTGTCTCAGCTCTTATAATCATGATTGAAATGGAATAAAAAGTGATGTTATACAATGCAAAATAAATATTGGGCCTTGGCACTATTGGCAGGTTTTAGCAGTGCCACCTTCTCCGTTCATGCTTCTGAATTTGACCAATATCTTCAAGAAAAAAATATTATTGACAGCAAATTTAAAATTCAGAAAAAAGCTGAACTGAATGAATTACTCGCGGTACTCAGTGCAGAAGATTCCAGAACTTTACCTTTACAGATCGATCAGAATACAATTATTGAACAATTACAGTTAAGTGCCAATAAAACCACATTGAAAGGTTTAATCACCACACCGGATTTTAGCCAATTTGAAAAAGATCTGGGCCGCAAAGAAGTGATGAAAATGATCCGTAATAATCTGCTCAATAATTGCGAGATTTTCTTTGAGCATCGCTATCAGATTGAAAACCCATACAAGGTCGAGCTCAGCCTGAGCTCGCAAACACAAACCTATAAAACTGATATTTCCCAGAAAGATTGCAAATTGAAATAGTCTAAAGAAATAAGATATTGGCTTTTATTCAGGATTAAAACATCAAGAAAACAAAGAGGTCGCTATAGCTGCCTCTTTTTGATGAGGTTTGCTGTTATATCCTGCTAACGCACCAAACCTTGCGGCTGTAGAATTATAATCAGTGCCCCCAGTATTACCACCATCCCGCCAAGCAAATCCCAACGTGACAGTGTGACTTGATCAACGAAGCGCAACCACATTAGCGCCGAAAAAATATAGATGCCACCATAAGCGGCATAAATCCGTCCAGAAGCAGCCGGATGCAAGGTGAGTAGCCAGACGAAAGCCGCCAAAGCCAGAGCTGTTGGAATCCACAACCAGTGACTTCTTCCCTGATTTAAAATCAGGTAGGGAAAATAACAGCCTAAAATTTCCATCAATGCCGTGACCAGAAACAGGCAAAAAGTGGTGAGCAGCTTGGTAATTTGAATATCCATGATTTGTCTTTTGAACTGTATGAATGAATGTGATGATTTAAAATATGAGTGCATGAAAAAACCCGTGCTTGCACGGGTTTTATTTTTTCATATTGATTAAGCAGGTTCAGCAGTCTGGTCTTCAAAGACTTCAAGTTTTAAGCCAACAGCTTTACCATTTTCTTTCTTCACCGACACTGCAACATTACCGCCATTTTCAGCCAGTTCACCAAACAGGATCATTTCTGCCAATGGTTTTTTCAGGTGTTCCTGAATCAGACGCTGCATTGGGCGTGCGCCCATTAAACGGTCATAGCCTTGCTCTGACATCCATTCACGCGCACTCTGATCCACTTCCAGCATGACTTTCTTATCATCAAGTTGCGCTTGAAGTTCGGTCAGGAATTTATCCACGACATTTTCAATGATGCTGCTTGGCAATGCCTTGAACTGAATCACGCCGTCAAGACGGTTACGGAATTCCGGAGAGAAGGCTTTCTTCATCGCTTCCTGGTTATCGTTGCTATTGTCCTGTTCCATAAAGCCAATGCTAATACGTGAAATACTTTCAGCACCAATATTGGTGGTGAGGACTAGGACAACATTACGGAAATCCGATTTACGTCCGTTATTGTCAGTCAAGGAACCATGATCCATAATCTGCAATAACAGGTTAAAGACATCTGGATGCGCTTTTTCGATCTCATCAAGCAATAGCACACAATGTGGATTTTTATGGATCGCATCAGTCAACAAACCACCCTGATCAAAACCGACATAGCCCGGAGGTGCACCGATTAAACGCGACACTGCGTGGCGTTCCATGTACTCGGACATATCAAAGCGAACCAGCTCTACGCCCATCTGCTTAGCCAGCTGCTTGGTCACTTCGGTTTTACCGACACCGGTTGGGCCAGCAAAAACAAAGCTGCCCACAGGTTTATCTGGAGATTTCAAACCGGCACGAGACAGTTTAATGGCAGACGCTAAAGCTTCGATCGCTTCATCCTGACCAAAGACCACCCGTTTCAGATCGCGCTCAAGATTTTCCAGTACGCTCTTGTCATCTTTAGAGACCGTTTTTGGTGGTATACGCGCAATTTTCGACACGATATCTTCGATGTTTTCTACCGTGATCAAACTGTCATCTTGTTCAGCTTTTAAACGGCGCTGCGCACCTGCTTCATCAATCACGTCAATGGCTTTATCTGGCAAGAAACGGTCATTGATGAACTTCGCAGAAAGTTCAACCGCAGATACCAATGCCTGATCGTCATATTGCACATGATGGAAATCTTCAAACTTCGATTTCAAGCCACGTAGGATATCAATGGTTTCAGAAATAGATGGCTCATTCACATCGATTTTCTGGAAACGGCGTGACAAAGCATGATCTTTTTCAAAGACCTGACGGTATTCCTGAAAAGTGGTTGAACCAATGCAACGTAAAGTGCCATTGGCCAATGCAGGCTTGATCAGATTCGATGCATCCATGGTGCTGCCCATACTGGAGCCTGCACCAATAATCATGTGAATTTCATCAATAAACAGCACAGCTTCAGGTTTCTTTTTCAGCGCATTTAAAAGCTGTTTCAAGCGTTTTTCAAAGTCACCACGGTATTTTGTTCCGGCAACCAATGCTCCAATATCCAGACTGAAAATTTCAGCATTTTCGAGTGGTTTTGGCGCTTTACCATTAACGATCAACCATGCCAAACCTTCTGCAATCGAGGTTTTACCGACCCCCGGATCACCGACAAGAAGTGGGTTATTTTTACGGCGGCGGCACAGAATTTGAGCGGCACGTTCAATTTCTTTTTCACGACCAATCAGTGGATCGGTCTTGCCCTTTTGCGCTTCGATATTGAGATTAGTCGTATACAGTTCAAGCGGACCTGAACTGGCTGAAGATGCAGACTCACCATCGAGGTCTTCAATTTCTTCTTCACCCTGTACTTCTTCTTTACGCGTACCATGAGACAGGTACTGAGTTAGCGTAAGGCGATTAATTTGATGACGTTTCAATAGATAGACGGCAAATGAGTCACGCTCAGAATACATCGCAACCAGAATATCAGCACCTTCTACAGTCCGATCACCACCGCTAGATTGCACGTGAAAAATCGCGCGCTGCAAGATCCGGTCAAAACTTTCTGTTGGGTGTGGTGCCTGATCACTATTTTCACCAAGCTTAGGGGTATGCTGTTCTACGTATTCTTCTAATTCCTTGCGCAACACGATAATGTCTGCGCCACATGCTTTAAGCGCATTTACGGCAGAGTCATTGTCAAGCAAGGCTAATAATAAATGTTCTACGGTCAGGAACTCATGTCTCTTTTGACGAGCCATGCTGACAGCCAAACGTAGTGATACTTCTAATTGACGACTGAGCATGTAACCCCCTTAATCTTTAGGCTCTATTTGGCAAAGTAATGGATGACCTTGTGATCGAGCATAATTATTGACTTGGTTCGCTTTGGTTTCCGCAATGTCTCGAGGATAGACCCCAGCTACACCCTTTCCTTCATAATGTACAGTTAGCATTACTTGTGTAGCTTGGTCAAGATTCATTGCAAAGTATTGTTGTAAAATTTCAATTACAAATTCCATCGGGGTATAGTCGTCGTTCATTAAAACGACAGCATATAAGGGCGGACGTTTCAGTTCTGGCGGTGCAGTCTGCACAGCAAGGTCAGAATCATCACCTTCCAGAGGTTCATTTGCTAAACGCGGGCTGATATGCCAATCAACAATTCCAGATTCATAAAAAGAATTTTTGATATCACTTAAACACATTTGACGTTTATTGCTTGGCATAAGATTTATATTTCACACTTAATTTGCATTTGCTTCGGTTTTCGGAATTTCTGACAAGGCGGCAGACTGATTTTCAACTGCTTTGCCCTGTTCCCAGCTAAAACGACGGATCACCGGTTTGGCACCGCTGAGACGTATCTCAATAAATTCTGGCTTAAAGCCTTTTGGCATGCTCCAGCGACCGGTTAAACGCTCATAATTTTCAAAATTAAAGTTTTTGTCTTCCAGTGGCACCACCAGAATTTCAGTCCCTTTAATCAAGCGTAATTCAATACTCCCGGAGGCACGACTTTTGCCTGGACTGACCTGAACCAGATCAATCTGATATTCAAAGGCATTTTCCGGCAAAGGTTTAATCGACAGGTTTTGAACCGCCAATGCCAAACCACCACGCTGACGCAAAATTTCGCGATAAATGGTTCCGACACTTTCAGCCTGCACCTGTTCATCACGCGCCTTGGTCATGGCCAGATAGAGATCATTGGCATTACTCACCGCCAGATCACGCTCCTGAACCGCAGTATTCAGATTCTTATTTAATGTTTCCAGACTGGCTTTTTGTGTCTGTACCACATCGACCAGTTGCTCTGCATCTGCATCATAACCCGCCGCAGTCAAACCCTGACGGTGTCCTACGGTATATCCGAGCACACCACTACTCAAGATCAATACAGCCGCACCAATGACCAAGGGCGTATTGCCTTTCATCAAAGATTTTTTTGCAGCTGGTTCCTGAGGAATGGTCGTATTTGACTCGTTATTCGGCATTTTGATCTCTTGTTTGCTTTATTCAAGACACACATTTAAATCCAAATCTAAATGTGTGTGAAGTTCTAATACGTTTCTTATGGTAATAAACCAATATTATTTAAGCCAGCATCTTCGGCAAATCCGAACATCAGGTTCATGTTTTGTACGGCCTGACCTGCTGCACCTTTCACCAAGTTATCCTGTACAACCAAGACTACCAGCTTGGTCGGTTGCGGCTTGTACAAGGCTATACGCAACTGATTGGCACCACGCACTGAACGGGTTTCTGGTGAGCTGCCTGCTGGCATGACATCGACAAAAGTTTCATTGGCATAGAACTGTTCATACAATGCCTGTAAATCTGCTACTTGTCCTGCTTCAGTGAGATCGATGTAGATGGTCGACAACATACCACGGATCATTGGCACCAAATGCGGAACAAATAAAATGTGATCAAACACATCTTTTTGACCTGAGATATTTTCCAGGGCTTCGACAATTTCAGGGTGATGGCGGTGACCTGCTACGCCATAGGCTTTAAAGTTATCGGCATTTTCAGTATAGATGCCGCCCAAGCTTGCTTTACGACCTGCACCCGACACACCTGATTTCGCATCAATAATAATGCTTTCAGGTTTCACTAATGCGTCACTTGATGTTAATACTGGCGCCAGACCCAACTGAACCGTGGTTGGATAACAACCCGGGTTTCCAACTACATTGGCCTGTTTAATTTGTTCACGATTCAATTCAGATAAACCGTAAACAGAGTCTTTTAACAGTTCTGGACAAGCATGTTGCATGCCATACCATTTTTCAAACTGTTGCAGATCTTGTAAACGGAAATCTGCCGCCAGGTCAATGACTTTGGTCTTTGCAGCCACAAGCGCTTCGGCATGTTTCATTGCAACACCATGCGGCGTTGCAAAGAACACGACATCACATTTTTTAAGTTCATCGATATTTAAATCTGAATATTGAAGATCGGTATGTCCGCGTAAGCTTGGGAACATGTCATCTACACGGCGACCATTTTCGGTACGTGATGTTAGTACATTCACCTGTACATTTGGGTGTCGTAGCAAAAGACGCAACAATTCAACGCCTGTATAACCTGTACCACCGACAATACCAACAGTAATCACGATCACTACCTCAAATCAAAGTTTCCATTTCGTAACTGCGTAGTATGACAGGAAGTTGAGGTTTTCTAAACTGTTTCAGCGGGGATTACTGGTTTTTTATAAGTACTGAACACAATTTCAAAATTAAAGAGAGATGGAAAAGTAACATCTATATTGCTTAGGCTATTTTAAGCCTTTATTTCCCTCTCATTCTCTATTCAGTTCAATTTAAGCTTCCCACCAATATGGCAACGGCGTATTTTTTAGCATTTTCCGATGCTGTTGAAAATTTGCATCATATTTCTGAACTTCCGCCCAAAACCTTGGACTATGATCAAAATATTGGGTATGTGCCAGTTCATGTACCGCGACATAACGGGTAATTTCTTCGGGAAATAACACCAAAGCACTATTCAGCATAATGTCATGCTGAGCAGAACAACTTCCCCACCGGGTTTTGGGTTGGCGAATATTGCACTTCTTAAAAGGCAGATTGCATTGCTGTGAGACAAGATTTAAATATAGGGGAAGCTGGTCTTTGGCATAGCTGATGACAAAGGCTTTTAAATATTCTTCAGGATGTCGATCACTGACACAGAGCTGTAACTTCTCAGAATCGAAAACAAAGTTATGTTTCTGGCTTTGATAATGAATCTGAACTGGCACGTTTAAATTAAACAACTGCAGCTCAGTTGGTAGCGTTCGGTCTATTTTTTGGACTTTTTCCTGCTGCGATTGCCAGGTTTTAATCAGCCATTGTTCTGATTGTTTTAAAAATTCTTGAACCTGGCGCTGTGTACAAAACTGCGGCACAGTTAATTTAATTTGCGTCGGCTCTACACGCAGTCTTAAGCGTGTTGCGCGTAATTTTCGAGTAATTTGGATTTCAGGCAGGTTTGGGGTCATATTTTATTGATTTTATTTTTAATCCTCCCTAACCCTCCTTTTTCAAAGAGGGGCTTTTAAAAATCTCCCTTCTTGCACTTGTTTTAAAGCAGTGCTTTAAAACTTCGCTCAGGGAGATTTAGGGGGATTTAATTTATAAAATTAAAGGATTAAACCGCAATACGTTCTTCAATACCGTCATTGGTTGCCACAATTGCGATGTCCGCTTTATTAATCGCAAAAATTCCGTTGCAGACCACGCCAGGAATATTGTTAAGCGTTTTTTCAAGCTCGAGTGCATTTAAGATATTCAGATTATGCACATCTAAAATCACATTACCATTGTCAGTCACGACACCTTCACGATATGCAGGATCACCGCCCAAAGAGACAATTTTACGTGCAACCGCAGAACGTGCCATAGGAATCACTTCAACTGGCAGCGGGAAATCGCGTCCTAATTGTCCGACCCATTTTGAATCATCCACGATACACACAAATTTTTTCGCAATCGATGCCACAATTTTTTCACGTGTCAGTGCTGCACCACCACCTTTGATCATATGCAAATGACGATCAATTTCATCTGCGCCGTCGACATAAGCATCTAGTCCGCCGACAGAGTTCATATCGACCACTTCAATGCCTAACTTCTTAAGACGTTGCGCCGTTGCTTCAGAACTTGCCACAGCCGCTTCTAACTGAAGTTCTGGCAATAAATCGATTAAAAAGTTAACCGTGCTTCCGGTACCTACGCCTAAAATGCCGCCTTTTGGTAAGTGTTTCAGAGCAGCACGGGCCGCTGCTTGTTTTTTCTCATCTTGGGTTGCATATAGACTCATGGCTTCACTCAACTATTTTGGACTTTTGCAGTATTTTCGAACCGCAAAGCCGTATGGTTTGTTACAATAAGCGCCTATTTTAAACTGTTAGATGGAAAATTAACATGCTGTCTCGTTTGGTTCGACAAATATTACAAGCAACGGTCTACGATGTTGCAATCGAAACCCCACTCGAAGCAGCACCACGAATTAGCGAACGACTCAATAATAACATCCGCTTTAAACGTGAAGATTTACAACCGGTTTTTTCATTCAAGCTACGCGGTGCCTATAACCGCATTAGTCAATTGCCGAAATCTCAACTGGAACGTGGTGTCATCACAGCTTCAGCAGGCAACCATGCACAAGGCGTGGCATTATCAGGTAAAAAATTGGGTATTCGCGCCATTATCGTAATGCCAAAAACAACACCAGATATTAAAGTCCAAGCGGTAAAACGCCTTGGGGGTGAAGTTGTTTTACATGGTGACTCATTCGACGTTGCCAACAAATATGCAATTCAACGTGCTCAAGAAGATGGCATGACTTTTATTCCGCCTTATGATGATGAGCTGGTGATGGCGGGTCAAGGTACCATTGCCAATGAAATTCTGCGTCAATGGCGTGATGTCGATTATGTATTTGTAGCGGTAGGTGGCGGTGGCCTGATCGCAGGTGTGGCAGCCTACCTGGGTGATGTTGCCCCGCATGTCAAAGTCATTCCGGTGGAATATGACGAATCGGCATGCTTAAAAGCAGCTTTAGAGGCCAATGAACGTGTCATTTTACCTTCTGTGGGTTTATTCGCTGACGGTACAGCCGTTGCACAAATTGGTGAAAAACCATTTGAAGTGATTCGCCTGCAAAAGTCAGATAATTCTGGCCCGATCGTAGAACCACATGTGGTACTGGTCAATACCGACGAAATTTGTGCAGCCATTAAAGATACTTATGACGAATGCCGCAGCATTGTCGAACCCTCAGGTGCTATGGCATTGGCCGGCATTAAAAAATATGTCGAAGAACATAAAATCGAAGGCAAAAATATGGTGTCGATTGTATGCGGTGCCAATATGAACTTCGACCGTTTGCGTTATATCGCCGAACGTACCGAACTCGGTGAACGTAAAGAAGCGATTTTTGCCGTGACGATTCCGGAACAGAAAGGTTCATTCCTCAACTTCTGTCGCGCTTTGCAAGGTCGCAATATTACCGAATTTAATTACCGTGCCAGTGATGTCTCTGCTGCTCAAGTATTTGTTGGGATCAGCTTAAAAAATGGTGAAAAAGAACGTCAGGAAATTTATGAAACGCTAAAATTCCAGTATGACGTCGATGACCTGTCTGATGATGAAGTGGCAAAACTGCATATTCGTTACCTGATTGGTGGTCATGCCGATATTGAAAATGAACGCCTGTTCCGGGTGGAATTTCCAGAACGTCCTGGTGCTTTATTAATGTTCCTGGAACGTCTTGGCCCAACGCATAACATTACCCTGTTCCATTACCGTAACCACGGCGCTGCGGAAGGGCGTGTTCTAGTGGGTCTGGAGGCGACCGATGCGCAGCAGAATCCGGATGGCTTGATTGAAACCCTTGAAACCATTACCTATCCATATCAGGAAATTACCAATAATCTGGGCTATCAGCGCTTCCTGAAGTAATTGTTAAAATATAGACCGCCTTTCGAGGCGGTTTTTTATGTGCAACTCAAAATCATGATCATACTATTTATCTCGGCATAGCTTGCTGAATAACAGCGCAATTTTTATGAAATTCTCTTACACTAAAATTGAGATGTAATAAAAATAGTTAGGACAATATTCATGGCATTATTTGCAGTGATTGGGCTGGGTAGTTTTGGTGCGACTGTGGCCACGCAACTGATCAGTCTGAATCATGAAGTGATCGGAATCGATCTGAATAAAAAATATGTAGAAAATATTTCTGATCAACTGACCCATGCTGTAATTGCCGATGCAACCGATGAGCATGTGCTGGATGAACTGAATGTGCAGCGTTGTGATGCCGTAGTCGTGGCGATCGGAGAAGATATTGAAGCCAGTATTTTGTGTGTATTGCACCTGAAAAATATGGGCGTCAAAAAAATCTGGGTAAAAGCCAAATCCAAATCCCATCACATGATTCTGACCCATCTCAATGTCGAGAAAATCATTCATCCTGAAGAAGATATGGGCGTGCGTGTGGCTCAGTCTTTAAGCTACCCGATGGTCAGTCGTTATATGGCACTGGAAGATGATCATTATATTGTCAAAATTGAGATTCATGCCGATCATCATGCTACGCCGCTCAACCAACTGATGAAGCACGCCCCTGAAATCACCACCTTATTACATAAGCGCGGATCAGTGGTGCAATACCAGGTCGCATCCGACCTGATTCTGCAGGAAGGCGATATTCTTGTGGTTGAAGGATTACTGGAGCCTTTACGCCATCTCGCCAGATATTTTAAAGCGCTATGAGAAGTTCTGACTTAAAGCAACATAGAACCATTAATCTCAGCCCGCCGAGTTTATTGGCCTTGGGTTTTCTCGGATTAATCCTGATCGGTTCACTGCTACTGATGTTACCTATTGCCCATCAGGGTGATATCAGCTGGTTGCAAGCCATTTTCACGGCTACTTCTGCGGTGACCATTACCGGACTGTCCGTAGTGAATGTCGGTGAAGCCTATACGGTATTTGGCCAGGTTGTCATTATGTTTCTGCTGCAATGCGGTGGATTGGGTTTTATGACTTTTGCCATTCTGGCAGTGATGAGTCTGGCACCCAAGATGGGGCTCAAACAGCAAGTCATGGCACAGGAATCGATTGGCCAGACCAGCCTGAAAAAAGTCAGTTTTACCATTAAAGCGGTATTTTTATATTCCCTGTTTTTTGAAGCTATCGGTACGCTGATTCTAACCTTGTCCTGGCTCAGAGAATATCCATTCAGTGAAGCACTCTTTTATGCTGCCTTTTATAGTGTGTCAGCGTTCAATAATGGTGGATTTTCGCTTTTTCCAAATAGCTTGATGAGCTTTTCAGGGCAGTATCTGATCACCTTTACCATCAGTATGCTGTATATCATTGGTGGTATCGGCTTTCTGGTGCTGATGGATGTCAAGCAACATAGACGCTGGCGCAAGTTAAGTACCAATAGCAAGCTCATTCTTTCGACGATTCTGGGGCTCAATCTGAGTGCGTTTATTGTACTATGGCTACTCGAAGCCTCTAATCCGCAAACTTTGGGCCTGATGAGTCTAGGCGATCAAGCCGTGAATGCCTGGTTCCATGCCACTGTTCCCCGCTCTTCAGGCTTTAATAGCTTACCGATGGAGCAAATGAGTGATGCATCGACCCTCGTCACCATGTTTCTGATGTTTATTGGCGGCGGCTCCTTAAGTACGGCGGGCGGAATTAAAGTCGGCACGTTTATTATTGTATTGATTAGCGTGATCAGTTTTTTAAGACGCGAAGATGAAATCCGTCTGTTTAATCATTCTATTCCCGAAAAAACCACATTTAAGGCACTGGCCGTGGTCTGTATTACAGCTGCCTTAATTGTGATGGGCTTTATGAGTTTATTAATTCTGGAACCTGAACATGACTTTCTCGATCTGTTGTTTGAAGCCGTGTCAGCAGCCTGCACGGTCGGCTTGACCCGAGGAATAACCGAAGAGCTGCAACCTGCCAGTTTGATTATTTTGATGCTGTTAATGTTTGCAGGGCGTTTAGGGCCACTGACTTTAGCTTATTTCATTGCTACCCCGAAAAAGAGCCGAATCAAACATCCGCCTTCAGAAATCCAGATTGGTTAAACCACCCAATAAAAAAACCATGCTACAGCATGGTTTTTTTATATTAATTCTAAAATGATGAAGCCTGGAAACTTAGAACCAGTTCATTAAGGAAACACCCAAGCCCACATAAGTGGCACGATGGTTATAATCAATCAGACTTTCGCCATAGCCATCAAAAAGCTGGAATTGACCACGTAAACGGCCACTGATCGGGAATGACCAGTCAAACTGGATTGCACCACGATTGTCATCACCGCCTTTTAAGGTATGACGCAGCATCAAGGAAAAATCATGCTCGTTATGACGATAAAAAGCCGTCATGTCGCCGCGTCCAATATAGTTCTTGATCTCGGGATTGTTATCGTCGTCACGATTCTCTTCAAAGCGATACCAAGGGCGAACCATCAGGGCAAAATTGTCTTTTTCAAAGCCCAGATTCAGCATGACGCGGTTCCAGCTACGCGACAACGGGTCAGAACGGCCATTGGACTGATGATTAATGGTTAGTCCCAACATACGCCAGTTAAGACCAAAAAGGTCATAATTGGTACGCAAAACAAAACTTGCTTCGGGCTCATAATTGGTTTCACGAAACGGACGTGACTCTTCCGAGTTATAGACCTGCCAACGTGAAGACTGAGTATAACCGAGCCAGAGATCCCCATTATTCCCCAGAATATTTTCAACCGCCTTGGTCTTTAAAGACAGTTGAAACTTAGCTTCAGTCGAGGTGAGATTCTGTTTCTCTGTCTCTATATTGTTGGGATTTTCACTCTCGGGTAATTCATTTTTCTTTGAAGTCCAAAAACCGGGCATCAGATAAATTGGCTGATAAGAACGGATGTTCCAGGTACCCAGTTTACTTTCCGGAGACAATTCCCAGCGACTATCCAGCAAAGACAGATTTGGTGTCAGCTTTGATCCTTCAGAAGCATAAATATTAGAAACGGTTTGTCCCATTCTGGCTTTTAAATTATCAGGTTCAGGCGCAATTTCTACTGCTGCACGACGTTCAGAAACGATCACCGGCTTATCGATAATCGCTATTTTAAACAAGCTATCATAACAGGCCAGACGTTCTGCACTGATTTCCAGTGCTGCACAGGCTTCAGCCGTTGCCGGCATGGGACTATTCACCACTATTTTTTCTTCCGCATTCACTTGCGTCCCAACTGTACAGCCCAGCACAACGCTCAGCTGCAGAGTTGAGCGCCTAAACGAATTAAGCGCCATCCCTTATCCTCATTTTTTTATTTATAGAACTTGTTGAATTACAAAACCAAGCTGCTCCAGCGTTTCACGTTTTGCCACTGGCGCCACGACTACCTTAGTAGCCTGCTGCTCAAGCAGATAAGTTTGTGCAACACGCTTTAAATCATCCAGTGTGACATTTAACAGACGTTCACGTAATTTCTTACGGAATGCTGGTGTACGCTGATGCAGATAGGCATAACATGCAGTGATTGCCTCGCCCGCTGGTGAACCCGGTTTATCCATACTGGCAATCAGACCCAGAATCGCTTCTTCCAGTTGATGCGGCTGTTGCGGCGCATTGAGTAACCACTGAATACTGGCATCAAAGTCCTGAAAGGTTTCTGCCAGACGCGGGTCACGGTAGCTGTAGAAACGGAATGAACAGGCATTGCCGTCATAGCTGGCACCACCGCCATAAGCACCACCTTTTTCACGGATTGCACTGTGCAGGAAGCCATTACGTAAATAACCCGCCAGCACCATCAAGGCAGCAGCATCAGGATGCGCCACTTCGACCGCCGGATAAGCAGCCGCGCAGAACTGGACATTGGCCTGAATTAACCAGGCTTCATGCTGATCATGCGTCACTTTTTCGATTTGAGTCAGTGCAACCGGTGCAGGATCAACCGCCAGTTTGTCCCAGACATTCTGGATTTCTTCAATCAAGCTATCAGATTGCGGCTCTTCACACACCAGCAGGAACTGCTTCGGGGCTTGCAACAAGACACGATGAATTCGTTTTAACTCGTCAATCAGCAGATCATATTCAGCCGGATCTTTTTCAATTTTAGAGACCAGCTCGATCAGCCAGTTTAATGCACCCAGACCAGTATTGTGATAATCACGCAATGCCAAGGCACTGTGCTGACGAGATGCAGATTGCATCGCATAGCTATGACCCGAACCGGAAATACGCGACTGCCAGCGTGTTTTACGCTGTTGTAACAGCTCAACAATACGGTCTTTCTCATCAAAACGTAGCTGTTCAAAACCGATTTTCAACAGACGGATCGCATCCAGATGATTAACCAGCGACTTGGTCGTCAAAGTCAACCAGGCACTGATCTTGTTTTTGTCATCGACTTTAGAACGCAAGGATGCGCCCATGCCCAGACCGCCACTCACCGCAGTTTGCAGCTGCTGGAATTCTAGATAATCATATTCGCCCGCACCGACTTCGCCCATCAGGATCGACAGCAGGTTGAAATACGGCGACTGCACCACTTCATCCGGAATATTGACCAGAACCTGTTGGTAATAAATACCATTGGTACCGGCATGATACAGATTCAACGGTGTATCGACCTGATTACAGATAATCTCACGTAACTGGCCCTGAACCACCTGTAATTCCGCAGGTACATCTTCCAGGCCAACTTTTGGCAACAAGTTCAAATCATCCGGAGTATCCTGACGCACATTCAATGCTTCAGTCTGGGCAATAATGTCTGCTTTCTGCTCTTCGGTCAGATTCTTGCCAATTTCAACCAGACGGGCTTTTTCATCGGCCGCTTCTTTGGCTGATTTCGTTGCATCCGGAATCAGCGTCAGTTGGACACGATGCGGATTATCCAGCAAATATTCTTTAATCAGATTGGAGAGCCACATTGGATCTTGCAGTTCTTCTTTAACCGCAGCAATGGCAGAATCCACATCCCAGACTTCGACCGGATCACGGTGATGAATCGCACTACCCAGACCGCTCAGAATCAGGCTCAGACCATAAGGCGTGCCATCGCCATTGATTTCACGCTGATGCAATTCAATCTGATGCAGGATTGCATCGACCATGTTCTGATCGACCGGTTTCGAGGCAACATCTTCCAGCACCTTGAACACACCATTTTTAAATTCTTCTGCATGTTCAGGATTTGAACCCTGCACCGCACAGTAGAAAGTCATCTCGAAATTAGAGTCATCCACGCCCATAAATGGACCGGTCGACTGGGCATAACCACAGGTTTCCAGATAATGACGCAATGGTGATGCAGAATCTTCAAGCAGAATCCCTTCGACTAAACGCATACCCAAACGCAGTTTAATATCACTGGCTTCAGGCAATAACCATGACAACACATGATAGGTCTTGTCCTGAAGATCTTCAGCATCGACTGCATAGCTGTCTGTAACGGTCAATGGTGCAGTCAAACGGGTTTCAGGCGTTGGATATAAAGTCTGACCTTTTTCAAATTTGGACAATGCCAGATTTTCAAACTGCTCTTGTAATTCAAAAGCGGTTTTATTGCCAAAGGTCATGAACACTGCATTACTTGGATGGTAATGTGACTTATAGAAATCAACTAACTCTTGGTAAGTCAGGTCAGGAATGTCTTTAGGATCACCACCAGAATTATAATGATACGTGGTATGCGGATATAAATGATGCGCCAGCGTATGATACAGCTGGTCTGAAGGCGAACTCATCGCCCCTTTCATTTCATTAAAGACCACGCCTTTATAGACTGGCTCGCCATTTTCCAGTTCAATGCGAATGCCTTCCTGAGCAAAATCCAGTGGATTCAGGTTCGCAGCAAATGCCGCGTCCATATACACTTCAAGCAGGTTTTGAAAATCTTTGCTGTTTTGCGTTGCAAATGGATAAGCCGTCCAGTCTGCCGCAGTAAAAGCATTCATGAAGGTGTTCAATGAACGGCGGATCATCAGGAAGAATGGATCGCGCACCGGGAACTTTTCTGAACCACAAAGTGCCGTATGTTCCAGAATATGTGCTTCGCCTTTAGAATCCATCGGCTGGGTACGAAACGCCACCAGAAAGACATT
The DNA here is from genome assembly GCF_013420435.1 of Acinetobacter sp. YH01008. Classification (NCBI taxonomy): domain Bacteria; kingdom Pseudomonadati; phylum Pseudomonadota; class Gammaproteobacteria; order Moraxellales; family Moraxellaceae; genus Acinetobacter; species Acinetobacter sp. YH01008. The sequence goes on from NZ_VOYD01000009.1 coordinate 23,156, forward strand.
TTCATCGTGATTGGTCGCCAGGTGATAATGTGTGGCACCAGTCACTTTATGTTTATATTCAGACACAAAAATGTCTAAAGCTTCAACATGTTGTTGACGTAACAACTGAAACGCAGGATGTACAGTTTGAGAAATGGTTTCAGTGACATCTACAGTCATGCGATCTCCTAATGCTTTAATTAAAATAACTAAGGACATTATAGCTTTAGTTATCTGAATTATTCACGTTGAAAACCGAGGATTTTGATCGAATTAAGTAAACTTGATCATTTGAAAATTAAATCATCAAATTTACTGGCTAAGTCTGGCTCAACAGCCGCAAGATCACGAAATCAAATATTTGAAGTAGTTATAACTTGGATTATTTTCCACAAATACATAATTCTGTTTTTGATAAAAACTTGCAGCCAGTCGGGTATCTGTTTGCAGACATAAGGCCGAATAATGCGGAGCTGCCAACTGTTCCAGATAAGCCAGAAGCTGTTTACCGACCCCATGCAGCCGATATTTTGGATGGACATAAAAACGGCGCACACGACCAATCCGCTCTTCAATGCCATTATCGCCCCATTGCTGGTTTAGGCCACCACAGGCAATCAGTTTTTTGCCATCATGCGCGACCAGTAAATGTTCATTGGCTTGAGCAAAGCAGTTTTTACCGGTGCGATATTCTTCAATTAACTTATCCAACACATCTAAGCCTTCTTTGCGCGCCAGCGTTGCGAGCGCTTCGACTTGGTCAGGAAGTTGTTCAACTTTTACAATTTTAATATCCATATACGCACACTATTTGAAATGATTGTGAAGAATGATCTTCGCAGAACGACTTTAAAGTATCATGTCGAACGCGATATATCCTTATAAATAAAATTTGATGCTTAAATCAATGCTACAGCAACGTAGTGCATAAAAATAAGTCAAATCTTAGACCAAAGATAGTCACTGAATAAAATACAGCATTCTTGGAAAATATTTGAAAATGATTCAGCAAACTACAGCAATCCCAAGCAATCGTGTAAACTTGGCACTTTCATTTTTAATGTGATATTTAAACATGGCAAATGTTGATCTTTTTGCAATTGGTAATGCGCTGATTGACCAAGAATTTAAAGTGTCTGACGACTTTTTAACTGCACATCACTTGCAAAAAGGCACCATGCAGCTGACAGATGGTGATACTCAGGCCACGCTTTATCAAAATCTTCAAGCGACTCAAGTTTATAAAGGTCAGGCTTCAGGCGGTTCAGCAGCCAACACTACCGTGGCATTTTCTGCACTTGGCGGTTCTGCATTTTATGGTTGCCGTGTTGGTAATGATGAACTGGGGCAAATCTATCTGAAAGGTTTAAATGATGCAGGCATTCAGACCACAATCCAGTCGATCAGCGAAGGTGTAACGGGAACTTGTATGGTTCTGGTGAGTCCTGATTCTGAACGTACCATGCATACTTATCTAGGTATTACTGCTGAACTCACGGATCAACAAATTGATTTTAGTGCGCTAAATACTGCGAAATGGCTATATATCGAAGGTTATTTATCGACTTCTGAAACAGCACGCCATGCCGTCAAACAGGCACGTGAAATTGCCCGCGCTAACGGAGTTAAAATTGCTTTAACTTTATCGGATCCTGCCATGGTGCAATATGCGCGTGCCGGTCTGGATGAAATGATTGCAGAAGGTGTCGACCTGTTGCTGTGTAACCAGCAAGAAGCCCTGATGTATACAGAGACCGATAATATTGACGCGGCTCTAGTTAAGTTAAAAACACTCAGCCAACACGTTGTCATTACATTGTCAGCCGAGGGTGCACTTATTTCGGATCACGACAATACATTTAAAGTTCCTGGCCGCAAAGTTACTGCAGTAGATACGAATGGTGCCGGTGATGCATTTGCCGGGGCTTTCTTGTATGCCTTGAATGCCAACCTAGGCCTTAAAACTGCGGCTGAACTGGCGATTTTAATTTCCAGTCAGGTAGTTTCGCAATTTGGCCCACGTTTAGCGATTGAAGACTATGCGGCATTATTACAAGACTTTCAGAAGGAATGTGCTTAATGTTTAAAATTTGTATGACCGAAGATATTCCAGAGCGTGAAGCCCGAGCTTTTGAACTGGAGAATGGGGATATTATTTTTATTACTCAGCGCGATGGAGCCTTTTATGCCTATCAAAACCTGTGTCCGCATTTGCAAGTCGAGCTGGAATTTCTGGAAAACCAGTTTTTGGATCGTGATCAGGAATTTATTGAATGTTCAACGCATGGTGCACTGTTTTTGGTAGAAAGTGGTGAATGTATTTCCGGGCCTTGCCAAGGTCAATCACTTGAAAAAGTAGAAATTACCGTGCATTCTGATGGTGGAATTTACCTCACAGAATAAGACTTAAAACGGACTTCACCATGCCTGCATTTTTTCTAGACTATAATCTGATGCCTTTTCATCTCAGTTTATTGGCGATTATTTTGTTTGGCGTGGTGAAAACCATTGGTTTCTATTTTGGACTCAGATCCAGCAAATTTTTGCAAAAAATTTCACCTTATAATTTTCAACAATTAGACCTGTTGAATGTCAAATTCTCCAAAACCCTAATTGTATTTTTCTTTCTGATGAATTTCAGCTTTGCTGGCTATGTTTTACAATTCCTGATCTATTCTCAGGAGTTTGAGTTTCTGCCGGCTTATTATCTGATTATTCCGGCTTTAATTATTGCCACTTTTTTTACGATTTTCATGATTCATTGTCTGGATCAGGTCATTCCACCCAAATATAAAAAGAATAATGTCAATTTGCTCGGCCGTCTGGCAACGATTTCAAGTGGCAATGCCCGCCCTGGATTTTCTGCTCAAGCGCGGGTTCGAGATGAATATGGGCAACTGCATTATGTACAGGTAGAGCCAGAGTTTGGTGAACTGGGTTTTCAATCGCAAATTATTTTAATTCGTACCCGAAAATCTCATTATATTGCCAAAAAAATCTGTGACTCTAACCAGCTGTTTAGCCTGAACCTAGATTAGCGATTTTAAAGTCTGCATAGCATTAAAAAATCCCGACTCAAATCGGGATTTTTACATGATGGAATTTATTTTTTGAGAAGCCCTGAGACCATATTCAAGACATTTTGAATATCATTATTGGCTTCCTGCTTACTGGTCTGTTCACCCTGTGGCGTAAGTGAGTCAATAATCTGCGGCAAAACTTGTGAAATTGCACTATACACATCCTGTTTAGGCGCATGAGTTTGCTGTGCAACTTCTTCAATTTCCTGATCATCAAACAGATTTTGTACCTGCTGCGGATCGACATTGGCATTTTCACCCGGGCCAGTCGACACCCAGTCATCAACCTGACTATTCAACCCCTGTCCTTTAAGCTTATCCAATGCACCCTGTAAACCACCCTGTTTTTGAATCCAGGCCAGTACCAGAGGTAGCACCGCAATCAATAAGGTTTTGCCAGTCGAACCTCCTCCCAATCCTGAACGGGGTTGAGCAGTACTTTGACGATTTGCACCACCTAACTGACTGAGAACTGAACCTAAAATTGCACCCAAACCATTTTGTCGGGTCTGCTGGCCGGCTTGATTCTGCTGATTCTGATTGTGTTGACTCTGATCTTGTTGAGTCTGAGATTTATTCAAATGACCCAATACCGATCCCAGGATATCTGCCAGACCACCCTGCTGTGAAGATCGCTTTTGAGACTGCCCGCCACCCAATGCCTGCTTGGCCAATATTTCCACGATATTACTCAGATTCGTCATGCTCTATATCCTGTATGCATCATAGTTACAGAATACGGTCTGTCCTCATATTGTCTAGGCAGGATTGTGTTAATATTTGCAATTAAGCAGGCACAGGCTTACCAGCGAAATTTATCCCAGTTTTCCGGATTGGCCCAGAACTTGGAATTAAACCAGTCGGGCACATGCTTATAGGTTAAAATATTAAACTGCCACAGCGCAAAATCCGCCCCGTGCGTGGTCTTGTCAATCAGCTGGGTAAATCCCAAAGCTCTCAATAGTTTTTCATCTTGCAGCCGACTGATCACCACCAGACGTTTAGCAAATAAATCACGCAATTTCACCAAGATTTGACTCATGATCTGTTCAGACAAGTTTTCGGTTTCTATCGTATCCAGCATTACCACAGCCAGGTCATAACGCTGCTGAAAAGGCAGATTTAAAAAGCCAGATACGCTAAAATAGTGCCATTGAATAGATGGCTGAAACTGGACTTGCCTTAAGTCCTGCCCAATACAAATAGCAGTATGAATTGGCTGTTCCTGTGCGAAATCGTCTAGCATTGAAGTAATGACATTCTGCTCAGCCATAACTGCATCCTTATGATTTAAGTGAGTAATCTTTATGGAACTTCAGGGCATTTGCCATAAAATGCATGTCGGCCTCAAAGACCTTAGTGTAACTGATCAACAGATACAGCGGGCAAATGTTGAGTATAAATTAATTCTGGATCGTGCAGAAATCGATCTTCCATTTAATTTGGGCCAAGACATCGAGATTGAATGGACAGGGAAAATTTATTGCGTATCTTGTGGCAATAAAACCTCAAAATCTTTCTCGCAAGGTCACTGTTTTAAATGTTTTAAGACCAATGCTTCATGTGATATGTGCATCATGAAGCCAGAAACCTGTCATTATCATTTAGGCACTTGCCGCGAAGATGAATTTGCCCAGAATGTCTGCTTTCAACCGCATATTGTCTATCTAGCCAATTCCAGTGCATTGAAGGTCGGGATTACCCGTACCAGCCAAATGCCGACCCGCTGGCTGGATCAGGGCGCAACCCAAGCCCTGCCGATTATGAAAGTTGGCTCACGTCGCCTCTCTGGCAAATTGGAAGTCATGTTTGGTACGCAGGTCGCAGACAAAACAGACTGGCGCAAGCTGCTCAAAGGTGAAGCAGAACCACTGAATCTGATTGAAGTCCGTGAACAGCTGTTAGAAGAATTTGCACCTAAAATTCAAAGCATTCGTGAAGAATTTAATCAGAATCTTGAGTTTAATGAAAATATTGAAGTGCTTGAGCAGGAATTGGCACGCGAGTTTATTTATCCGGTCGAGCAATATCCAGAAAAGATTAAATCACATAATCTGGATAAAACTCCGGTGATTCGTGGCAAATTACAGGGTATTAAAGGTCAGTATTTAATTCTGGATACCGGTGTAATCAATATGCGTAAATATACCGGTTATGAACTGATTATTCGTGCTTAAACCCTCATTTGGCTAGAGCATAAAAAACCAGCCCGCAGGCTGGTTTTTTTATTCAAGATCGTCTTATTTGATTTTTGCCTGAGATTTCAGGTAGCGCGTATAGTCATCAAATTCTTGCTGACCACGAAGTTGCTGATACAACTTCACCAACTCACTACGTTGCTCTGCACTCAATACATCCACCGGGTTTTTCTTTACTTCTGATACCGCAACCACGACCAGCTCATTTGGCATTTTCGCTGTGGTCACTGACCAATGGCCTGCTTTTGGTGTCGGAAGACTAAAAGCGGCACGTTGTACATCACGTTTTAGCAAACCTTCAGCACGGGTATACACGCCAGCATCTTCAAAAATCAAAGCACCTTTGGCGACTGATGCAGCAGGTTTGGTTTTGAACTCATCCAGAGCTTTCTGAATTTTTGCTTTTGCCAAAGCAGCGGCTTTGTCTTCAATCAATTGAGCCTGAACACGCGGTTTCGCTTCTGCCAGTGTTTGTTCACCAGCTGCATGATAGTCACGCACCTTGATCCAGGCCACATCACCATTGGCCAACTGAATGCTTGATGAAGCATTACGATCACCATTTTTGACATCATCATTAAACAGTTTGACTTTAAGGTTGGCATCGCTCAACACTGGGTCACGGGTTGAAAGTTTTACTCCTTGGGCTTTCTGAACCTGCACGCCTTTCACTTCTTGTGTAACGACCTCCAGAGAATCACTTCCCACCACCATATCATTCAAGCTATTCACCGTATCGGAGAATGCATTGGATTTTTTAGCAGCCAAAACCTCTTCAGATAAACGTGCTTTTTGTGACTCAAAAGATGGCACAGCCACATCAGGTGATTGCACAGAAATAATATGATAGCCATAATCTGTTTTCACAGGAGCAGAGACCTGACCTGATTTTAAAGAGCTAACAGTCTGGTCAAATGTGCTACCAAATACGCCAGTTTCATAGACTGCAATTGCTCCGCCTTTAGACTTGGATTCAGGATCTTCAGAATATTGTGCTGCAGCCTGTGCAAAAGTGTTACCGGCTTTAATTTTCGCTGCCACTTCTGCAGCCAGTTTTTGTGCTTCAGCATCACTACGACTGTCCGCCGTAATCAAAATATGCTTCACCTCTGGTTTAACTGCCTGTTTTTGTATCGCAACAAAGGCTGTATACGCTTCCTGAAGCTCAGCATCTGTCACTGCCAAACCCTGTGCTTGAATATCACTTGGCTTCAACACCACATAGTCTACATCGACACTGGTCGGCTGTGTAAACGATGCCTTGTGCTGTTCATAATAGGCAGCGACTTCAGCATCGCTGACTTTGACATCTTGTTTATAACTGTCCAGATTAATACTGGAAATATGAATATGACGTTGTTCAGTCTGTAAATCGGCAATTTGCTGCATTTCGACCGGACTCACCAGTGGATAGTCCAGGAATGTCGAAGACAGCATTTTCAGCGCATGATCTTTACGCAAACTTTCGACTAAAGCACGATTGGTCATGCCAATTGATTTAAGATAGTTCTCATATAAAGCATCAGAGAACTTACCATCTTGCTGGAAAGTCGGCTGCTGGGCAATCATCTGTACAATTTGCTGGTCACTCAGGCTGATGCCTAATTCTTCTGCCTGTTGTAGCAATAAGGTACGTGAAACCAAAGTATCCATGGCTTTCTGGTCAATGAAGCTTTGATTCAGCAAGGTTTCATCGCCATTGGCATAACTGAGATATTGTTCTTTAAATGATTTCGTCAGTGACTCTAATTCTTTTTGAGATATTTCAGTTCCGTTCACGGATTTTGCCGCATCAGAGCTCCCGCCGCTAAAATATCCTTCAATACCTACAAGCGCTAACGGGGTCAAAAACAGAACGAGTAAAACTTTACCCAACCAACCCTTAATAACTTTACGAAAAGCTTCCATAAGTATTCCAATATTTTATTTGCAAAGGATTTTAACCGAAAATACCCATTGAATGAATGTGTTAATCATCACAATTTATTTTATCAATAAAAAACGCGCCAAAGAAGGCGCGTTTCATCGCTGGGTAAGCTTAAGCTACAGCGTCTTTTAAGCCTTTACCCGCTTTGAAGCTAGGCACTTTGCTTGCTTTGATCTCAAGAGTAGCGCCAGTCTGTGGGTTACGGCCAGTACGTGCAGCACGTTCTTTTACACCGAAAGTACCAAAACCGACCAAAGTAACTGTATCACCCGCTTTTAAAGCTTCAGTAACAGAAGCAATTGTAGCATCTAAAGCTTTACCTGCGTCAGCCTTAGATAATCCCCCTTTCTCTGCAATTGCATCAATTAATTCTGATTTATTCATGAAGATTACGTCCTCTTAATATCGTTTATTTAAGGTTCAAGAATTTGTTTAACATGCCATAACGCCTTTATAGCAATGCTTTAGGTATAAACGCAATACTTAAGAACCTCTTTTTTTTCAAAAAATATGCGAAAAAAACATTGAATAATAAATAAAGTCATTTTATTTGTGTTTTTTTCGACAATTCTTCCTGCATTTTTTCTTGTTCCGCAGTCAACTGATCAACCTTGGCATGTAACTGAAGGATTAAACGTTCCAAATGTTGTACATCCTTGAGTGTGACTAATCCTATACGATTCAATGAGTGCTGAACAGAGTTGTCGATCAGCTTTTCCACTTTATCTTTGGTCTCTGTGACCGACTCTTTGGCCTTTTCTGAGACCTTTTCTACAGTTTGATCTGCAATATCTGCAGTTTTAGACTCCAGTTCTTCTCCAACCTTGACCAGTGAGTCAAACAGTTTATTGCCTTCTTCTTCGGCACGTGAAAATGCTCCCAGTCCAGCCAGCCAGATCTGTTTGGTATATTTACGAAAATCAAGAGCCGATTTGCGCTCCGAAGCAGATTTGGACTTGGCTTTCATTGTTTTCTGGTTTAAAGCTTCAGCTGAGTCTTGTGCTGTTTTTGACTTGTCCATGTGCACGGCTCCTGTTTGTTTTCTGCGCAATTATTATAAATTATTCTACAAAATCACTGCATAATAGCAAATTTAGTACTTGATAGATTTGCTAAACTGTTCTACAAAGCAATTTATTTCAAGTCTAATTTGATTTAACCCTGAAATCTCTTCACAGGCAGGAAGCTTTTTCACTTTATATTTCAGGTAAGGATTGGTTGTATATGAGCGAATCGCAACAAAGTCAAAATCAACCGCATTTGTTGCTTACGATGACGTTAATTGTTTTAGAAACAATATTTACCTTCATTCTCAAGCATGATCGTGTCGTTGCATTACAAGCCAAGAAGTTTGTAGATGAAAATATCTCGATTAAAATCAATAGCTATATTCCATATTTCGACTTTTATGTGCAATTCACCACAAATGGTCTTTTATTTGACCATAAAGCACCGGGTCGCATTGTAGATCTGGATGTGCGTACCACACTCCCCGATCTGATCAAAATTTTTATTTTTGGCAATCGTCGTAGCATTCGTAGTATGCGCATTGATGGTCATCAGGTTTTGAAAGACGAATTTCGTGATTTATTAACAGTATTCAGCTTGCCAAAAGTATTAGCCGACTGGAAACACTGGCTGTCTGAAACACCCACTGATGAAACGGAAATTATTGCGTCCAAAAAGCGTATAGCACCACTCTTAAAGAAAATTGAAGAGCAGCGTTCCAAGATCAATACCTTGCAAGTAGAAGTCAAACAGTATAAAAACCGCCTGAAACGGATCGAACGCCGTCAAAAGCGCATTAATATTGTTTTTGGCCTGAGTAGCATACTTTTGATTACGTTATTAGTGTATAATTGGCTCAGTATCTAAATCTTTCATTATGAAAAAATTAAATCCCACTAAGGTCTACTAAAAATAACTTGACTAATTTAGTCGGGATTCTTAAAATCGACACATCTAGTCTAACCATGTGTATCGAATCATGCGCCTAACCACTCGCGGTCGCTACGCTGTGACTGCTCTACTTGATCTAGCTTTGCAGCCTTCTGAAAAAACGATTACGCTCGCCGAAATTGCGGCACGTCAAACTATTTCTGTTGCGTATCTTGAGCAGTTATTTGCGAAACTCAAGCGCCATGGCTTAGTTTCAAGTGTTCGTGGAGCAAATGGTGGATACCATTTAGCACGTAATGCAGATGAAATTACTGTGTTAGCAATTATCGAAGCTGTAAACGAAACAGTTGATGCGACTCGCTGTGACCATAAAGGCAACTGCCAGAATGGTGCGATGTGCTTGACTCATGATTTATGGCAGGAACTCTCCCACCACATTGCCGATTATTTAGCAAAAATCTCGCTTGCTGATCTGGTTGCACGTGACAATGTACAAACAGTGTCATTACGCCAAAATTCAGCATCCTTTGATTCAGCCCTTTTATCGGTTACAGGTATTTGACATGAAACGTCCGATTTATCTTGATTATGCAGCTACGACTCCGGTAGATCCTCAGGTTGCTGAACGTATGATGGAATGTTTAACATTCGAAGGTACCTTCGGTAATGCTGCATCTCGTTCACATGCTTATGGCTGGCAAGCAGAAGAAAAAGTTGAATATGCACGTGAACAGGTCGCTAATTTAATTAAAGCTGATCCACGTGAAATCGTATGGACTTCAGGTGCAACCGAATCAGACAACCTTGCGCTTAAAGGTGTGGCTCATTTCTATGCATCGAAAGGTAAACATATCATTACCTCTAAAATCGAACACAAGGCAATTTTAGATACGTGCCGTGAGTTAGAGTCTGAAGGTTTTGAGATTACCTATATTGAACCACAGCCGCAAACCGGTTTAATTACTCCGGAAATGGTTCAAGCAGAAATTCGTCCAGATACGATTCTGGTTTCACTGATGATGGTGAACAACGAAATCGGTACGATTACTGATGTTGCAGCGATTGGCGAAATCACTCGTGCCAACAAAATTTTCTTCCATGTCGATGCAGCACAAGCGGCAGGTAAAGTTGAAATTGATCTTTCAACTTTAAAAGTAGACCTGATGAGCTTCTCTGCGCACAAGATCTACGGCCCTAAAGGTATTGGTGCCCTGTTTGTACGTCGTAGCCCACGTGTACGCCTAAAAGCTGAAATGCATGGTGGCGGTCACGAGCGTGGCATGCGTTCAGGTACGCTTGCAACGCATCAAATTGTGGGTATGGGTGAAGCATTTGAACTTGCAGGTAAAAACCTGGAAGCTGAACAAACCCGCTTACGTGTACTTCGCGACAAGCTTTGGAATGGCGTACAAGACCTTGAACAGGTGTTCTTGAATGGTCATCCTACACAAAACGTAGCGAACTACTTGAATATCAGCTTCAACTTTGTTGAAGGTGAATCACTGATGATGGCCTTGAAAGATGCTGCGGTATCTTCAGGTTCAGCATGTACCTCTGCAACACTGGAACCCTCTTATGTACTTCGTGCATTGGGTCTTTCAGACGAGCTTGCACACAGTTCGATCCGCTTCAGCTTTGGTAAATACACCACTGAAGAAGATATCGACCATGTATTGAGTATCACTAAAGCTGCTGTTGAGAAGTTACGTGAACTTTCTCCGCTTTGGGATATGTTTAAAGAAGGTATCGACCTTTCTAAAGTTGAATGGGCTGAGCACTAATCTTCATTCTGAGATAGTGACCAATCGGTTGCTATCTCATTGAGAAAAGTTTTTTAACCCCCATATTTAATAATACTAAGGCTGACCCCGAGGTTTGGAGAAGCAACATGGCTTATAGCGAAAAAGTAATTGATCATTACGAAAACCCTCGTAATGTTGGCGTTTTAGATAAAAATGCTGAAAACGTTGGTACGGGTATGGTTGGTGCACCCGCATGTGGTGACGTGATGCGTTTACAGATTCAAGTCAACGATGCAGGCGTGATTGAAGAAGCACGTTTTAAAACCTATGGTTGTGGTTCAGCAATCGCATCAAGTTCTTTGGTGACTGAATGGCTCAAAGGTAAAACTTTGGATCAAGCTCAAGCAATCAAGAATATCGATATTGCAACTGAACTGGCACTTCCACCAGTAAAAGTACACTGCTCTGTTCTTGCAGAAGATGCAATCAAAGCAGCTGTAGAAGACTACCGTAGCAAGAAAGTTAAAGCTTAATTGTTCCACGTTTTGAAATTTTAACGGAGTTTTCATGATCCATTTAACTGAAAATGCTGCAACTCATATCAGCAATTATTTAAAAAATCGCGGTAAGGGTGAAGGCATTCGCGTTGGTGTGAAAACTTCAGGCTGTTCTGGTCTGGCTTATGTACTCGAGTTTGTTGATGAAGTCGATACACATGACCAAGCATTTGAGCAGTTTGGGGTTAAAGTATTCATTGATCCGAAAAGTCTGGTTTATCTTGAAGGTATGGAGATGGACTATGTTAAAAACGGCTTGAACGAAGGCTTTGAATTTAACAACCCCAACAAAAAAGGCGAATGCGGTTGTGGTGAATCCTTCACTGTATAAACCCGGCAGTTATTCTCTTTTGACATTAAAACAGTGTGTTTCACACTGTTTTAATTGCATTTATACAGTTATTTTTGCACATTAATCGCGGACCCCATCTCCCATGAATCATTTTGAGCTGTTCAATCTTCCAGTAGCACTCGATATTGATTTGACAACTTTAAAAACTGAATTTTTAAAGTTACAGCAACAATATCATCCCGATAAAGCTGAAGACAAAGATCAGGCCCTGATTAAATCAAGTGATATCAATCAGGCTTTTAAAGTTTTGTCAGCGGTCGATAGCCGTGCAGCGTATTTATTATCCCTCAAGAAACAGGATTATCACTTAGATCAATCGATCAGTGATTTTGAATTCTTGCAGGACGCTCTGGAAATTCGTGAACAACTCGACGATGCCACCTCTGCTGAAGATTTAACTTCACTGAAAGTTGAAGTACAGCAATGGATTGACGGGCTGGTTCGTGAGTTTAAAATTGACTATACCGATGAAGACTGGGCTGAAGCACGCGATACAGTGCGTAAACTACGCTTCTTTGTTAAAGTCATGGCAGATATCGACAAGGCGGAAGACCGCTTCCTGGACGATGACAGCTTTGACCTTGATGATGATTTCTAATTTTTAATATTTAACGTGCAAAGGATGTAACACTATGGCTCTCTTGCAAATTGCAGAACCAGGTCAATCAAGTGCACCACATGAACACCGCATTGCGATTGGTATCGATTTAGGCACCACCCACTCTTTGGTTGCCACGGTTCTTTCAGGTAAAGCCAAAGTGCTGAATGACGAACAAGGTCGTGTGCTACTTCCTTCTATCGTGCATTATGCAGAACAGCAGACTCAATATGGTAATGAAGCCGCGCCTTTTATTACCAGCGATCCTAAAAATACCATCGTTTCAGTCAAGCGTTTCATGGGGCGCTCTCAAGCGGATATCAAATTCCAGCATCCTTATGCCTTGGTGGGCGAAGCGAATGAAATGCCGGCTTTTGAAACCGCACAAGGTCGTAAAACTCCGGTTGAAATTTCTGCAGAAATTTTAAAGCAGCTCAAAGATCGTGCTGAAGCAAGTCTGCAAAATCCGGTGAATGGTGCAGTGATTACCGTTCCAGCGTATTTTGATGAAGCACAGCGTCAGGCAACCCGAGATGCTGCCCAGCTTGCCGGTTTGAATGTTTTACGTTTATTGAATGAGCCAACCGCTGCTGCTGTGGCTTATGGCCTCGATCAGGAAAGCAACTTGAGTACAGATCGCAACTATGTGATTTATGACTTGGGTGGCGGTACTTTCGACGTTTCGATTTTGCGTTTTTCGCAAGGCGTGTTTGAAGTGCTTGCGACTGGTGGCCACACTGCCCTCGGTGGTGATGACCTGGACCGTTTAATTTTGAAATGGGCCAAGAAACAGCTAAACATCGAAACCTTAGATGATGCTGAATATGCACATTTTATTGTGGCAGCACGTAAGGCCAAAGAAGCACTTTCAGATGCTGAAACTGTTCAGATTCAATTACTCGATCAAGTTTTAAACCTTGACCGTTCAACCTTTGAAGAAATCATTAAAGTTGCTTTGGACAAAACCATCAGCGTATGTAAACGTGTGATGCGTGATGCCAAGCTTGAACTGGATGACATTCAAAATGTGGTTCTGGTGGGTGGCTCAACTCGTTCTTATGCCGTACAAAAAGCAGTTGGTGACGTATTTAGCCAAGAACCGCTGTGCACGATTAACCCGGATGAAGTGGTTGCCATTGGCGCATCGATTACAGCAAACCAACTGATAGGCAACTCAACCGATGGTTCATTGTTATTAGACGTGACCCCATTGTCTCTTGGTCTTGAAACCATGGGCGGACTGGTGGAACGTCTGATTTCACGTAATACTGCCATTCCTGTAGCACGTCGTCAGGAATTTACTACCTATCAAGATGGCCAGACTGCCATGTTGATCCATGTGGTTCAAGGTGAACGTGATCTGGTTGAACATTGTCGTAGTCTGGGTCGTTTTGTCTTGCATAACATTCCACCAATGACAGCCGGTCAGGCACGTATCGAAGTAACTTTCCAGGTCGATGCTGATGGTTTGTTGACGGTATCTGCCAAAGAAACAACATCTGGCGTGCATGCGCAAATTGATATTAAGCCATCTTATGGCTTATCTGGTGAAGATACCGAGCGCCTGTTGCTTGACGGTTATAAATTTGCCGAGGAAGATAAAAATCTGCGTCATTTGAATGAAACCAAAGTTGAAGCCCAGCGTGAGCTGGAAGCACTGGTTCAGGCACTAAAAGTAGATGCCGCTCTGTTGACTGAAGAGCAACTGGCAGCACTGCAAACTGCACAGGCACAACTTGAAACCGAGCTTCAAGGTTCAGACATCAAAGCGATTGAATCTGCAGTTGAACAGCTTAAAATACATAGTGATGCTTTTGCAGCAGCACGTATGAACCAACATATTGATGCCGCTCTTAAGGGCACTAAACTCGACGACTGGTCAAACTCAAACTAATTTAAGGTAACGACTATGCCACGTATTAAAGTTCTTCCACATGCGCAGATTTGCCCCGAAGGTGCTGAGTTTGAAGTCGAACACAATGCCAACCTGTGCGAAAGCCTGCTCAAAAATGGCATTAAAATCGAACATGCCTGCGATATGTCAGCTGCATGTACAACGTGCCACGTTGTGGTACGTCAAGGCTTCGATAGCCTTGAAGAAATGGATGATGTAGAAGCAGATTTACTGGATCGCGCTTGGGGTCTGGAACCTGATTCGCGTCTTTCTTGTCAGGTCACACTGGTCGATGAAGATCTGGAAATTGAAATTCCAAAATACACCATCAATCACGCTTCGGAAAATCATTAAGATTTTTCTTGAAAGATCATATAAAAAACCACGCTTAGACGTGGTTTTTTATATTTATGAGAATGATTAAATTACTTTGGAGTCTTTGAGTGATTCAAATTCGTCTTGTGGCTGGAGATGCTCAATCACTTCATCTTCAAGTTTAAGCTTGACGATGCCTTGAGAGTTGGTCAATTTCTGCTGAGTTTCAATACGTTTAATCATTTTTTCCAGTACATGAATCAATTCTGGATATTCAAAGTTTTGTACTTCGTCCAGATTGAGCAGTAAATGAAAGCCTTTATATTCATAGTCGAACCAACGTTGATACTCAACTTTCTGCGATGCATATTTTTCCATTAGCTGCCAGGTTCTTACCGGTGCTTTAATGCCTTTCAAGAAAATTGGTTTCTTCGGCGCACATAAATAATCATTTTTGATCAGATTATGAGTATCTTCTGAAATCAGGATTTCATCCACTTCAGCTGCGCTCTGTAAGCGCGCTGCCAGATTGGCATCCCGTCCTACAATGGTATAGGCCATCCGATGCGTCGCACCATAATTCCCGACGTGGCAATAACCGGTCGAAATACCCATACGGATATGCAGTGGCGGATAACCCATTTTAATCCAACGCTCACGCAGCAGTTTCATTTGCTGACGCATGGCAATCGCCATTTCCATACAGTTCTTGGCATCCTGCTCTACGCCTTCAGAGTTTGGATCACCAAAGAAAATCAGGATGGCATCACCCATAAATTTATCGACAGTCGCTTCATAATTTTTGGCGATTTCGGTCATATGCCGCAAATAATCATTGAGCAAGAATGCTAAATCATCTGGAATAAGCGTTTCAGACAGTTCTGTAAAGCCTTGAATATCCGAGAAGAAAATTGTTAACTTTTTACGTTTATATTCAATTTTCGCTTCAGATTCACCTTTCATGATGGATTGCCACAACTGCACAGGCGCATAACGACTCAGCTGATTGGCAAATTCCATATAACGGTTCATCTGTTCAAAATAATGATTTTTCTTCTGGGTCATATACTGCACACGACCACTCTGATAAAAACTTCCGACACCAAAATAGGTAATCAGGCAGATGAAGCCTAAAACCGTCAGTTCACTGCTGGTCGGTTCAAAATAATTCCCAAAACCAAAGACTAGAATATTGGCCAGATAAAAAACGGTGATCCCGACCAGACTGGCCAGAGAAGCCATCATCAATGAAATTTTATTACTGATTGCGGTATAGAGTATTGCCACCAAACCCAGCAAGGACAATACCAGATCCAGCTGTACTGCGGCTAAAACCACTACAATGACAATAACATCAATCAGAAAAAGAACATTGCGCCGAATACGATAATCATGGCGATAGATTAACCAGCGCGACAGTTTCGAGCTAATCAATAAAATCAGGAATAAAAATACAGGAACAAAGAGCTGATACTGGGTATCCGGTTCAGTGTAATGAAAGACGACCAGAACCAGAGACAGCATGATATAGCCCATCAAGCGATGAAAATATTCAAACTGTTGTGGTTCTTTTTGAATCCAGTCGTCTAATTGCATTCAGTCACTCCCTGAAGTCCGCAATCGTTCATAGATCTCGGAATACTTGGGGCTAATCAGTCCATACGCCAGTCAAATGGCATATCGCCTTGACCACGTAGCGCCAGCATGAGTGTTTGACGCATATGTGCCAATACTTCACTGCTATAAGGAACAGCTGGTGTACCCCAAACAGGCTTCGGCCATGCTACATCGTTTTGATAACGAACCACATGATGAAAATGCAATTGCGGAACCATATTGCCCAATGCCGCGACATTCATTTTATCCGCACGGAAAACACGTGCCAGCTGGCTTGATAACCAGCTTGATTCACGTAAAAACTGCTCTTGGTCAGCTTGGCTCAATTCATATAATTCAGAGACACCCGGCACACGTGGAATCAGGATCAGCCAGGGAAATTGCATATCATTCATCAAACGACATGTTGACAAAGGAAAGTCGCCTACAAAAAAAGTATCTTGAGCAAGTTGTGGATGCAAACTAAACATATCTTTATAAATGATGCAAAATTAGAATGATGGCTAATACTAACATATCCAACCGAAGCTGAATATTGAAAGCAATGTGTTTAAAGACAAATTCTCATGATTTGTTGCAAGGCGCATCACGAGAATTTGTTCGAACATTTCATTAAAAAATCTGGTTTATCATTCCTGAAAATTTCAATGAAAATGAAATGTATCATGAAGTTTTAAACTGATTTAGTCTAAATCAAATTAGCCCACTTCTTTCAATAGACTGTCCAGCAAATCCTGAATAAACTGAATCCGCTTTTGGTAATCTTCCAGCATGACCATGACCTTAAGACGTTGCCCGCCATTCATCCGGAAATAGGTTGGATGTTTCTGCATCATCTGGATAATGGTCATGGCCTGAACCGGGGTATCTGGCGCGAATTCCACATGCCCACCTTGAGCACTAATATCAATTTTGGTGATGCCAAGCTGCTCGGCTTTGAGACGAATCTGATGCACGGCAAAGAGCTGTTTGACCGGTTGTGGCGGTATGCCAAAACGGTCGATCAATTCCATCCGAATATTGTCCAGCCTCTCCTGAGTATCAGTATTACTGATACGCTTATAGAACAACAGACGCTGATGCACATCTCCGAGATAATCATCCGGAATGAGCGCTGGCATATGCAGGGTAATTTCTGCGGTCAATGACAAGGGTGCATCGAAGTTTGGGGTTTTACCTTTTTGAATGGCTTTGGTGGCTTTTTCCAGCATTTCCATATACAGGCTATAACCAATCGCCTGCATTGAACCGCTCTGCTGTTCGCCGAGTAATTCACCTGCCCCGCGAATTTCCAGATCTTCGGTGGCCAGCATAAATCCGGCCCCCAAGGTCGAAGCACGCTGGATCGCATCCAGACGTTTTTCGGCATCGCCTTTTAAGGCTTTTAAAGACGGCACCATTAAATAGGCATAGGCCTGATGATGCGAGCGCCCGACTCGGCCACGGAGCTGATGTAATTGTGCCAGGCCCAGTTTGTCTGCACGTTCAATCAAAATGGTATTGGCATTCGGGACATCAATCCCGGTTTCAATAATAGTCGAACAGACCAGAACATTGTATTCTTTATGATAGAACTGTTGCATGACCTGCTCCAGTTCACGTTCACGCATCTGGCCATGTGCCACAATCACCCGGGCTTCCGGCACCAATGTACGAATATGCGCTGCGGCACGGTCAATCGTATCGACTTCATTGTGCAGGAAATAGACCTGACCACCACGCAGCAATTCACGCAGGATTGCCTCTTTAATGGTGTCATCGGTATGTTCTTGCACAAAGGTTTTCACCGCAAGACGGCGTGCCGGCGGTGTGGCGATAATCGACAGATCACGCATGCCACTAAAGGCCATATTTAGCGTACGCGGAATTGGGGTCGCAGTCAGTGTCAGCATGTCGACATCGGCACGCATGGCCTTAATCCGTTCCTTATCGCGCACCCCGAAACGATGTTCTTCATCGACAATCATCAGGCCAAGATTTTTAAACTGGACATTTTCCTGTAAAATTTTATGCGTACCAATCACGATATCCACTTTGCCTTCAATCAGGTCGTCAATGGTCTTGGTATGTGCTTTGGAAGAACCGAAACGTGACAGCACTTCAATCCGAACTGGCCAATCGGCAAAGCGGTCTTTGAATGAATCATAATGCTGTTGTGCCAGCAAGGTGGTTGGCACCAGAATCGCCACCTGCCGGTTATTCTGTACCGCAACAAATGCAGCACGCATCGCCACTTCCGTTTTACCAAAGCCGACATCACCACAGACCAGTCGATCCATCGGTTTGGCTTGTTGCATGTCATGCAGCGTGGCTTCAATCGCATTGGCCTGATCCAGTGTTTCTTCATAGGCAAAGCCACTGGCAAACTGCATATACAGACTTTGATCAATTTCAAAACTGATGCCGGGTTTAGAGACACGGCGTGCCTGAATATGCAGCAACTCGGCCGCAACATCATGAATCTGTTCCAGCGCTTTATGTTTGGCTTTATTCCATGCATCTGTCCCGAGCTTATGCAATGGTGCCAGATCCGGATCACCACCGCTATATCGGCTGATTAAATGCAGATTGGTCACCGGCACATAGACTTTGGCCGCATCGGCATAATCCAGCTGCAAGAATTCATGATCCTGATCATCAATACTTAAGGTGACCAGACCGGCATAACGCCCCACTCCATAATCGATATGCACCACAGGCGCGCCCATGGTCAGTTCAGTCAGACTGCGGATCAGAAATTCTTCTGAAACTTCCTGCTGACGTTTACGGCGGCGTTGTACCACGCGATGTTCATAGAGCTGGTTTTCAGAAATAATGCTGACACGATCGGTCAGCACCAGACCACGCTCTAATGGCGCATTGGTAATCGCAATCGCATACAGGGAGGTGATAAAGCTCTCAAAGTTATCAACCGTCGGAATATCACCCAGACTTGGTCGTAACGCATCTTTTAAGCTTTCACGGCGTCCGGCACTCTCTGCCACCAGCAGAACCGGATGATTGGCCTGATCGATATATTTTTTGACTTCAATAAATGGTTTTTCACGTTTTGGATCGACAGGCAGACGTGGTGGCAACTGGGTATCGAGGTTCAATACGCCGGCTTTTTGGTCAAAAGGCGTTTGGGCGGCAATAATACGTGCAAATTGATTCAGCTGCTCCAGAACCTGATTGGTCTGAAAGAACAGGCTGTCTGGGGGTAGGATCGGCTGATCAACATTGTGACGGCGATCTTCATAACGGCGCACCACATCTTGCCAGAATTGGGTTAAACTCTCGTCTAAAGCCCGATCTGTAATGACAATGCCATTCTTTGGTAAGTACGAAATAAGTGAGCTTTGGTCTTGCATGGCCTCAGCACTGAAAAACAGCGGTAAATAAAACTCGATTCCCGGTGAAACAATGCCCTCCATCACATCCAGATAGATCGGGTTTTTCTTTGGATTGGCAGTTGAGAAAAATTCGGCATAACGGTCACGGAAGGTGGCACGGCCTTCCTTGAGTGGAAATTCCTGTGCCGGCAATACGGTAAACTGTTGCAAACTTTGTGTGGTGCGCTGAGTTTCGGAATCGAAAAATTTCAGGCTTTCAATTTCATCATCAAACAGGTCAATCCGAATCGGTGCTTCCTGCCCCGAGGCATAAATATCCATGATACTGCCGCGTACCGCAAACTCACCCGGATCATAAACCGTATCGACCAGATGATAACCGGCCTGAATCAGCTTTTTCTTCTGTTGTTCCAGATCGAATTTCTGTCCGACGTGAATATCAAAATGTTCACCCAAAATCCATGAAGTCGGTGCGACACGCTGTGCCAAAGTTGAGGCGGACAGCAACAGTACGCCAGTTTTTGGCATATTGGATAAGATCGCCAGACGTTCCGAGACAATATCCTGATGTGGGGAGAGACGGTCATAAGGCAAAATTTCCCAATCTGGAAAAATCGTGGGTTTAATCCCATAAAATTCCAGTTCACTTTCCAGTTGACCCAAATGCTGGTTATTGCGTGCAATCACAATAAATAAACGCGATTGCTGCTGCACGATTTCTTTGAGCAACAATGCCGTCGAGGAACCTTGCAGATTGCCTAACCAGCGTTTCTCGCCTGCTTTGAGTTGTGGTAAATTGAGTTGGGAAATTTCTTGTTGGAACATGGATATAGCTTTAAAGTCTAAATAACCTGAGGCTTATACTAGCACGATGATCTCAGGATATTTTGTTATTTTTATGCAGTCTTGCCACATCCATACGCTTCGATTTCAAGCCACTTTTAACACTTATTTTTTCTCTCGCAGAAAGTTACGATAATAATCATTTAACTTCTTGAGGATCATTTTAAATTGCAGCAGGTTCTCTTCGGTATTTCCCAAAGTCACATTAAAACGCTG
Organism: Acinetobacter sp. YH01008; assembly: GCF_013420435.1. Taxonomy (NCBI): domain Bacteria; kingdom Pseudomonadati; phylum Pseudomonadota; class Gammaproteobacteria; order Moraxellales; family Moraxellaceae; genus Acinetobacter; species Acinetobacter sp. YH01008. The sequence goes on from NZ_VOYD01000009.1 coordinate 43,705, forward strand.
ATGGGCAATTTCCAGATCAATCTTTTCATTGATCAGCATCGCGGTGTCGTATAAAGCTTTTAAATCATCAAACTGTTTTAGACGGCGATTGGACAAATATTCTAAGCGTGCGGCCAGTTCCTGATTTAAGTCAATGCCATCCACGATATAACCTGTGCCTTCGACATGCTGGATATTCTGCTCGTCTAAATATAACTGTGCAGCAGTCGGTTTATTAGTTTTAAATAATGCACTGATTTTATCAAACATCGCCATTTACCCAGCCAAATAAAGTTCAGACCCTAGTCTAGATGAAAATGCCTCAAATCCACATATCGAACTTGAGGCAAATTGTCAAAATCACAACAATCAGTTGAGTTGAGCTGTTTCAAGACAATTTATGCTATCAAGAAACCTGTTCGAGCTGACTCTCTGCTACAGGTATTTCAGACACCAGATTTTCAAATGCAAAGATTTCTTCTAATTGTGTTTCGCTTAATAAACCGAGTTCCAATACCACTTGCGGCACGGTTTTATTTTCACGCATACATTGTTTACCAATTTCATCACATTTGGCATGCCCCAGAATCGGCTCAAGTAAGGTCACAATCCCGACACTGCGCATGACCGAACTTAAACAGATTTCTTCATTGGCCTGAATGCCAGCAATACATTTCTGATTCAGGGTTTGCATGCCTTGAGTCAACAATTGAATCGACTCATTCATGGTCAGGGCAATCACAGGTTCCATCACATTCAGTTGTAACTGCCCAGCTTCCGCTGCCATAGTAATGGTCAAATCATTACCGATGACCCGGAAGGCAATCTGATTGACCACTTCCGGAATCACAGGATTGATTTTTGCCGGCATAATTGATGAGCCTGCTTGCAATTCCGGTAAGCGAATTTCAGCCAGACCTGTACGTGGTCCCGAGCTAAGCAAGCGCAAGTCATTACAGATTTTGGACAGTTTCACTGCCAGGCGTTTTAAACTGCTCGACAAGATAATAAAGACACCACAATCACTGGTGGCCTCCACATAATCTTCTGCACCTTTTAAAGGCAGCCCCGTCAGGTGCGCCAAAGTTTCGACGACTCGCGTCGCATAACCTGGCGGCGTGTTTACCCCAGTCCCGATCGCTGTTGCACCTAAATTGACTTCCAGCAATAACTGACGCATCTGCTCAATCAGTTTTAAATCTTCCTTTAATAAAGTCGCAAAAGCCCGGAATTCCTGCTCCATGGTCATCGGGACGGCATCTTGCAACTGGGTACGCCCCATCTTGATCACATACTGAAATTCGGCTGCCTTCGTATATAAACAGTCAATCAGTGCTTTCAGCACTGCCAATAATTCATTCAGGCTGCTATAAGTTGCCAAACGTAAAGCGGTTGGATAGACATCATTGGTCGATTGCGAAGTATTCACATGATCATTCGGATGCAGGATGTGATACTCACCTTTATGATGCCCCAAGATCTCTAAGGCGATATTGGCAATGACTTCATTGGCATTCATATTAATTGACGTACCAGCACCGCCCTGATAAGGATCAAGTGGAAAGGCCGCTTGCCAGTTTTCAGGATGCTGAATCAATTCATTACAGGCTTTTTGAATAGCAGTACTCGTCTGCTCGGATATTTTTTGAAAATGCAGGTTGGTCTGTGCCGAAGCTTTTTTGACCTGAGCCAATGCACGAATAAAATGTGATTGTTGCCCTATAGCCAATCCTGAAATCTGGAAATTTTCGATGGCACGTAAAGTGTGAATCCCATAATAGCTGTGTAATGGGATCTGTTTTTCCCCCAATAAGTCACGTTCAATGCGGGTCGGTTCGATTTGCAGCATATTGTCCACTAAAAAATACCTTGGCGATGCACCGTATTTGGTGTGGTCTCAATATGAGCAAACAAATACAGAGCGAATAGGAGGACTTTAACCTAAATTTGCTACGATTTATTACCAATACAGTAAAGCTGTGAGTTTTGTAAGATCATGTAAATAAAAAGCTAAAATTTAAATCTTTTAATCGCTTATCCTGAATTAGCTTGTTTTGCCTCAATCCAATACTTTATCTCTCGCTGTTAAGTGGCTTAACTTTCCTTAAGTTCCATCTAGTTAAATTAGTATTTACAATAAACATACATAAAAGCTGTGTAAATGTTACAGAGTGTAATTTTTAAACCGTGCTTGAATCACTGCCTTGTGATCTCCGTACAAAAAATCATCTGGAACGATGGTTTCCATATTTACAGGATGCCCTGCCTATGACTTATTTAAATCCGACCCTGATTACCTTCATGTTTTATATTATCGCCATGATTGCAATCGGTTTATATGCTTACCGTGCAACCTCCAATTTTGATGAATATATTTTAGGTGGACGTAGTCTGGGCAGTGTCGTTACAGCTCTTTCCGCAGGTGCATCAGATATGAGTGGCTGGCTGCTGATGGGTCTTCCGGGCGCAATTTACCTGTCTGGCCTGTCAGAAGCCTGGATTGCCATCGGCCTGATTATCGGAGCGTGGCTAAACTGGTTACTGGTGGCAGGTCGTCTACGGGCGCATACCGAATACCAGAATAATGCCCTGACCCTGCCAGATTATTTCACCAGCCGTTTTTCCGACCGCAAACGCATTTTACGGGTCTTGTCTGCCTTGGTGATTCTGGTGTTCTTTGCAATTTATTGTGCCTCGGGCATGGTCGCAGGTGCACGCCTGTTTGAAAGCCTGTTCGGCTGGAATTACACCACGGCGCTTATCATCGGTGCGATGGCGACAATTTTATATGTGTGTATTGGTGGTTTTCTGGCAATCAGCTGGACGGATACTTTTCAGGCCGGTTTGATGATCTTCGCACTGTTGCTGACCCCGATCATTACCTTCCTGGCCTTGGGTGACAATAGCCAGCAAGTGAGTGTCATCCTTGAATCTGCCCGTCCACATGCGTCCAGTATGCTTGAAGGCTTAAGCGTGGTGGCGATTATTTCCAGTCTGGCCTGGGGTTTGGGTTATTTTGGTCAACCACATATTTTAGTGCGCTTCATGGCAGCAGATTCAGTGAAGACCATTCCTGCTGCACGCCGTATTGGCATGACCTGGATGATTCTGTGTCTGGGCGGCGCAGTGGCAGCTGGTTATATCGGGATTGCCTATTTCACCGTTAATCCAGCATTCGCCTCGGTGGTGAACCAGAACCCTGAAACCGTGTTTATGGAATTGACTAAAATCCTGTTTAATCCATGGATCGCTGGCATCGTACTTGCAGCTATTCTGGCCGCGATTATGAGCACCTTGAGCTGTCAGCTTCTGGTCTGTTCAACCACCCTGACTGAAGATTTATACAAGAGCTTCCTGCGCAAAAATGCCTCGCAAAAAGAACTGATCTGGGTCGGTCGTGCTATGGTTTTAGTAATTGCGTTAATTGCGATTGCCTTGGCGATTAATCCGAACAGCAAGGTTTTAGGTCTGGTGGCTTATGCCTGGGCAGGCTTTGGTGCAGCATTTGGCCCCTTGATTATCTTGTCTCTGTTCTGGAAGCGTATGACCCTCAACGGCGCGATTGTCGGCATGCTGGTCGGTGCGGTGACGGTAATCGTCTGGAAAAACTATATGGGTGATACCGGCCTGTACGAGATTATTCCCGGTTTTATTCTGGCTACCCTGAGTATCGTGATTGTCAGCTTAGTGGATAAGGCACCGAGTGATGATGTGGTACATCGTTTTGAAATGGCCAAAGCTGAATATCAAAAAGAAATGGCTGAAATGAAAAAATAGTCTGGATATTCAATACAATAAAAGGGACTTTCGAGTCCCTTTTGTGTTTTTTAGATTAGTCGTTAATACGCTACAAATTATTTAGATTTTCCCGGTATTTTCAGATGGATCCGCTGACTTTCTTTAATCACTTCCATCACCGGATAACTGCGCGTTTCTTTAATTCCGGGCAATTGCCACAAGATCTGACCTGAGATTTTGCGGAATTCATCCATATTGGCACAGCGGATTTTTACCACGAAATCGAAGCCGCCACTGATCATGTGACATTCGATAATTTCAGGAATCTGCCGGACTGCATGGGAAAATTCATCTAAAACATTCGGTGTGGTTTTATCCAGTAAAATTTCAACAAAGACCACAAAACCATTATTCAACATGACTGGATTGAGGCGCGCTTCATAGCCCACAATAAAACCTTCACGGGTCAGCTTTTGTACACGCGCCAAGGCTGCTGTAGGCGACAGATTGACCAGTTCAGCCAGTTTGATATTGGACAGCTTAGCATCGGATTGCAATAAACCCAGGATACGAATATCTATACGGTCAAGGTTCAAATAAGGACTTGTCATTAGAATTATTCTCTAAAAAAAGCGAAAACTATAGTGAGATATTCGTCAAATATTCTGTGATTATAGATTAAAACTCATTCACCTCAAAGAACTGATTGACGCAGTACAGGAAGTCACTATGCCAACCACTCTCCGCCCAGATTCAATTTTAGATGCGGCCCAGCACTCGAATTATATTGCTGAATTTAAATATAAAAACCAATACGAAGAACATATTAATACGGCATGGCGTCGTGCTGAAACTGAATGCGTCGAAGAACTCTTGCTGCATAGTGAAATTTCTTCCGAGATGAGTGACAAGATTCAGGCGCTTGCCTTTGATCTCGCGCATTCCTTGCGTGAGCGCAAAAGCTCCACTGGGAAAGCCGGGATCGTACAAGGCTTATTGCAGGAATTTTCCCTATCTTCTCAGGAAGGTATTGCGCTGATGTGTCTGGCAGAAGCCCTGCTGCGGATTCCGGACAAAGCCACACGTGACCTGCTGATTCGAGACAAAATCAATCAAGGTAACTGGAAAGAGCATTTAGGCCAGAGCCAGCTAATGTTTGTGAACGCGGCAGCTTGGGGGCTGATGCTGACCGGTAAGCTGATGGAAACCCCGCAGCAAAAAAGCCTGTCTAGCTTATTGACGGGTCTTTTGGCACGCAGTGGCCGCGGGATTATCCGTAAGGCCGTCGATGTTGCCATGCGCATGATGGGCGAGCAGTTTGTTACGGGTGAAACCATTGATGAAGCCCTGAAAAATGCCGAACCGCTGGAAGAAAAAGGCTTTCGCTATTCCTATGACATGCTGGGTGAAGCAGCGCTGACCGATCCGGATGCTGAACGTTATTATCAGGATTATCAGCAAGCCATTCATGCCATTGGTCAAGCATCACAGGATAAAGATGTTTATGATGGTCCCGGAATTTCTATCAAGCTCTCTGCGCTGCATCCACGTTATCAGCGCTCGCAAATGGATCACGTGCATGATGAGCTCTATGCAAAAGTACTGAAACTCGCGGTCTTGGCCAAGCAGTACAATATTGGTTTAAATATCGATGCTGAAGAAAGCGATCGCCTTGAGATTTCGCTAGAATTATTAGAACGCATGTGTTTTGAACCACAATTGCAGGACTGGAAAGGCATTGGCTTTGTGATTCAGGCCTATCAAAAACGCTGTTTTTATGTGGTGGATTACATCATTGATCTGGCGAAGCGTAGTCAGAAACGCTTGATGATTCGTCTGGTCAAAGGCGCGTATTGGGACAGTGAAATCAAGAAAGCCCAAATTGATGGAATGTCGGATTATCCGGTATTTACCCGTAAGGTACACACAGATCTGTCTTATATCGCCTGTGCGCGTAAGCTGTTGGCTGAACCGGATTATATCTACCCGCAATTTGCCACACACAATGCACAAACGGTAGCGACGATCTATCAGCTAGCGCAACCTGAGCAGTATTATGCTGGCCAATACGAGTTTCAATGTCTGCATGGCATGGGCGAACCGCTGTATGAAAATGTCGTGGGTGATCCATCGAAAAATAAACTCGGTATACCCTGCCGGATCTATGCGCCAGTCGGCAATCATGAAACCTTGCTGGCTTATCTGGTGCGTCGTTTACTGGAAAATGGTGCCAATACCTCATTCGTCAATCGTATTGCCGACAAGACTTTAAACATTGAAGATTTGATTGAAAATCCACAGCAAACGATTTTAAAGGCATCAAAACAGGAAAACGTATTGGGAGCCAAGCATCCGCATATTCCCTATCCGCAAGATCTTTATGCCGATGCACGCATTAACTCATCCGGACTCGATTTGGCCAATGATGCTGAGCTCCGTATTTTAAATGAAGTTGCATCCAGTCTGGCAAATACGCAATTTCAGGCAGCGGCTATGGGAACGGCATTTAGCAGCGTGGATACAACCCATGCAGTTCCCGTAATCAATCCGGCACAACATCAGGATGTGGTCGGTACAGTCTATGAAGCAACTTCTGAACAGGCCAAAATTGCACTCACCCAAGCCGTTAATGCACAAAGTTTCTGGGCCAATCTGTCAAAAAATGAGCGTGCTGCCTGCCTGAATAGAGCCGCAGAATTGATGGAAGAACGCCTGCTACCGCTCATGGTTCTTCTTTCTCGTGAAGCAGGTAAAACCTATGCCAATGCGATTGCCGAAGTGCGTGAGGCGGTAGATTTCTTGCGTTACTATGCAGCTCAAGTTTTGGATCTCAATGACAATGTACAGATCCAGCCTTTAGGCACCGTGCTATGTATCAGTCCATGGAATTTCCCGCTGGCGATTTTTACCGGTCAGCTTTCAGCAGCGCTGGTCGCTGGCAATACCGTGATTGCCAAACCGGCTGAACAAACGCCGCTGATTGCAGCACAAGCCGTACAGATTTTATGGGAAGCCGGTATTCCGCAGGATGTATTACAGCTGCTACCTGGGCGCGGTGAAACCATTGGTGCACAGCTCAGTGCAGATTCACGTATTCAGGGCATCATGTTTACCGGCTCAACCGAGGTCGCCCATATTCTGCAAAAAACTGTAGCAGAACGTCTGAACCAGTTTGGCGAAAGTGTGACCCTGATTGCTGAAACCGGCGGTCAAAATGCCATGATTGTCGATTCATCTGCATTAACTGAGCAAGTGGTGCTTGATGTGGTTAATTCTGCCTATGACAGTGCCGGCCAGCGTTGTTCTGCTTTGCGTGTGCTCTGTGTGCAAGAAGATAACCTGGATGCTGTGCGCACGATGCTCAAAGGTGCCATGCAGCAGTTAAGAGTCGGCAATCCGATTTTATTAAAAACCGATATTGGTCCGGTGATTGATCTTGAGGCCCAGCAAAATATTCAGACGCATATTCAGCAGATGCGCAGCAAAGGTCACAAAGTCCATCAACTGATGTTTGACCAAGATGAGACTGAATTAACCCAAGGCACCTTTATTCCGCCAACATTGATTGAACTTCCAAACCTGAACGATCTGGAGCGTGAAGTCTTTGGTCCGGTGCTGCATCTAATCAGCTATAAATATGGTGAACTGGAACAGTTATTGGAACAGATCAACAGCAAAGGCTATGGTCTGACCATGGGCTTACACACACGTATTGATGAAACCATACAAACCGTGATTGCGCGAGCAGAAGTCGGTAACTTGTATATCAACCGTAATATCGTCGGTGCAGTTGTGGGTGTTCAGCCTTTCGGTGGTGAAGGCTTGTCCGGTACTGGCCCTAAAGCTGGTGGGCCGCTTTACATCTACCGTTTAATGCAGCAGCTTTCCGAGAAGAAACTGGCGCAGCCTTATGCCATGCGATCTGATCAAGCCCCTATTGAACACAAACCAGTCCAGGAATTTAAGGCTTGGGCCTCTAAAACTTTCCCCACAATCTCCTTAAAAGCACCCAGCCAGATTGCGACCGGACAAAGCTTTAGTTTGCAAGGTCCAACCGGCGAAGAAAACCAGTACATGATCTTGCCACGTGAAAGTGTTCTATCTTTGGCGCACACCGAGCAAGACCAGATTCAGCAAATTTTGGCCATTTTATCGGTCGGCAGTCGCCCTGCAGTATTGGCTGAAAATACTTTTGTGCTGAAATATCTACAAACAATGCCAAAAGCAGTTGCTGCCCGATTCAAAGTGATTCAAGACATTGAAAGTGGGGAATTTGATGCTGTATTACATCATGGTGATGCTGCGGAATTGATTGATTTACAGAAGCGTATTGCGGCTCGAAAAGGCCCCATTGTAGGAATCACGCATTTAAACTCAGGCAATCATGACATTCCGGTGGAGCGATTGGTGCTTGAACGGGCCATTAGCATCAATACGGCAGCAGCCGGTGGCAATGCCAGTTTGATGACGATGAGTCATCTCTAAATTAATCGAATCATCTTGTCATTTTTCTGTTCATGATTTCCTCTTTACGGCCAAATTTTTCTCCTCAGAGGGTTTGGTCTTTTTTATGCAGTTTTTAAAGCCGCTCAGCCACAATAGGCTTAGGCAGATCAGCAATTATTTGCTACCATTTGCGCTTTAAAATATTTGCGACTTCTTACTGCATATGACTTCATCTTATCAGCAACAACTCGATGCCAAAATTGAACGCATCAGCGCTCAGTTTGCCGAATATCAACCACCTGCCCTCGAAGTATTCCAGTCTCCTGAAAAATATTTCCGCATGCGTGCTGAATTTCGGATCTGGCATACTGAGGATGACATGTTCTATGCCATGTTCGAGCGCAATGAAGATCAACAGAAAAAAGTCATCCGCATTGATGAATTTCCGGTTGCAGACCTCAGTATCAATCAGTTGATGCCTAAATTACTGCAAGCGCTCAAAGCAGATCCAGTATTATCGACACGTCTGTTTGAAGTACATTTTCTGGCGACCTTAAGTGGTCAGGTTCTGGTTTCTCTGATTTATCATCGTAAATTGGATGAAAGCTGGGAACCGGCAGCCAAAGCACTGGCAGAACAGTTAAATATCAAGTTAATTGGCCGCAGCCGTGGACAGAAGTTTGTCCTGTCTGATGAATATGTGGTGGAAGAACTTTCTGTTTTTGATCGTACCTATCAATACAAACAGATCGAAAGCAGCTTTACCCAGCCGAATGCCCAAGTCTGCCAAAACATGCTGGAATGGGCATGTGATGCGGCAGAGCAATCTGATCAAGATTTGCTGGAATTATATTGTGGTAATGGTAACTTTACCCTGCCACTCTCGACCAAGTTCCGCCGTGTTCTGGCAACCGAGTTAGCCAAATCTTCAGTCTATGCGGCTGAGTGGAATATTGAGCAAAACCAGATTGAGAACATTCAGGTCGCGCGTCTTTCTGCAGAAGAGTTCACCCAAGCTTACAACGGCGAGCGTGTGTTCCGCCGCCTGCAAGAAGCCAATATTGATCTTGCGACTTATGACTTTGATACGGTATTTGTCGATCCACCGCGTGCCGGTATTGATGATGAAACGCTTAAACTATTACAGCGCTTCCAACGCATTATTTACATTTCTTGCAATCCAGACACATTGCATGACAATCTGAAACAGTTGTCTCAAACCCATAAAATCAGCAAATTCGCTATGTTTGATCAATTTCCATATACACACCATGTAGAAACGGGCGTATTGTTAGAAAGAAGATAAAGAATTTGTTTCAATTTATTTTCTTGTTACAAAAAAGGAGTTTTTCGAAATTCCTTTTTTTATATCTTAAATCATTAACTTAATAACAAATTATCATTTGTACAGCTAAAAATATCGTTAGCTCTTTGAGCTTCAATCGGAAATTTTAAAGACTAACTGCTGCTTTTATCACATAGGTCCTATTGCTTTATTTATTTAATTGGCTATATTTCACTCTATGTTAGGTTGTTGTATGAAGGCTCTATGAGTTTTTGGCAAAAGTTGTTTTCTGTGGAACAACACAATGAACACAAGAATCAGATTGCTTGTGTAGAAAATGATTGCTCTTTCAAGACAAATGAACAGCTTCTTGAAGCTTTGTCTAAAGCAACTGATGAAGAGATCATCATCGGAATCAAAAAGGTTCTTGTATCACGCGGCTATAGCCGTAAGGAACTGAATGAACTTCAACACTTGCCCTTGCAGTAATCGGCAAGGGCTCTAGCCTGATCAAAAAAAGCACTTGTGTAACCAGGTGCTTTTTTTATATCTGTCGCTTTAATTACATTGAAGAAGAACCAAACTTAGAGAGTTCAATTGTATAAATCCGACTACACAACCTTCTGCCTTCTGTTGAGTAATTGGTAATAAATCTGAACACTTCTTCCTCTCACTTTTTCTGATTTTATTGAAATGTAAAAGTTAGCTTAGGCTATTTATAGATGTTACTGAACAGATGTTCATCTGAATTCTGCCATACAGGTGATCAAGTCACTTGCTGCATACGCCTATTGCTTGTCTGCCTAAAATCAAGCAAAGCGTCGATTAATTTAGCAAAAGGCAGTACACTTGTTATTAAACTACAATGCTTTTTTAAATGGCTTAATTCTGATATGCAACAGACTAAACGGTTTCCCATAGGAGCGCACCTTATGGTTAAACATTTCGGTTATACCCATCATGGGATATACGCTGGACGTGGTCGTGTTATTCATTATTCGGGCTTTGCACATTTATTCAAGAAACGCCCCATTGAAATAACCTCTATTGAAAAATTCAGTCATGGCAAAGCGATTCATGTGCAACATTATGACTCAGCGAAATATAAAGGCCGTAAAGTTGTGCGTCGCATGCGTTCCAGAATGCATGAAAATAATTATCATCTGATTATCAATAATTGCGAACATCTGTGTACTTGGGCGATTACCGGCGTAGAAAGCAGCCCGCAAGTGATCTATATGATGAATCGCCTGACCACGATTGGTTATATCAGCTCGATGATGAGTTTCATGAACAGCATGTTCCTGACCCTGACCACGACGAGTTTTGCCTTGGCCTTGTACATCAAGAAGAAGCTTAGAGATAAAGCCAATCTGCGTTTGCAACAATACCGTGAATTGCAAGATCAGGCTAAAACGAAAGTGTCAGACCTGACTAATCTTAAACATCGTTAATTTAAAGCTCAGCCTGCCGATGATTTTTTGTTAGTAAGAAATTTTGAGTTCGGGTTTAAACTTTGATATTAAAAGGAACAGATCAGGTTAAATAACCTTTTTTGGCCTGAATCGCTTCAGGTAAACCTTTACCCAAAGAGCTTAAGGTTTCCCGCTCTACCAGTCGTACCATTGAATCGAGTGGCAGATCATTATCCTGTAGCCCAAAAGGCTCTTCTAGCTCAGCACTGAGCTCATCTAGGCCTAAGAGCATATAAGCAATCAACCCGACCAGAATCGGCGTCCACAGGCCCAGATTGGCCTGCAAACTAAAAGGCAAAATAAAACAGAACGAATACACTGCACGATGTAACAGTACTGAATAAGAAAATGGCAATGGCGTCGACAGTATCCGGTCACAGCCGGCCTGAATATTGCCCAAGGCCACAGTATGCTGATTCAAATTGTTATAAATAATATCGCTGATGTTGCCCTGCTTATATTGCTGAACCAACTCCTTTTGCATCTGTTCCAGCACCCATTGTGAAGGATTGATTTGCACGAGCAACTGATCGAATGCCATATTTTCAAAATGCGTGGTTGTTTGGTAATGCTGAATACTTTGTACTTGCTGTCTGAGCCGGTCACGCAACAGATGGCTAAACAGCATCATGCGATATAACAAGACCTCGCGGGTCTGATCATCCAGCACATGGCTGTCCCGGCATAAATGACGTGTGGTGGCGATTAGCGCTCCCCAGAGCTTGCGCCCTTCCCACCAGCGCTCATAACATGCCGTATTTCTAAAGCTGAGAAAGATCGAAAGAATCACACCAAAAATGGTAAAGCCGATTGCGGGTACGGCAGGAAGATTCACAAAATGTGCCTGACTCAAATAGACCAGTAGGCCGGAAATAAAGACCACCAAGACTAAAGCCGGCAATACCTTAGGCAAAATTGTGCCCTGCCAGGCAAACAGTAAACCGATACTATTGTTTTTATCACGCACAATCATGGCATTTTCCCTGCTGTATTGAAAAAGCCCAACCGAAGTTGGGCTTTTAATATCTGATTTAAACCTGATTATTTGCCTGGCTTGAAACTGTCTTTCAAGTCAAGAATACGGTTAAATACTGGTTTCTTGCTATTATGATCGTATTGATCGGCAACGAAGTAACCTTCACGCTCAAACTGGAAGCGATCTTCCGGTTGAGCTTGCGCCAATGCCGGCTCAATCACGGCTTGAACCACCTTTAAGGATTCAGGGTTCAAGTTGGCCAGGAAGTCATCACCCACTTCAGGATCCGACTCAGTGAACAGACGTTCATAAATACGGACTTCCGCAGGAACACCTTTAGTCGCAGATACCCAGTGAACCACACCTTTCACCTTGCGGCCTTCAGGATTCTTACCCAAAGTTTCAGGATCAATCGAACATTTCAGCTCAACCACTTCACCATTTTCATCTTTAATGACTTCATCACATTTGATCACATAGGCATGACGTAAACGTACTTCACCACCTGGAATCAGACGTTTAAAGCCTTTTGGTGGTTCTTCCTCAAAGTCTTTACGGTCAATAAACAGCTCAGTGGTTAAAGGAATCACGCGCTCCCCCATATCCACGTTCGGATGACGTGAATGGGTCAGATCCATATCTGCTGGCAAGTTGCTTAAGGTCACTTTCAGTGGATTTAACACGGCCATACCACGCGCTGCAGTATTTTCCAGAGACTGGCGGATGCAATATTCCAGCATCGCGACATCCACAATACTGCCATCTACTTTCGATACACCGACACGTTGACAGAAATCACGCAGACCTTCAGGTGTAAAACCACGGCGACGCATACCGACTACGGTCGGCATACGTGGATCGTCCCAACCATTCACATGAGCACCTTCAACCAGTTTACGTAATTTACGTTTTGAGGTGATGGTGTAATCCACGTTCAAACGGCTAGATTCGTACTGACGTGGCACAGATGGTGATTTAACCTTTGCCACCACCCAGTCATAGAACGGACGGTGATCCTGGAACTCTAATGTACAAAGCGAGTGAGTAATGCCTTCAATCGCATCAGACAATGGATGCGCATAGTCGTACATTGGATAAATTTTCCATGTATCGCCCGTCTGATGGTGCGCTGAATGCAAGATACGATACAAGATCGGATCACGCATATGTACGTTCGGTGAGGTCATATCGATTTTAGCGCGTAAAACAGCCTGACCTTCAGCATATTCGCCGCTACGCATCTTCTCAAAACGTTCCAGATTCTCTGCAACAGTTGCATCACGTTGTGGCGAGTTCTTACCCGGCTCGACAAAATTACCGCGGTTTAAACGGATGTCTTCGGGGCTTTGTAAATCCACATAGGCATCACCCTGTTCAATCAGCTGAACCGCCCATGTATAAAGTTGATCAAAATAGCTCGATGCATAGCGCGGCTCGCCCTCCCACTGGAAGCCCAACCATTTCACATCATTGGCAATACCATCAACATATTCCTGTTCTTCAGCATCCGGATTGGTATCATCAAAACGAAGATTACACACCCCCTGGAATTCTTCAGCAATCCCAAAGTTCAAGCAAATTGCTTTCACATGGCCAATATGTAAGTAGCCATTTGGCTCAGGCGGAAAACGCGTGACGATCTGTTGGGTACGACCAGCGGCTAAATCATCCGTAATGACCTGACGTACAAAGTCCAAGCCCGGTTGTTGTTCTTGCTGCTGCACTGAATCGACTGCATTGTTCTTTTGGGTCGGGTTCTCGGGCAGAGATGTCACAACATCATTTGGCTTCATGATCAATCATTCACTTCTAAAGTTAAAAAGGGATTAACGAATATTTAATCGCACAGGTTGTACGCATATTCATTATCAAAGTTCCTTAGTTTAACTAGAGGTGAATAATCTCTCAACCGCTAACTATGGTATTTGATTTCAATTCACCCATTTTAAAAAATGAAAATACGGCGAGTTGCCTGAAACTAAAATATCAGTGCCTGTACAAGCAGTAAAATCATTAATTTACGCCAATTCAAAATAGGGTGCCTGATAGGGCAATATCTGAAATGCCTTGATAAATCAACGTATAAATAAGGTACTATTTTTATGCTTTTAACAAAGAAAATAATGTTTTTACTTGCCTAGTCGATTGTAGTTTGCTTATGCTTCACTCATTCAGAAAAAACCATGGCACTCGTCCATGATTAGGAGATTACACAATGAGTTTTCCTCAAGTCGAATTAAACACCAATAAAGGTCGTATTGTTCTTGAACTCAATGCTGAAAAAGCACCTAAAACAGTGGCTAACTTTTTAGAATATGTGCGTGACGGTTTTTATGACGGCGTAATTTTCCACCGTGTGATTGATGGTTTCATGATCCAGGGTGGTGGTATGGATGAAAACTTCAAAGAAAAAGCGACCCGTGATGCAATCGAAAATGAAGCAGACAATGGCTTAACTAACGATTTGGGCACAATTGCCATGGCGCGTACGCAAGCTCCACATTCTGCATCTGCTCAATTCTTCATTAACGTTGGCAACAACGCATTCCTTAACCATTCTGGTAAAACAGCACAAGGTTGGGGTTATGCAGTATTTGGTAAAGTGACTGACGGCATGGACATTGTCAACGAAATTAAAGGCGTTCGTACTGGCAACCGTGGCTACCACGCTGATGTTCCACTAGAAAATGTGGTTATTGAGTCTGCAAAAATCATTTCTGAATAAAAAACGTCCTCTCCGTTCTTTATGAGTTTTAAAGCGATGCTTTAAAACGGTGTAATGGAAAATCCCTCATATAAATGAGGGATCTAGAGAGGAATAAAAGGAAAAGATTCGTGACCTATCTGTTTATCTCAGATTTACATTTGTCACCTGATCACCCTCGACTTGTTCGGGGGTTTTTAGATTTATTGACCGAATATCAAGATCAAAATACCCGATTGTATATTTTGGGTGACTGGTTCAATGCCTGGATCGGTGATGACTATACAGCCCCATGGCTGGACGAAATTATCACTGCCTTAAAACAGTTTATTCAGGCTGGCAATCAGGTATATTTTCAGGCAGGCAACCGGGATTTTGTTCTCGGCAGCAAGTTTTTAGCTCAATTTGGCGGAAAGCTACTTTCTGAGATAGACCAACTGAACATTGCAAGAACACGTTTTCGCCTGGAACATGGTGATGCACTGTGTACCGATGACATCGCTTATCAGCGCTTTAAAAAGATTATCCGGCATCCACTTCTGCTAGGCTTATTAAAGCGTACACCGCTGTCTTTCCGTAAAAAATTAGCCAATGGCTTTCGTCAGCAAAGTCATCAGGCGCAGCAGTTTAAAAGCTATGAAGTGATGGATGTTAATGATCAGGCCGTTGAGCTGGCATTACAAGACGTTGACGTATTGATCCATGGCCATACGCATCGCGCAGCCATTCATCCGCTAGGTCAGAAAAAAAGAATCGTACTGGGTGACTGGAAGGAAGACAGTGCCGAGATACTGGAAATTCAGGAAAACCAAGATTTCGAGACCCTAAAACTAAAAAAGTGGCGATATTAATCAGCCACTTTTTTTAAGATATGTGTTTGCTTAGCACAGACGATAAAGCTTATTCACACCGGTATAGAAACTTTTACCATCAAGGTTAAACAGAATTTCTTCACCTGTTTGTAGCTGGATCATTTTTCCAACTTCTACCCAGATAAAACCATCCTGAGTGTTTTGCTTACGCTTTAAAGGAACCAGTTTAACATTAATTTCGCCACCATTTACGGCTGTAGCGGTATGCCATTCATTTAATATATTCAAAATATTTACTCATAAAATGAGCTTTTTGTGACTGTACAAAGAGATTAAGAAAACCAAATTTGTATAATAATTCTGTAGTTACTAGATGTTATTCAAGCTCAAGCTTGAACCAAAAGTGAATCACAATTAGCTAGAAATAATAAAAGCGGGAACTATACCCGCTCGAAGTATCTATAAGTATACATGCTTATTTAATAGAAAGCAAACATACATTGTCATTACAAATAATGCCTGCCTGATTTTTAAAACAATGATTGTACAGAAATTTTATAAAGGTAATTGTTATTGATAGATATCACTTTTATAAAATAATTCATAGCTGCTACAAGGCCATTAAAACAGATAGCAGACATCAAAAGTCCAGTTCTGCTCTTCTCATCATTCAGGAAATAAGCACATTGAGCTTTATATTAGGTCAAAAAACAGACGATCATCTTGTTAGATTTGAATGAATAGATCATTGCAGACAAGTTTTGCTTAAAAAGCATTCAAAACCTTATCTAATCCATTCATTCAGATCTGGTAAATGATTAATATCCCGTATTTGTTTTAATTACATTTATATCGGTTTTATATTTTCCCAACAAATCCCGCAATGAATTCATCAGAACGCTGGTATCAACGCCTACTGCAACAAATTCAGTACCAAGCTCCAGATACTTTTGTGTGACTTCATGCTGAGTTGACAGAATACCAGCGGCTTTACCTGCAACACGAATCCGCTGAATTGCATCCACAACCGCGGCTTGCACCTCTGGATGATTTGGATCACCCTGATAGCCCATGGTAGCAGACAGGTCTACGGCGCCAATAAATACCCCGTCAATTCCATCAATCTGAAGAATAGCATCCAGATTTTTCAATCCGGTAACCGACTCGATCTGGATCAGCAAACAGATTTCTTCATGCGCAGTCTGATAATAATTCGGAATGCTGTTCCAGCGCGTGGCACGTGCCAGTGCAGCGCCAACGCCACGAATTCCTTCCGGTGGATAACGCACTGCCTTAACCATCAGTTCCGCCTGTTCCACAGTTTCGACCATCGGAATCAATAAAGTCTGCGCACCGATATCGAGCAGCTGCTTGATCAGCTGTACACTGCCAACCGGAGGTCTTACCACCGCTTGCGACGGATAAGCGGCAATACTTTGCAGTTGCGACAATGTAATTCTCAAATCGCTGGGAGCATGCTCACCATCAATCAGTAACCAGTCATAGCCGGCATTTGCTGCAATCTCGGTACCATAGGCATCTGCCAGCCCAATCCACAACCCGATTTGCTGCTGGGTTTTAAGTTTGTGTTTAAAATAATTGGTAAATTGCATTTACGGACCTATTTGCATGTTACTGGCGATACTGCTTATTAAACGCTTCTTGTCCAAAAGTGCCAATAGACAAAAACTGGATTGTTATCTAATTTAACGCTAAGTTTTACTTGCATTTATATCAAGATCATTAAACAACAGACTTTGCCTGATGCTTTTTTATTGTAATAATCTCCAGATCTGAAAATTTTATAGATCCAGAGCATCTACCCTCATTTTATTTAAAAAAATTGGAGTCCATTGATGGATTTACTCAAGATCACACAGACTCGCTATGCCACCAAAGCCTATGATCCTAGCAAGAAAATCCCGGCAGCCCAGTTTGAACGTTTATTAGAAGTTTTGCGTTTTGCACCTTCTTCGATCAATATTCAGCCTTGGCATTTTTTTATTGCCGATCATGATGCCGCCAAACAGCGCATTGCCAAAGCCTTGATCGGTACTTATGCCTACAATGCACCCAAAGTTCTGGATTCTTCGCATACTATTTTATTTTGCACCAAAGCCGATATTAATGAGCTGCATCTGGAAAACTTACTGAATCGCGATGATCTCAGCGGGCGTTTTAAAGATGAATCGGCCAAAGAAGGTCAGAAAAACACCCGTGCAGGCTATATTCATTATTATCGTAATGAAAAAGGTGACATTCAGCGCTGGGCTGAAAATCAGACCTTTATTGCGCTCGGTCAGATGCTGTTGGCTGCCGGAATTGAAGGTGTCGATGCCACACCAATTGGCGGCTTTGATGAAGAGATAATTAGTGAAGAATTACAACTCGCAGAACAGGGTTTAATTCCCTCTGTCTTGCTGACTTTGGGTTATCGCAGTGAAAATGACTTCAATGCCAAACTGCCGAAATCACGTCTACCCGCTGAAGACATTTTCACCCAACTGTAAGGATTTTATGCTATAAAAGGGGCCAGGCGCCCCTTTCCATATCAATTCGGGCCTATTTTTTGCTTTATTTAATTTACATCTAATAGAATAACAATAGAGGCCATCTATGTCGCTCCTTACCTCCAAATCCCTGAAATTTGAATGCCATCATTGCGATAAAATTTATCTCCAGCACTATAAAGATCAACAGCATCGTTATCCGCATTGTCCAGACTGCCAACAGGCCGGTTTATTGCTTGGACTGGCCGAAGCAGGCGACCTGCTCCGGCATCCGATTGAATTTGCATCTTCTTATGTCAAACAGACATTGCATAAGCTAGGCAAATCACACTAGTCAAGCCTAGCAGCAACCCTACAGTACTTGCAGGTTTGAGCCGCTCTTTAAAGAATACCAGACCTGCAATGACTCCAAACACCACCACCAGAATATTCATGCCGGCGAAGACGATCGCAGGTGAATCCTTGAGCAGCATATGGGCTTTGACATAGAAAGCAATATTGGCAAAATTCAGGACACCCAATAACAGACCAGCGCCTATATTCTGCATGGAGCCCAAGCTTTTATATTTGAATAACAGATAGCCCATCGAAATGATCAGGGCACAAACAAACATCAGATTCAGCGCCACGGCGAATTGCAAACCTAGACTGGTCGTATATTTCAACAATACATCAATCAATGCATAACCGACCCAGACCAAGCCCAGATACAACATGCCCTGACTGCCCTGTCCTGTACTCTGTCGATGTGAAAACAGGATGCACAGCACTGCGCCAATACCTAAAGCGATCCCGAGTATTTTCAGCTGATTAAACTGTTCCTGAAAAATAAAATAAGCCGCCGCCAGTGACAAGACTACAGAAAGCCGCTGGGCGATTTCTGTTTTTAAAATTCCAGCGCTTTCCAAGGCTTTGGCCAGCAACAGAAATACGCTCGGAAGCAAAATACCCAATGCCAGAATGAGGAACCATGGTGTCTGGCTTGGCGAAATATGCTGGATATCCGGCTTAAACCAGAAAAAGCACAACAAGCTGGCGGTGGCATAATTCCAGCTAATCATGTGGATCGGACTCAGCCCTCTGTTTTTGGCGACTTTTAATAATATTGAGACCACAACGCTACACAGCGCTGCTGCGAAAATCAGTTCCATATGCTGCTCTTATTCTTGGTATTTATCAGTCTACAAAAAAGCCCACATTCGCTGTGGGCTTTTTCTATAAATGATTCACTGGGAATTATTTATTATAGTACGACACCATTTTCTCTAAAGAAATTGGGCGAATCTTGTCTGCATTACCGGCAGTACCAAATGCTTCATAACGATCGATACAGATTTGCTTCATGGCATCAACCGTTGCGCTGAAGAATTTACGAGGATCGAATTCGCTTGGTTTTTCTGCCATCATACGACGCATTGCACCTGTAGATGCTAAACGCAAGTCAGTATCGATGTTGATTTTACGCACGCCATGTTTGATCGCTTCAACCAGCTGCTCAACCGGAACACCATAAGTTTCCTTGATGTCGCCGCCATACTGGTTAATTACTGCCAACCACTCTTGTGGCACAGAGCTTGAACCGTGCATAACCAAATGCGTATTTGGAAGTGCCGCATGAATTTCTTTAATGCGGTCAATCGCCAGAATATCGCCTGTAGGTGGACGCGTAAATTTGTACGCACCGTGTGAAGTACCTACAGCAATCGCCAGCGCATCCACATTGGTATCTGCAACGAAACTACGTGCTTCTTCAACTGAAGTCAGAAGTTGAGAATGATCCAGTACGCCTTCTGCGCCTACGCCATCTTCTTCACCCGCCATACCTGTTTCAAGGCTACCTAAACAACCGATCTCACCTTCTACAGAAACGCCACATGCATGTGCCATCTGAACCGTACGACGAGTCACATCAACGTTGTATTCGTATGAAGTTGGGGTTTTGCCATCTTCACCAAGTGAGCCGTCCATCATCACTGATGAAAAGCCGAGCTGGATTGAACGTTGGCAAATGTCAGGGCTGGTTCCGTGGTCTTGGTGCATTACCACTGGAATATGTGGCCATTCTTCAATTGCAGCCAAAATCAGGTGACGCAAGAACGGAGCGCCTGCATATTTACGCGCACCCGCAGATGCTTGTACGATAACAGGTGAATTGGTTGCATCTGCTGCAAGCATAATTGCACGCATTTGTTCTAAGTTGTTTACGTTAAATGCTGGTACGCCGTAAGCATGTTCGCCGGCGTGATCCAAGAGCTGGCGCAATGAAATAAGAGCCATAATATCCTCCCAGTGAATGCCACATATTCTACATGTTCAAAGGTTTCAATTCAGCAACAAATAACACTATTTAAAAAAAATCCCTGCTTTTGCAGGGATTTTATCTCACATGCACTGGATTAAGGTGCTACAGGCTCAGAAGTCGCTGTAACTGACTGGTCTGCAGTTGCTTCATCTGCTGGCGCATTGGCAATTTCAGCTGGAATATCGGTATTTTTTTCATCTAAAACTGGCTGGTCAATAGCATCAATGGCTGCTTGCTGCTCTGGCGTTATAGTCTCATTGGCTACTGCTGCCGAGCTTTCTGTTTCAGCGACCGGTGCATTTTCCTGTTTCGCACATGCAGTCAGTGCCAATGATGCAGCGAATAAAGCTGCCAAAGTTAACTGTTTTTTCATCACGTGATCTCATCATTTGGTGATTTAATCTCTGCATCTTATGACAGATTTATTGCATTTTCATGACGAAGCCATGAAGGAGAATCTATCTTTGTCAAAAAATAGACATAAAAAAAGCTGGCATACGCCAGCTTTTTTTTTAGCTTAGGACATGCAATCAAGCACGTTCTAAGAGTACGGCAACTGCAGGAAGGGTTTTACCTTCAACGAATTCGAGGAATGCACCACCACCCGTAGAAATATAGCCAATTTTATCTGCTACTTCGTACTTGTCGATTGCAGCTAATGTGTCACCACCACCCGCGATCGAGAAACCGGCAGATTCAGCAATCGCTAAAGATAAAGTTTTGGTACCTTCGCCGAATTGATCGACTTCAAACACACCCACCGGGCCATTCCAGAGAATGGTTTTAGAGGTTTTCAGGATTTCTGCAAATGCTTTCGCAGTTTCCGGACCTACATCCAGAATCATGTCGTTATCAGCAACATCGGCAACATTTTTCACAGTTGCTTTCGCAGCAGCCAATGAACCCAGGAAATCTTCAAAGTTGATTTCAGAAGCATCGGCAACCACAACGTCAGTTGGAAGTGGCACTGATACTTTTGCAGCAATGGCTTTTGCAGTATCGATCAGATCTTTTTCACACAGTGACTTACCAACGTTATAGCCTGCCGCAGCAAGGAAAGTATTGGCAATACCACCACCCACGATCAATTGATCGCAGATGTCAGACAGTGAAGTCAACACATCAAGTTTAGTCGATACTTTAGAACCCGCAACAATTGCCACCATTGGCTTTTCAGGTGTCTTAAGTGCACGGCCTAGTGCATCAAGTTCAGCTGCAAGCAATGGACCTGCCGCAGCTACTTTGGCTAAACGCGCTACGCCTTCAGTCGATGCTTCTGCACGGTGCGCTGTACCGAATGCATCCATCACGAATACATCACACAGCGCTGCATATTTTGCAGCAAGTTCAGGATTGTTTTTCTTCTCACCAACGTTAAAACGGCAGTTCTCAAGTAACACAACTTGACCCGGCTGAACCTCAACGCCATCTAGGTAGTCGGTAAATAATTTTACGTCTTGACCCAAAGCTTCAGTCAAGTAAGCCGCTACAGGTGCAAGCGATTGTTCAGCTTTAGGCTCACCTTCAACCGGACGACCAAGGTGAGAATACACCATCACTGCAGCGCCTTTTTCAACTGCTGCTTGAATGGTTGGCAATGCTGCACGAAGACGCGCATCGCTGGTGATCACACCATTTTTAACAGGAACGTTTAAATCTTCACGGATCAGAACACGTTTACCTGCTAAATCGAGGTCAGTCATACGCTGAAAGTTCATGTAGAGCTCACTTTATAGATATTAAAACCAGCCGATTTTAAATGATTATGCAGAAAAAGGTTAGCATCTTTTGCAGAAAACATTCTGAATGCCAAAGTTTTGTTATGATAGAAAAAAGCTTCTTTTAGATTCAGTGCCTATGTCGATACATCCTGATCCAAATCTTAACCGTTTGAACGTGTTAGGTGAGCCTTTATCAAGCTGCTGCTTCGATCCGATTACCGGTTATTTCCGCAATGGCTTTTGCCATACTGCGACCACTGATCTGGGGCAGCATACGGTATGCGCGCAGATGACGTCGGAATTTCTCAATTTCTCGCAAAAAGTGGGCAATGACCTGATCACACCTTTGCCAGAGCTGGACTTCCCTGGCCTGCAACCCGGTGATTTCTGGTGCCTCTGCGTGACACGCTGGGTCGAAGCCTATGAAGCAGGTCAAGCGCCCCCGATCAAGCTGCAAGCCTGCCATAAAGCGGTGCTGTCTTATGTACCTTTAAATATTCTTGAGGAATATGCTGTCTAATGAATGCTGTACAGATTATTTTGGCATCCTCCAGCCAAACCCGTAAAGAGTTGATGAATCGCCTGCATATTGATTATATTTCTCTAGTACCGGATATCGATGAGTCTCCTCGCGGTGAAAATCACGCAGATGATTTGGCCAAGCGGCTGGCTTTTGAGAAAGCCAAATATATTGCTGAGCAAAATCCTGAAGCGATTGTGATTGGTTCGGATCAGGTGGCATGGCGTGAAGGCGCACCAGATATTTTTATTGGCAAACCTTTAACCCCTGAAAAAGCCATTCGCCAGTTACAGGCCAATTCGGACAAGATTGTCTATTTTAGTACTGCACTCAGTGTGCAACAGCAGGCTACTGGTTATGAACGAACGCTGGTCGAGCACTATAAAGTCAAGTTCCGTAAACTGTCCAAAGCCGAAATTGAACGTTATGTCGCGATTGAACAGCCACTGCATTGTGCCGGCAGTTTCAAATGTGAAAGCCTCGGCATCAGCCTGTTTGAAGAAATGATCGGGCAAGACCAGACCACTTTGATGGGCATGCCGATGATCAAGCTGTGTCACATTCTTCGTGAATTGAAAATTTTAGTTCCTTAATCTCCCCTTAATTCAGGCTGTAATCTATGTCTCAACCTTTAGACGTTTTAGGCGGAATCACCGCTGAACAATTCCTGAGTGAATACTGGCAAAAAAAACCGTTACTGATCCGTAATGCGATGCCTGAAATTGCCAATCTGCTTGAACCTGACGACGTGATGGAACTTGCGCTTGAAGAACACGTCACTGCGCGTTTAATCAAGCAAAAAGACCGTGATCCGAATCAGTGGAGCGTGAAATCTTCGCCTTTACTTAAAGCTGATTTTCAGAAAATGCCCAAGCTATGGACACTTTTGGTTCAGGCGGTAGATCATTATTCATTTGACCTGTCGGAAATGTGGAAAAAGTTCCCGTTTATTCCACAGTGGCGCCGCGATGACATCATGGTGTCTTATGCACCTCAAGGCGGCTCTGTAGGAAAGCACTTTGATTTTTACGATGTCTTTCTGGTACAAGGCTACGGGCATCGTCGCTGGCAGCTCGGACAAATGTGTGATGCCGAAACTGCATTGGTTCCGGGTCAGCCACTGAAATTATTGCCTGAAATTGAGGTGAATTTTGACGAAGTTCTGGCACCTGGCGACTTGCTGTATGTGCCACCTGGTTTGGCGCATTACGGCGTTGCAGAAGATGATTGTCTAACCTTTTCCTTTGGCTTCCGTATGCCAAATGTGAGCGATATGATGGATCGTGTCGGTGATAAATTTTCTGAGAATGAAAGTTTACGCAATCCGCTGGTTGATATTATTCGTGACCAAGTCGGAGCCATTGGTGAAGTCAGCGGCAATGAGCTGGAATATCTAAAAGAACAGATCATGCAGCAACTGCATAATTCAAATGTTTTAGAAGATGCCATTATGACTTTAATGTCAGAACCCAAATATCCAGAGAACCTTCCGGAAGCGGAAGAAATCGGCACAGGTGATCTGGAAGAAGCACTGGATCAGGGTTATAGCCTGATGCTCGAACCGGCTTCACGCCTGCTCTACACCGAAGCAGACGGCGATGTTCTGTTCTGGGCCAATGGTGAAGGGATTGAAATCTCTGAGGCATTTAGCACAAAACTCAAGCAGCTTGCAGATGGTGAAACCATATTGCTAGATGAAAACTTCGCTGATGAAGATATTCTGGAAGATGTCGCGGCATTATTAAATGATGCGGTACTGATGCTGGTTCCGCCAGCAGAACAAGACTAATTCTAAGCTAAAGCCAAATAAAAAGAGGATTAAATAATCCTCTTTTTATTTGCAAAGATTAGGGTTGATAGAGCTCCAATACGACCTGAATCACTGTATGCCCTTTCTCAGACTCAATCTGAAACACGCCTCCCATACGTTCGACCCGCATTTTCATGCTGCGCATCCCAATACTCAGACCATTTTTTTGCACTATTTCAGCATCAAACCCAACGCCATTGTCCTGAATACTTAAAGTGAGTTGATGTGGCAGAAAATATTCCAGACTGACTTTCGCCTGACTGGCCTGACTGTGCTTAATGATATTGGTCAGACTTTCTTCGACCACCCGAATCAGGGTCAAACATTGCAATGCGGTCGGTTCACGCTGCCAGACTTTTGGAAATAACCATTCAACCTCAATATTTATCTCTTCCAGCAACTGGGTAAAACGATAACGTACCGGGGCAATCCAGAGTAGTGGGGTTTCCGGTACTTTATTTTCGATAGACGAACCACTATCAATGATTTGTCTGAGATCATCTCTGAGCAATTTCAGCATAGAAAGAAACTGTCGGTTGGGAATGCTGTCAGTACTCTGATCGACCAGAATCATAGAGCGCACAATCGAGCCTCCTAGCCCATCATGCAGTTCATGCGATAAGTTAATCCGCTCCTGTAAGCGGACATTATCCAGCTCCAGTTGATGTTTATCGTTCAGGCTTTTATTCAGATCAGCGCCGACCTGCTGGACTTTACGTTCTAACTGGCTATTAAATTTTTCGATTTTCCTGACATTACGATTCAACCGCGTGGCCATAATCAGTACCACAAACAGGGTAATAATTGGTGAGGTATAGGGTGATAAAGGTGAAAAATCACTAATTGCCGTTTGACTTAAAATGATCAGATCTACGATTACACATAACAAAATCCCCCACAGACACAGCATCAGGAAAAGATATTCCCCATTGCGGGTTTTAAGTGCGTGATAGCTCACATAAATAATACAGCTTATAAATAATCCCACATAGAAAATAAATGCTGTGCCCAGTACCTGCCCCAGATAATCCAAGGAACTCATCACAATCAGCAGAGCAAATAAAAGCGTGATCAGGATAAATCCCCGCTCCACATACTTAAATCTCTGTTTTAAAAAGCGGATCAAATACAGACTAAAACAGTGGATATAGGCAATAAAACAAAGCATATTGGCTTTGCTGGCCGCGATGCTGGAGCGAAACGGAAAGCTTTCTGTGGTCAGTACATTGGAAATAAACAGAATCCATAGGAATGAACTGAGTGCCAGCCAGCCAAAGGTGGTTTCTGAACGTCGAAATTGCCAGACAATGAAGCAGATGATCCCAATCATTGCTGAGAAAATCATATTCATCTGAAACAGCGTGCGGCGATCCCAGATTTCGCCTAAATACTTCTGGCTATTGACCAGCACATTATTAAATTCAATTTTACCCAGTCCGGCGTTCTGAAAACTATAACCCTGTACATAAACCAGAATTTCATTACTGCCCTTGTTTAAGCCACTGATGGGCAAAATCCAGTAACGCGGCATATTCCAACTTTTTGACAATGGCTCTTGCAGGTGTTGATCTGACCAGAGTAAATCACCATTCAGGAACACGGCGCCGGCCGAATTAATATAATCAATGGAAAAGGCAATCGGTTCTGCAAGACGAATATTGTCTTGGCATGACCAGTTCCAAACAATTTTATACCAGGCCCCACCATGATAATCTTTCCAGTTACGCTGCCAGTTATCCGGTAAACTGACACTTTGCCAGCCAGATGCAGGCATCTGGCTAGGATTTTGCACCTGAACCTTTTGAATGTAGTCAATCTTTACATCACAGAGATCATTGACCTGAAAATGGTCTTGCGCCTGACTCATACCACTTAACAGACACAGCCAGCAGCAAAAGAGCAAAATACCGATCCATTGCAATCTCTGTCGCTGCCTGCTTCCAGAACGAGCTGGATGCATCACAGAATTCCTAAATGCCGTGCGGTACTGACTGCCTTGGTACGCCGACTGACGGACAGTTTCCGGTAAATATGCTTGATATGACTTTCGACGGTATAACGTGACACACAAAGTTGCTCGGCAATCTCTCGATTACTCAGGCCTTGTGCGACCAGTGACAGAATTTCTTTTTCCCGATGGGTCAG
Organism: Acinetobacter sp. YH01008; assembly: GCF_013420435.1. NCBI lineage: Bacteria > Pseudomonadati > Pseudomonadota > Gammaproteobacteria > Moraxellales > Moraxellaceae > Acinetobacter > Acinetobacter sp. YH01008. The sequence goes on from NZ_VOYD01000009.1 coordinate 70,128, forward strand.
CACTTCCTGCTCGGCATCCGAATGGTTGCGTTCGACTGGTGGTGATGAAGCAGGTATAGAAATCTGCTTGAGAATTTCCCGCGCAATAAAAGGATCAATTGGCGCGCCACCCCGTAAAATACTGCGGATCGCCAAAGTGACCTCCACATCATCGCGTTCTTTTAATACATAACCGGTGGCACCCGCCTGAATTGCGGTAAATAAACTGTTTTGCGTACTCCAGGCCGAAACCACCAAAATCAGAGTTTGTGCGTCATTTTCGCGAATTTTTTCAATAATCGAAATCCCACTCCCATCTGGCAGCCCCAAATCGACCAATGCCAGTGAAATCGGCTGTTGTTTTAAAATGAAATATGCTTCTTTAAGATTATTGGCAAAGAGCAGAACATCTTCGCTATAGCCCAAATTGGTTAATATAATTTTTAAACGTCGTTGAATGACATACTCATCTTCAACGATTAATACAGGTACTGGCAAGACTGCCTCTAGTGCTGTCATAAGCACGCCCCTTATATTTATTGTTATGTCACCTTGAAGAGTAAAATATAACCAAAAAAACTCTAAAAATCATGATTTATTTCATTTTTATGCTATTTCTTTCTAGCCTCATAGGGATATTCTAAATACCGTCTGCTTAAAACCAGCATAAAAAAATGCCATCTACGCAGTGAATGGCATTTCTTAAGCACAATTTTAGAGTTTTAATAGGCTGAATATTTTAAGCGGCGCCGTATTGCTGTTTTAAATATTTTACAATCTCAGCTGATTCAAACATATTCACGCCTGTATTTGGATCGACCAGATAAGGAACCTGAATATTATTTCCCATCATTTCAAATAAATGTTCACGCTTCCCGCCTGGTAGTGGTTCATATTTCCCCGGTCTTAAGCGCAACTTGGCTGGCCCATAATCCTGCCAGCGTTCTTTGGCGACATTATGAAAAATAAAGGGAACTTCCAGCTCACTCAACACGGCGCGTACGATCCGGGTATAAGGACTGGCCTCAAAACCCCATAATTCCAATAGCTGGTCCGGTGCCGGACGATCAAGCACCTGTTTATTGATCCAGACTCCGCGCGCACCATTAATAATTGTTCCGGCAAAAGCAGCGACTGGAATTTTCGGATAAGTTGCATATTTCTTTGGCGTTTTGCCACTTTTGCCATAATGCTTGAATAAATGATGGATAATATCCTGCGACTCATACATCTGATCGCCTGTATTTTCATCGACTAAAAATGGAAAGCGGGTCTTGCCGCCCAACTGTTTTACGACCGGACGATATTTCGTACCACCCTTAGGGCATGGATAAACTTCATAATCCAGATTGAGTAAGGTCAGCACTTCACGCACCCGACGACAAAAAGGTGAACCTTCAAATTCATAGAGCTTAATTGATTTTTCAGGCTGATTCGGAAATGGCGTTCCAACCATGCCACGCCCTCCTTGGGCGACTGAAGAAGCTAAGGCTTGTGCGACTTTGATTTGATGAGTCAACATAGTATTTTCCTATTTTTGTTTTATATGAATGAAAGACAGAATCTAAGAAGCATCCTGTCTTTCAGGGTCCAGATGAGTTTTGTTGTTATTCTTGCATGCAGAAATGCAGATTTCAGCCGATTAAGCCACTAAGGCTGTTTTAGAGACCACAATGCCATTATTGTCTGCATAGACATAATCGCCAGCATTAAACGTGACTCCACCAAAACAGAGGGTGATATCCACCTCACCCACGCCCTTGCGATTGCTCTTCTGTGGAATAGCCGCCAATGCATGTACACCAAGGTCTAATTCAGCAATCGCATCGACATCACGCACACAACCATAAATAATCACACCATTCCAGTGATTTTTGACCGCAGATTCCGCAATCAGGTCACCCATCAAGGCACAGCGCATCGATGCACCGCCATCGACCACCAGTACCTTGCCTGTTCCATCTGTGGCCAGTAACTCTTTCACCCGGGAGTTATCTTCAAAACATTTCACCGTCACAATCTGACCGCCAAAGGTTTTACGGGCCCCATAACTTTTAAAAAATTTACCGTCAAGACAAGGTGTCACCACTTGAAGCTCTAATTCCGGATGATCATCTAATAAGTCACAGGTGACAAATGCTGCTGTAGACACGGTGTTTCCCCTCATTTCATTTTTTGTATGCGTAAATTATCATAAATTTCAAATTTTACCGTCTGAGTCAGCGCGGCCTCGACCATAGTATGAGCCACCTGCTCGGCTGTCACTGGCTTATAAGCAAAACCATCCGGAATAAAACGCGATATTTTATGATAAACCTGCTGTGCGGCATCCTCCAAAAAACGCTGCTCGGGACGTTCGCCAATTAATAATGAAGGCCGAATCAGGCTGATTTTATCCAGACTCAAGGTCTGTACATATTCTTCTAGCTGGCCTTTAACCTGATTATAATAAAAATGAGACTGGGAGTTGGCGCCCATCGCACTCAACAACAAGTAATGCGCTGAAGTCTGTTGCAGCAATTCGGCAAAATGGGCATTAATGGTATAATCAATATTATAAAAGGCCTGCTTGGATCCGGCTTGTTTCATGGTACTGCCCAAACAGCTAAAACCGTGACTGTGCTCACTGACATCCTGATCATTCAGCATCAGGAAATCTTCAAGCACCAATTGCTGGACTTTATCCAAACTATCCAGATCATTTTGATATTTTCTGACCACTGCAGTAATCTGCTGGCAAGTTGGCTCGTCTTGCAGACGTTTTAAGAGTTGTTTTCCCACCAAACCGGTGGCACCTATGACGATGGGATGAATCAGCGATTTAGTCATTTTTTATACGATCTCCTAGGTAGAATACTAATCTAACGTTTTCTTTAGAATTTTTCTGCATCTAAAATGTTGTCAAAGCATGTCAAGACTTGACTTCGGTGCTCAGTTTAATCAAAATATGGCACTTGTTTACGGGCTGGTGATAATTCCTCTGATGATGGTTTTCAGTTGAGTTTCAGCCCGCCCAGACCAATCTATTTCAAGGAGTGCACGAGTGGCAAACTCTGCTCAAGCTAAAAAACGTGCTCGTCAAAACGTTAAAGCACGCAAACACAACGCAAGCTTGCGTTCTATGGTTCGTACCTATCTTAAACGTACATTAGCTGCTATCGGCACTAATGACTATGCTGTTGCTACTGAAGCGTACAAAACGCTTGTTCCAGTAATCGACCGCATGGCTGACAAAGGCATCATCCATAAAAACAAAGCAGCTCGTCATAAGAGCCGCTTGAACGCGCAAGTTAAAGCACTAGCTTCTAACTAATCGCAAATGAAAAAAGCCCTTTTTAGGGCTTTTTTTGTGCCTGAATTTAAAGAAATCAGAAAAATATAACGATTCATTCAGAAAAATAATCCGTTTAGACGCCCCTCATATAGCCGATACGATGAGATAAAAACCTGAATCCGCCTCTTTTAGATTATTGATCTTTATCCATAGAGGATGGCGAAGTGGTTTTATCCTGTTGCGTAGTGTCAGAATCCCGCTTTTGACATGCGGTTAAACCCAGAATCGCGATCAGGCTAAAAATTGTAATAATTTTCATGGTTTTTCCTCAAGATGAATATTTCTATATTTATTAAGCATAGATAATTTTTATACTTACATTATTGAACTTTCACCCTATAAATGTAAAAGATGCAGTTTAAAACTTATTTTTATCGTTTTAGCCTGACTTTTATTGAATGATCAATATGAAAGGCCATACGATCTTCATAATTTCTACCCCCCAATAAAAAACTCAATTGCTGCGAACAATTGAGTTTTGAATAGATCAATTTGATTTAAGAAAGTTGGGAACGTTTAAAATCGGCAATATCCAGTTCATGCACCTGTCCGCGCCAGATCCATTTCAGCTTGGATTCTAAAAATACATCACCTTCAAACCAGACAAACAGACCTTCCATCATTTTTGGCCAGTCTTCCCGACTGACATCCTGACGTCCCGACATCACCGCAATCATTGCTGCCAAAATGGTGTCGTGGCTGACGGCCAGACTCAATCCATATTTATTTTGCGGATGAGTGTTGTAAATCAGTTCCAGCACATCCACCACACCATGAATCGGCTGTTTCATCCCTGGCAAGGCATTATTGACAAAACTGTTCACAAAACCGAGCGCACCCTGCTTGGCAAAATAAGGCCCGGCTTTTTGAATATCCAGCACAAAACTGCCCGGCTCGACCAGCAATCCCTGTTCGATAATTTCAATACGATGGGTATTCTGCTCAGGGGTAACCGCATCCGCACCTTCAATCATGAGCGCAGCAGTATCAATACAGCGCTGGATCGGGCTCGAAATACAGTGATGAATTACACGATCTGTCTGATCAGCCAGATAAGCGCCCCATTCCTGTGCCAGATCCCGCCCCTGACCAGTCAATTGCAGGTCATAACCTGCCAGACCTTGACCCGGAACATCTTCACGAACCGAATGGCGTGTGAATAAGGTGACAGGCGTCTGTACATCAGGCAATAAATCAATTGCACTTAACATACTCGGTGGAAGCAGTTTCAGGGACACGTGACAGCCAACTGGATTGGTAATGAGTTAATCATCACTATACCATGCTCAGGATTTTGCTCAATGCTCGGCCTGCATGTCAGCCACCGCCTGTAATGCAATATTTTTCATATTATTATTTTTATAGGCAATAAATCCGCCATTGAGCAAGGTATCGCGATGATTATAAATAAATGGCCGTCCTTTTAAATCGACCAAACCACCACCAATCCGTTCCAGCATACATTGACCAGCACTGGTGTCCCATTCCGAAGTCGGATGAAAACGTGGATAGATATCCACCTGATCTTCCAGCATCATACAAAACTTGTAGGCGCTGCCCGCTTTGAACTCTGTATATTCGGTAAGTTTGGCCAGATGCTGTAAATAGTCGACATATTTCGGTTTCTGCTGGCTACTTTGACTCAGACCAATCGCAATTCTTTGGTCTGTTGGCGCTGCTTCATAGCCAAACCACGTATCTCGCTGAAGGTCATATTTATAAGGTAGCCCCTGCTCTGCACAGAAATAAATCATTTGCTGTTCTGGTACTGCCAATATGGCAAAAGTCGTCAAACTTCCACGAACCAAACTCAAATTGATGGTGAATTCAGGCCGCTGATGCAAAAACTCCTTGGTGCCGTCTAGCGGATCTAATAACCAGAATTCTGGCCATGAACGACGCTCATGTTCTTTTCCTTCTTCTGACAATAAAGGCAAGTCTGAAATATCTGCCAAAGCCTGAGTTAGAAAAGTATTGACCCTTAAGTCTGCCTGAGTTACCGGAGAATTATCATTTTTTTGGATGACATCAAAAGCCGCACCAGAACAATAACGCTGATATTCTTCTCGCAAAATTTCACAGGCTTGTGTCAAAATGGGCACAAACTGCAAAATCATCGGATCTTGTGGTGCTGCTATTGCTTTAAACATAGAAAACCTAAATATGTCAAAATGCTCTGAAAAACCTACCATAATTTTCGATATGGATGGAACTTTACTTGATCTTGCCTACGATGATTTCATCTGGAATGAGTTGCTGCCTGTCCGTTATGCCGAGACACATGGCTGTAGCATAGAACACAGTCAGGCGACCCTCTCCGCATTCTATCAGGAACATAATCATACCCTAAACTGGTACTCCTCACGCTTCTGGACGGCTAAAGTCGAAGTTGATGTTCTGGCGATGCAGATTGAACATAAAGACAAAGTCGCCTTACGCCCGTATTGTCTCGAATTACTGGATTATCTGAAAACGAATGGCTACCCGATCTGGCTGGCCACCAATGCCGATTGTGCCGGACTGGCCTTTAAACTGGATCACTTAAATTTAAGCCATTATTTTGATGTGATTGTCAGTTCAGAAACGATTGGGCATGCCAAAGAATTTGTTGAATTCTGGCAAGGCTTGAATGCCATGCATCCCTTCGATCCGCAACATGCTTATTTTATTGATGATACCGAAAAAGTCCTGAATGGTGCCAAAGCCTACGGGATTGAAAACCTGTTCAGTATCCAGCACCCCTCCTCGGCCAAAGTCGCACGCGAGACTTGCAATTATCCGATGCTGCACCAATTAACAGATTTAATCACTTATTTAAATCAGGCTGAGGTAGAGAAAAAATATGCGTAAATCGTCTTTACCCGAAGATGCGGTAGGCATGCGTATAGACAAATGGCTTTGGGCAGCACGGTTTTTCAAGACCCGTTCCATTGCCAAACATGCAATTGAAGGTGGTAAAGTCCACCACAATGGTGAACGTGTCAAAGTATCACGCGAAGTCCGTGTTGGCATGGAACTGACGATTCAGCAAGGCATCGACAAGAAAACTGTCCTGGTTAAAGAACTTTCTGATGTTCGCGGCCCTGCACCTGTGGCACAAAAACTGTATGAAGAAACCGAAGTCAGTATTGCTCGACGGGAATTGATTACCTCACAAAGAAAGTTGCATAATCTAGCTCGTCCCGATCATCGTCCAAGCAAGAAAGATCGCCGGGATATCAGTAAATTTAAAAATGAAAATAGTCAGAGTTTTGATCAGTCATGGTCGTATAATGACGATTAAATTCAAGCGTCAGAATGTGTCGTACATGCGCTGACATTGATAGAACACTAGGGAAAATTCTGTCACTATACGCCTGTGGAACAAAGCTCTAATTTAAGACATCCACTTGAGTACTAACTGAGTGACATCGTATTGAGGTTGTAAGATGGATGAGAATAAAAACAAGGCGCTTAATGCTGCCTTAAGCCAGATTGAAAAACAGTTTGGTAAAAATACAGTCATGCGTCTTGGTGACAATACCGTTCAGGCTGTTGAAGCAGTATCTACAGGTTCTTTAACCCTGGATATCGCACTCGGTATTGGTGGCCTACCGAAGGGCCGTATCGTCGAGATTTATGGTCCTGAATCATCAGGTAAAACCACGATGACCCTGCAAGCAATTGCAGAATGTCAAAAAGCCGGTGGTACATGTGCATTTATCGATGCCGAACATGCACTTGATCCGCAATATGCGCGTAAACTTGGCGTAGATATTGATAACCTGCTGGTATCGCAGCCCGATCACGGTGAACAGGCACTTGAAATCGCAGATATGCTGGTACGCTCTGGTGCAATTGACATGATCGTGGTCGATTCTGTAGCTGCTCTAACGCCACGTGCGGAAATTGAAGGCGAAATGGGTGACTCGCATATGGGTCTGCAAGCCCGTTTGATGAGCCAGGCACTGCGTAAAATCACCGGTAATGCCAAGCGTTCCAACTGTATGGTGATCTTCATTAACCAGATTCGTATGAAGATTGGTGTCATGTTCGGTAGCCCGGAAACCACGACTGGCGGTAACGCATTGAAGTTCTATGCATCTGTACGTCTAGACATCCGTCGTATTGGTCAGGTGAAAGAAGGTGACGAGATCGTTGGTTCTGAAACCAAAGTCAAAGTCGTGAAAAACAAAATGGCACCTCCATTTAGAGAAGCGCTGTTCCAGATTCTGTACGGCAAAGGCGTGAACCATCTAGGTGAATTGATCGATCTTGCTGTACAGCAAGAAATCGTGCAGAAAGCCGGTGCGTGGTATTCTTATCAAGGCGACAAAATTGGCCAAGGTAAGAACAATACCATCCGTTATCTGGAAGAGCATAAAGAAATGGCACAAACCATTGAAAAGCTGATTCGCGAGCAACTGCTGACCAAAGCCGTGATCACTGAAGAAGATAATAAAGAAGAAGCAGATCTTTTAGATGCCTAATCTATTATTTGCCTAGTCTTTAAACATCACGACACAGCGCCCTACGGGGCGTTTTGTTATGATGGGTAGATGATAAAATGCGAGAGAAAGATGTCAGAGGCAAAATTCAGCAAACTGCTCGATTATGAAACTTTAAAACAGCAATTTGGCGATGCTGATGATCAAGCGACCCAGCAAAACACATTGAAACAAAAACCCACTTTCGACTCAGAAGAGCGCCTGTTTGATACCCCTGATGATGAAAAGAAAAAACCGGGCTTAACTGGCTCGCGTTTGCGTTCGTATGCCTTTGCCGTACTGACCCGCAAGGAATATGCCAAAGCCGAACTGATCGAGAAGCTATGCCTATATGCAGAGGATCGCGATGAAGTGCTGGAATTAGTTGAAGAATTATCACGAGAGAATTACCAGAGTGATCAGCGTGTCGCAGAAACCATGCTGTCGAGCCAAAAGCGTAAAGGCAAAGGCCCCAATCAGATTAAAATGAAATTAAAAAACAAGAAAGTTGATACGGCTTTAATCGCAGAAGAACTGAAAGAAACTGACTGGGTGCAGCAAGCCTATGCGCTGAAAGTCAAAAAATATGGGGCGGAAGTTACTAAAGATCCGAAGCTCAAGGCCAAACAGATCCGTTTTCTGATGTACCGTGGTTTTGAAATGGATACGATTATTAAGGCGATTAACCATAAAGTGGAAGATTAATTTGTATTCAGATTCATTAATAGACCCACTACAAAAGTGTTTGCAGATTGATCTTAAAATGAGAAAATCAGTTCGCTAGCAGAACGAATTATCGGGATAATAAAATATTAAAAATTAGCTGATATTAGAAGTGAGCTTTGAGATTAATAGGCTGGGATAAAATGTTTTTATTATTTAAAAATATGGTGGCAACCCTACCAGCAAAGCTCCGGCACATCATAGTTCTATTACCGTTGCTACCTTCCGGTCCTGGCGGGGTTCATAGAGTACAATTGCGAAGTAACCAGCAGGGCTACCATTACAAAAACAGAGTATAGAGATTTTTAATCAAGTTGCAAGCTTTGTTCCTTAAAATAATCCATCAAGCTATCCGTTTGATTATTTTAAAAACAATATTAATATTTCTGCTGATTTTCAAGCGATCTTCACAATCAATCCATCAACACCCAGATTCGCATGATCTTTGTAAAACCTTGTTGCAATTTCTAAAAATGCCGTTTTTAATGTGTGCAATGTATATGAATGATCTTCTTTAAAAGATGAGCAGCGGATACGTATCTCACAAAGAATTATGGAAATTTTATGATGTTTAAAAAGACCGTATTGTGTGCAGTGACAGCACTCTTTACCACACCGCTATTTGCCAATATTCCAATTGAATCGCGTGGCTTGAGCCAGACTGCCAATCAAGCGTCAATGAATACCCAGTCTGCGAGTTCTGCCGGCGTATCGACACCTGTGCAAACCAATACCAGCTGGCAGATTATGCAAAAAAACCAGCAACTGGAAAGTGATCTGCGGATCTTGCGCGGCAAAATGGAAGAACAGGAAAATGAAATTGCCCAACTGAAAAGCGAACTGACCAATCGCTATGCCGATCTCGATCAGCGCCTGGAACTGTTACAGCAAAAAATTGAACCGGCTGAAGAAAACCCAACGGAGGACAACCCACAGGATAGTTCTCCCAGTTTAAATGCGAATGAGATCAATACAGCGAGCAGCGGACAACAGCCCACCGAGCTGGACAAAGCAGCCTATACAGTAGCCTTAGATGCCTATAAAAATGGCGGTGCAGCCAAAGCCATTGCACCCATGCAGAACTTTATTAAAAACAATCCGAATAGTGTGTATATCAGCAATGCCTATTTCTGGTTAGCAGAATTCAATCTGGCCATCGATCCGCCAAATTTTGAAGAAGCAAAACGCAATTACACCATTGTGGCAGACCGCTATCCAAAGTCGACCCGTGCTTCGCGTGCGCTTTATCAACTGCATAACATTAGCAAGGACGTCGAGCAAAAACCGGCCATTGCCACCCAGTACAAGAACAAATTACTCAGTAATTACCCGCAATCTGAAGAAGCTAAATTTTTTAAGTAATAATCTTCTAGATAACCCTTAATTCAGCAATAAAAAAGACACCTTAAAGGTGTCTTTTTTTACTTGAAATATTTTAGCGCACAATACCACGCTTGGATTGTTCAAGAGAATCAATCAAACGTTGTGCTTCGGCAACTTCCGGCAAGATATCTTTACGAATCTGCTCGATTGCTTCCTGAGTGGTTAAACCTGATTTATAAATCAGTTTAAAGGCAGTACGCAAACCGTCAATTATGGCCTTAGACCAGCCCTTACGACGCATTCCCTCAATATTCATAGCAAAAGCGTGCGCAGGATTACCTGACACCATCACATAGGCCGGCACATCTTTCAAAATCAGTGATGCTCCGCCAATCATGCTATAAGAGTCAATCTTGCAGAATTGATGAATCCCTGAGTTTCCACCAATGACCACATAATCCCCGACATGAACATGTCCAGCCACACCGACATTATTGGCAAAGATATTGTGATCACCGACCATGCAGTCATGGGCAATATGGGTGTTGACCATTAGAAGATTATGACTGCCAATCTTGGTTAAACCCTGATCCTGAACGGTACCACGATGCAAACTACAATGCTCACGGATCTTGTTGTGATCGCCAATCTCAAGCCAGGTTTCTTCACCGGCATACTTAAGATCCTGACAAACCTCGCCTACACTGGCGAACTGGAAAATTTCATTATATTCACCTATACGCGTATAGCCACCCACCACTACATGTGAATGAAGTTTGCTACCCGCACCAATAGTGACGTTTGGCCCAATAATACAGTATGGACCAATTTCTACATCAGCAGCGATGACTGCTGATGCGTCAATAATGGCAGTTGGATGAATAAGGGGATTATTGCTCATGCCTGCTCGACTTTTTGATGCGAAACCATAATTTCCGCGGTTGTTGCGACGACGCCATCTACAGTGGCAATACAATTATATTTGTAAATGCCGCGCTTTTGCATCACCAATTCAGCTTTTAATACCAATTGATCGCCTGCAACCACCTGTTTTTTAAACCTAACCTTCTCCGCACCGGCAAAAAGGAACAATGAACCCGCACTTGGTGTTTCATTGTTCATCACAAAACCCAAGATTCCCGAGATTTGTGCCAGTGCTTCAACAATCAGCACACCCGGCATAATTGGATAATTCGGAAAATGGCCTTGCAAAAACTCTTCATTAATTGAGACGTTTTTATAACCAACAATGCCATTTTCGGTAATCTCGACCACGCGATCAACCAATAAAAATGGATAACGATGGGGCAAATATTCACGAATCTTTTGAATATTCATTGGCAATTCAGGTTTCGTGAATGTAGGCAAATTCGACTCTGTCATCATAATTATTTACGCAACTTAAATGTTGATTCAATGGACTCAATTTGAGATTGCATATGATCTAGTCGTTTCATCACCTGGGTCAATGGCACATCTGCTAATTGTTTAAAACGCACAGCAGCACGTTTCCAGTGCAAACTTTCCAACATAGGTGTGCCAGAAGAATAACTGCCCGCCTCAGAAATATTTTTTGTCACCATTGACATGCCAGTAATTGTGACATTATCTGCGATATTAATGTGGCCTACTACCCCCACCGCACCTGCAAATACACAGTTTTTGCCAATTGTAGTGCTTCCGGCGATTCCGCATTTTGCTGCGAGTGCGGTATTGGCACCAATCTTGACGTTATGCGCGATTTGCACAAGATTATCAATAATCACACCCTGTTGCAAAATCGTATCATCCAATGCACCGCGGTCTATACTACAGTTTGACCCGATACGCACATCATCAGCAATACGCACAGAACCAAGCTGGGCAATACGATGCCATTTACCTTGATAAGGTGCAAAACCAAAACCTTCGCTGCCAATCACGGTATTGGCATGAATACGAACGCGATTGCCAATTTTGGCGCCACCCGTCAGCGTCACATGCGCATCAATAAAACAGTCCTGACCGATTTCCACATCATTATCGACATGTACATGAGGCTGAATAACGGTATTGGCGCCCACAACACAATGCTCGCCAATCACCACATAGTGTCCAATATACGCATCATCGGCGATGATCGCTGAAGGATGAATTTGAGCAGTACTTTCGATACCACGCTGGGTATTTTTTTTCTCAAATACATGGGTCAGGATCGCAAAAGCCAGATAAGGATTTGCAACAACAATAAAGTTTTGATGTGACGTTATTTGTTGTTTCAGTTCAGCCGTGACAATTAAAGCAGCTGCCTGACTTTGATTGGCTTGCTCTACATATTTGTCTGCATTGACGAATGCCAAATCTTGCGATGTCGCATGCTCAAGACTGGCCAAAGCGCTCAAACGCAAATCTGCCTGACCTACGCACTCGCCTTGAACCAGGCGAGCAAGGTCAGCTAACTGAAGCTGTTGATGATTCATTGATTACTTAATTGCATTAACCTTTTGAATCATTTTATCAGTTAAATCATATTTAGCGTCATAAGCAAGTGCTGAATTTTTATTTAAAACCACATCCAGGTTATTTTCTTTACGTAATTGTTCAGCAATTTGCTTTACACGTGCATCAAATACCGTCCGAATTTGCTGAATCGAACTCTGAACATTACTCTGCACAGATTGTTGCAACTGATTCAATTCCTGAAATTTAGCCTGATATTGCGTAGACATCTTCTGCTTTTCAGCATTGCCCAGTTTGGTATTAGACTGAGCACGCTGCTGCAAAGCTTCCAGTTCTTTACTGAGTTGTTCAATCTTGCTGGTTTGTGGCTGAATTTTTTGTTGAAATGCCGTGTTTTGCTGTTTCAGATAAGTACTGCCTTCGACTACACGCTCCAAATCGATTACCCCGATACCAGCTGCTTGAGTCAAAGGTGCAATACTTGCCAAAGCCAGGCTCATCGCCATGATCATTTTTTTCATATTCTTACTCATTCAAAAAAATTTGCTCATAAAGCCTCGCAACTTCATGAGCAAAATCTATATTCAGGATTAGCTAATAATCTTAGAAAGTACGGCCGATTTCGAACTGGATATTTTTAGTTTCATCACCGTCTTTCTTATTCAACGGATAAGCATAGCTCAGTGACAATGGGCCAATCATGGTAATCCAGGTGAAACCGGCACCAACGCTATAACGCATATTGCCTGCATCGAAACCGAAGTTATCTTTACAGTATTGGCGAGCATTATAAGTAGTACCACCTACAATAAGATTACTGTCTGGAGCAGGCACATCACAGTTGGTATCAAAAACCTGCGCACCTTCTGCAAAGATAACCGGACGAACCTGACGCGCCCAATCGCCTTTAAATGGCACTGGCAGTACTAGCTCAGTACCAAACTGAACCAATGCATTACCACCTACTTCTTCAGGTGAAGGATCCGGCTCACCTCTTTCACTAAAATATACACCATCATATTTTGGACCTAAGGTACTATTTTCATAGCCACGCACCGAACCAAAACCACCGGCATAAAAATTCTTATAGAATGGCAGGTCATTACCATAGCCCAACTTACCATAACCGCGCAGAACAAAGTCTTTACCTAACGGGAAGAAGGCCTGAGCATCATAAGTCACTTTTTGATATTCCACTTCACTACCCGGTAATGCAACTTCTGCATTAATACGATGTGACATACCATTAGTCGGGAACATCGGACGGTTTAAGGTGTTATACGACCAGCCTAAATTTAAGTTATATGTTAAGAATTTACCTTCAAATTCACTTTCATAACTATTGGTGACTACACTACCCTCTGGACATGTCCATGCAGGGTCATTACCCGGATTAGCAATTGAACATGTTTGGAATGTATTGGTATCAATACTCTTCCCTCCATTCGCTTCTAGATAATCACGAACATACGTAGATACAAACTGACCTGTTGTCACTTTAGTTTGATCGATATTTAAACCAGCACTAACACTCTGGTTTTCATCAATTGGATAACCAAAGTTAATTCCACCACCAAAACTGTCCGTCACATAGTTGTTGACGTTATAATCATCGTCTAGCTTGGTCTTGCGGTAGTACATGTTATAACCGCGACGTACACCATCAATGGTGAAGTACGGGTCCATCACACTCAGGTTATAGTAATCTTGGGTTTCAGAACGTGACAGGTCAATCGATACGCTATTACCGGTTCCCAGGAAGTTGGTTTGACTTAAACCTGCCTGGAAGGTCACACCACCACTTTGCGAGAAACCGACAGCCAGAGTACTGGTACCCGAATGCTGCTCTTCAACGGCAACATTTAGATCCACCTGATCGGGTGCACCCGGAATACGTGCAGGTTTGATATCGACTGTTTTAAAGAAACCGGTACGTTCCAGACGGACTTTGGACAGATCAATCTTTTCATTACTGGCAAGCGCACCTTCCATCTGGCGCATTTCACGACGTAATACTTCATCGCCAGTTTTGGTGTTACCGGTAAAATTGATACGTCGTACTGTAACTTGCTGACCTGGATTGATATAGTAATTTAAATCAACCTGTTTGGTTTCATTATTAATTTGAGGAACAATATTCACTTCTGCATAATAATAACCAGCATTACCATATTTACGCTGTAATAGCTGCTTAACCACATTTACTTTTTCTTGCGAATAAGTTTCACCTTCTTTAAACAGCTGTAAGGCTTGCAATTCTTCAGTTTGATAAAGTGCATCACCTAAATATTTGGTTTGACCAAATTTAAATTGTTCGCCTTCATCTACAGACACTTCAATAAAGACATTCTTTTTATCTTCACTCAAGTTCAAACTGGAATTGGTAATATTAAAGTTAATATAACCCTGGTTCAGATACATAGCACGCAATGCTTCAAGGCTTGCAGCCATTTTTTCACGTGCATAACGGTCATTACGTGAAATCACCGAGTTCCAGCTACTTTCTTTAACAGCAAATACCTGTTTAATATCTGATTCTTTGAAAACAGTATTGCCAATGATATTGATATCAAAAACTTTTGCGGCTTTACCTTCAATAAAATCAATCTGCAATTCAACCCGGTTATTCGGTCTTGCTGTCGTCGTGACTGTAACATCTGCATCATAGCGACCTTGCTGCATGTATTGCTGCTCAAGCTCGGTTTCGACTGTCTGTAAAGCAGATTTTTTCAGCACTTCACCTTCAGCCAGACCCATTTTTTTCAGGCCATCTTCAAGTGCTTCCTTTGGAATCAGCTTATTGCCTTTCAGTTCGATTTTCGAAATGACTGGGCGCTCTACCACCTGAAAAACTAGAGTATTGCCTTGCTGAACAGCTTTGATGTCATCAAATAAGCCTGATGCATATAAACTGCGAATTGCATTGGCAATGACCGGATCATTGACCCGATCACCACTGTTAATTGGCACGAGGCCATATACATTCTCAGGAGTTAAACGCACTAATCCATCAAATTTTATATCTTGTACAATGAATTCATCTGCTGCATATACTTGTTGTGCTACTGCCATTGCACTAACGAGTGCCAGAGGCATAAATAAATGTGTGTGCTGCATGCCAGTCTTTTCCGCTGTTAATTTATTCCATCTACGTTGTTATAAACGCATAAAATCATTAAATAATGCCAGAAGCATCATACTGCCGAGCAGTACCATACCAATTTTCAGTCCAACCAATTGTATTTGTTCGGAAACAGGTTTACCACGAATTAATTCAACAAAATAGTAAACCAGATGTCCGCCATCAAGCATTGGAATCGGCAGTAGATTTAATATTCCTAAACTTACACTCATTAGCGCCATAAAGGAAATAAAAGTTTCCCAACCCATTTCCGCGCTTTGTCCTGCGACTTTGGCAATGGTGATCGGTCCAGATAAGTTATCCAGTCCAATCATGCCACGTACCATTTTGACAATCGAGTTCAGAATCATCGAAGATAAGTGCGCAGTTTTATCAAATGCCATCACCAGTGCTTCAGCTGGATTGTAGTGAATGGTCTGCTTATATTCTGCGGGAATCGAGATTTTACCCGGATCACTTTGTACACCGAGCATACCCGTGACATTACCCATATTGTCACGCTTGCCCTGTGGCATCACTTCAAGTTGCACCACCTGGTTTTCGCGCAATACATCCATCTTCAATAACTTTTCTGGTGATGCCTGTACGATTTGTACCACATCAAACCAGTCTTTCATCTGGACACCATCAATGGTCAGAATTTTGTCACCTTGCTTCAGGCCTTGGCGAATTGCTGCACCATCTTCAGTCAGCTTGCTAATCACAGCCGGAATTTCCGGTCGATAAGGCAAGAAGCCCAGACTGTCTAACGGAGATTGACTCTGGTCTTTTAAATAGTCCCGAATCGGTAACTGGAACAGCTTGTTTTCCCCGGCACGTTCTGCCTGAATAGACACTACGCCGGTTTCACCCACACGATCCACCAGCGCATAACTCAGTTTTTCCCAGGTTTCGACTGGAGTCCCGTCCACAGCAACAATTTTGTCACCCGGCTGCATTTGTACTGTTGCAGCCGGCGTATCTGGTAAAACTTTACCAACGCGGGTATTCAGCTGCTCTTGTGCCGGTAAAAACAGCACCCAGAATAACAGCACCGCAAGAATGAGGTTGATCAATGGTCCCGCTGCCACAATGGCAATCCGTTTCCAGGGATGCTGACGGTTAAATGCTTTGGGCAAGTCTTCTTCAGCAACATTGCCTTCACGTTCATCCAGCATTTTCACATAACCGCCTAAAGGTAAGGCGGATAGCTGATATTGAATGCCAGATTTTTTTGAGGTCCACTTTAACAGCGTTGGTCCAAAACCAATCGAATACACCAACACTTTAACGCCCAGTTTACGCGCCACAATATAGTGACCAAACTCATGAATCGCAATTAAGGGACCGAGTAACAGGATTGCGGCTGCAATAATAAACAAGGCGTTCATGTCTTAACTTCCTTTATTCACAACATACTGCTGTGATAAACCTCGTGCCATTTGATCTGCCTGCAAGATAGCCTCCAGATCATTTGCCGGCTGATTATCCATCTGATTCAGGACATGCTCAACCACTTGAGGGATTTGGGTAAACCTAATTTGCTGATGTAAAAATGCGTCAACTGCAATTTCATTGGCCGCATTTAAAATCGTGGGTGCAATCCCGCCGCTCTGCATCGCCTGACGCGCCAACTTTAATGCAGGAAACCGAATCACATCCGGTTCCTGAAAGTTAAGCTGCGAGTGCATAAACAGATCTAAGGGTGGTACATGCGTACTGATTCGCTCAGGCCATGCCAATGCATGTGCAATAGGTGTGCCCATATCCGGATTACCCATTTGTGCCAAAGTTGAACCATCTACATATTGAACCATGGAGTGAATAATACTCTGTGGATGCACCACGACTGTAACAAATTGTTCTTGAACTGCAAACAAATGACAGGCTTCGATCAATTCCAGACCTTTATTCATTAAAGTCGCTGAATCGACCGAAATTTTTTGGCCCATTGACCAGTTGGGATGCTTGCAGGCCTGTGCAGGCGTCACATCTTCAAGCTGTTGTAGACTATGATTGAGAAACGGCCCACCAGATGCAGTTAACAAAATTTGCGAGACACCCAGCTTGGGCTTGCCATGACGCTCTGCCTCAAAATAGTGCTGTGGTAAACACTGGAAAATCGCATTGTGTTCGGAATCCACCGGAAGCAACAATGCACCATGATCGCGTGCAGCCTGCATCATGATGTCACCGGACATCACCAAAGCTTCTTTATTGGCCAACAGTACGCGCTTGCCTGCTTTTACTGCAGCCAGTGTCGGCAACAATCCGGCAGCACCGACAATGGCAGCCATGACAATATCGACATCCGCATGTTCAGCCACAGCAATTAAACCGGCTTCATCTTGCAGAATTTCAATATCAGCCAGACCATGTTGCTGAAGGAGTTTTGAAAACTCCTCCACTTTTGCCGCAGGCACCACCGCCACTTTAGGGCGATATTGCTGGCAAATCTTGACCAGCTCATCAATACGACTTTGCGCGGTTACAGCAAAAACCGAGTACGCTTCAGGATGTCGCTGCAAGATTTTTAAAGTACTTTGACCAATAGAACCTGTAGCACCCAGTATACAAACCGCTTGTGACATTTATAAATCTACACCAATAAGTTTTAGAACAGCAATACCTGCCGCAAAGATTGGAGCTGCAGCAAGCAAAGAATCAATACGATCCAGCACCCCACCATGACCCGGTAAAATACGGCCCGAGTCTTTAATACCGGCACGTCGTTTGATCATGGATTCAAACAGATCTCCCAGTACTGAACTGAAGACCGTGATCACCGATAAGGTCAGGAATAAAATAAGTTCTGGCCAGGTCATCTCCAGATAAAGCAAAGCAACTGCAATCACAATCAGCATTGAGGTGACCACACCACCATACAGCCCTTCTACAGATTTGTTTGGGCTGACATTTGGTGCAAGTTTTTTCCTACCGAATTTACGGCCGACAAAATACGCACCGCTGTCTGCGCCCCATACCAGTAAAAACAGGTACATCAACCACCACGGTGAACTTTGCCAAACCGAGAAAATTGCGGTGACAGCAGCAGAAATCAGCACTACACCAATGCCATTTAGACTTGTATTGTACCAGCCGTCATACTCAGGATAAGACTTGACCCAGTAAATACTGAGTAACCAGGTAATAATAGAAGCCACCCATAACAACAAAGCGACTTCAGCAAAATACAATGCCAATGCTGATAGAGCCGCGGTCAGCACCCCATATCCCCATGCAACGGGCTTGATGACCTGCTTAAATTTTCGCGGCATGAGTTTAAACCACTCATAACCGGCAACCCCAGCAGCAAGAACCATCAATACAAACATTGGATAATGTGATTCAGTAGCAAACATACAGCTCAGTACAACTGCTACCAACACCAATGCGGTTATAATCCGCTCAAACATGTATTAATTCTCAAGTTTTTCCTGATGAACCTGTTCTGATGTTTTACCGAAACGACGTTCACGCCCACCAAATACGGCAAGTGCATCATCAAGTTCTTCAACGGTAAATTCTGGCCACAGCGTCTCAGTGAAATAAAGCTCTGCATAGGCTGCCTGCCATAACAGAAAATTCGACAGACGGAAATCTCCGCCAGTACGAATCAGCAGATCAACTGCTGGTAAGTCACCGAGGCTGACATATTGACCAAATACATCAGTATCAATTGCATCAAGATCTAATTTATTTGTTAAAACATCACTGGCAATTTGCTTTGCAGCTTGTGCCATATCCCACATACCGCCATAACTGATTGCAATAGTGAGTGTCATACTATTGAAATTAGCAGTCCTTTGTTCGGCTTGCAACATGAGTCCCTGCAATTCAGCGGACAAACGGCTGCGATCACCGATAAAACGTAAGGCAATATTGAATTTTTCCATGCGGGGGAGTTGCTCATGAATCGTGTCAAGCAGGAGTTTCATGAGCAATTCGACTTCAAACTGTGGACGATTCCAGTTTTCACTGGAAAAGGCAAAAACAGTTAAAGCCTGGATATTTCTTTTTCTACAGTGTTCTACAATCGGATCCAGAACCGTTTTTCCTTCACGGTGTCCATCACCTTTCTGCATCTGATTTTTTTTGGCGAAACGATTGTTGCCATCCATAATGATGGCAACATGTTTCGGAAGACAGGGGTTTTCTTCAGCAGCGGTCATCGATGAATTAGACCTTCATCAATTCAGCTTCTTTCGCAGCCAAGCGTTTGTCAACTTCAGCAACAAATTTGTCGGTAATTTTCTGGATTTCATCAGCAGCACGACGTTCTTCATCTTCAGAAATTTCTTTTTCTTTCAATAAAGCTTTGATATCACCCAATACATCACGGCGAATGTTACGAATTGCCACTTTCGCATTTTCTGCTTCAGTACGGGCAACTTTCTGCATGTCACGACGTGTTTCTTCAGTGAGTGCTGCCATAGGTACACGGATCGCATCTGCTGAAATCGGGTTAAGACCCAAGTCAGATTCACGAATCGCTTTATCAATTGCAGCCACCATTGAACGTTCAAATGGTTGAACCAACAGGGTGCGTGAATCTTCAACACCAACGTTTGCCACCTGGTTCAATGGAACGTCTGAACCATAGTAAGAAACCATCACATTATTTAAAATAGATGGATGCGCGCGACCGGTACGAACTTTTGCAAAACCATGCTCTAGAGATTCTAGAGTTTTGTTCATACGGTCTTCGCTGTCTTTTTTAAGATCGTTAATCATATGATCTTCCTTACTTAATTCTAAAAAAGTTAATTGCTAAATTAGCGCGTAGTATAAAGTGCTTTGGTGCTCACGTCATTAATTGGTAACGTGAGTCCCTTCTTTTTCGCCCATCACCACTGAAAGTAATGCGCCAGATTTATTCATATCGAATACTTGTAGTGGCACATTGTGGTCACGACATAAACAGATCGCAGTTAAGTCCATGACACCCAGTTTTTCATCCAGCACCTGATCAAAGGTTAAAGTGTCATATTTAACCGCATCGTCATATTTGCTTGGATCTTTGTTATATACACCATCGACTTTAGTGGCTTTCAAAATCAAATCTGATTCGATTTCAATACCACGCAAACATGCTGCGGTATCTGTGGTAAAGAATGGATTACCTGTACCTGCCACGAATACACACACTTCACCCTGAGTCAGGTGACGGATCGCATCACGGCTCGAGTAAGACTCAACCACTGCACCAATTGGCAGTGCAGACATCAAACGGGTTTTAATATTACGGCGCACCAAAGCGTCGCGTAGTGCCAGACCGTTCATCACGGTTGCCAGCATACCCATCTGATCACCAGTGACCCGGCCAACCAGACCGTCTTTTTGCAGCTGGCTACCGCGGTACAGGTTACCACCACCGACCACGATACCTACTTGTACGCCTAAACCCACAAGGTGCGCAATAGAAAGCGACATCTGGTCGAGCACTTGTGCATCGATTCCCATGTCTTTATTGCCTGCCAGCGCTTCACCAGAAAGCTTTAACAGAATGCGACCAAAGCGTGGCTTTTTAGAATCCAACATCATCAAACTCCAAAGTATTCAATTTAAATTTTTTTAATTCAAAATTTTAAGCAGATTTGACTGAAATGAGTTTTGCATACAGATCATATTCGTCTGCATCGGTAATCTCGACTTCAAGCAAATCCCCTGCCTTAATGACGCTTTTATCAATATCTTCCACAAAAACATTGCCATCAATTTCAGGTGCATCTGCATAAGAACGCGCAACTGCCACCGGGAATTCTTCTTCCAGATCATCTACCAGCACGGTCATGGTCTGACCAATACGTTTTTGGAGTTTGGCTGCCGAGATTTCTTGCTGAACCTGCATGAAACGCTCATAACGCTCTTGTTTAATTTCTTCAGGAACGTGGTCTGGCAAATCGTTTGCTGTCGCACCTTCAACTGGTGAATAGGTAAAGCAACCTACACGATCCAATTGAGCTTGTTTCAGCCAATCGAGCAGCATCTGGAAGTCTTCTTCGGTTTCACCCGGGAAGCCCACCACAAATGTTGAACGGATAACCAGATCAGGACATTTTTCACGCCAGATATTCAATCGCTCCAGTGTGTTTTCACTGTGCGCAGGACGTTTCATCAGCTTGAGAATTTTTGGACTCGCATGCTGAAATGGAATATCCAGATAAGGCAGGATTTTGCCTTGAGCCATCAGGTCAATCACGGCATCGACATGCGGATATGGATAAACATAGTGCAAACGCACCCAGATTCCCAACTGACCGAGTGCTTCACACATGTCATAGAATTTGGTTTTCACCGGCTGGCCGTTCCAGAAATCCAGCTTGTATTTGGTGTCCAGACCGTAAGCAGAAGTATCCTGGGAGATAACGAGTACTTCTTTAACACCGGCACGTTTCAGCGCTGCGGCTTCTTCAAGCACAGAACCAACTGGACGGGAGACCAAATCACCACGCATGCTTGGAATAATACAGAAAGTACAACGATGGTTGCAGCCTTCCGATATTTTCAAATAGGCATAATGTTTAGGTGTTAGGCGGATACCTTGCTCTGGAACTAAATCAATAAATGGATTGTGTTTTGGCGGTTCAGGCACGTATTGATGAACCGCATCCATAACATCTTTATATGCCGCTGCACCTGTCACTTTCAGGACATTCGGATGCATCTGGCGAATCTTGTCTTCGTCTTTACCTAGACAGCCTGTTACGATGACGCGACCATTCGCGCTCATCGCCTCACCAATCGCGTCTAGCGATTCTTGCACTGCGGATTCAATGAAACCACAGGTATTTACTACAACTAAATCAGCACCGTCATAATCCGAAGCGACGTCATAACCTTCAGTCTTTAACTGGGTTAAAATACGTTCAGAATCTACCAATGCCTTAGGACAACCTAAAGATACAAAACCGACTTTGGGGGACTTCATGAATTTTCGCTCTACTAGAATGCGCGTATTGTATGTCTTTTCGCATCATAAAAATAGTTGAAAACCTGACTCTTTGCATCATGCACTAAAATAACGCCATAAAATATACAACATATTTGCGCGCGCACCAAAATAGAACATTTTAGATTTACAGCCTCAATTTAATCCGCTATACCTAAGATGAATTGTGTCGCTGTGGCACATTTCTGCATTTCATCGCAATAAATAAGCTTTAGTCATAAAAGTTGGCGTGCATCTTGCATCAAATCAGAACTTAAAATTGATTAAATTGCTTTATGAAGATGCCATTGCGCCATTTTAATACAGGAAAAAAACCGCGAATGGATCAGCTTATTCCGATCGACTATCGTGTTTTAGTGGACAATATGACCACGTGTATCTTATTGGTAGACCGCGATCTTAATATTTATTATCTCAACTCTGCCTGCGAAGCCTTATTTGATGTGAGCTTATTTCGCGCCAGTGGAAGTCCGGCACTGGGTCTTCTGCAACATCCGACCGATGAGTTTAATACTGAAGAAGCGCTGAACAATACTTTAACTACAGGCCAACCTTATACACGCCGAGAAGCCACACTGATTGTCAACTTTAAGGACATTCATGTCGATTACACCGTTTCTCAGCTAAATCTGGGTAAGCCCTATCACCCACTGTTGTTAATCGAGCTCAATCCTCGTGACCGCATGCTTAAAATTTCGCGTGAAGAAAACCTGATTCAGCAACATCAAGTGGCTCGCCAGCTGATTCGTGGTGTCGCGCACGAAATCAAGAATCCACTCGGCGGAATTCGGGGGGCAACACAACTTCTGGCTCGCAGTCTGAATGATCCACAATACAAAGAATTTACCGATATTATTATTAGTGAAGTCGATCGACTCCGAAATCTGGCCGACACCATGCTCGGTTCACGCCAACTGCCAAGCTATGAGCTGGTGAATGTACATGAGCCACTTGAGCGGGTGCGCTCACTCATCGCCAATCAAAGCAAAAAGAAAATCAAGATTATTCGGGATTATGACCTGTCCTTACCTGAAGTTCTGGCAGACCGTGATCAACTGATTCAGGTGATCTTGAATATTTGTGCCAATGCAGTACAGGCCATGACCGAGAACAAAGAGTTTTTTGTCGATCACCAGCCTGAACTGGTTTTAAGAACCCGGATTCAGCGCCTATTTACCATTAACGGGGCAATTCATCGCTCTGTGGTACGCATTGATATTGAAGACAATGGCCCTGGGGTCCCCGAAGACATTATCGAATCTGTGTTTTATCCACTGGTCACCAGTCGCGCCAAAGGTACCGGACTGGGTCTCAGTATTGCTCAAAATATTATTCATCAGCATAACGGCATGATTGAATGTCAGTCCGTGGCTGGAAAAACCGTGTTTAGCTTATATTTACCTTGGGAGTCGAATCATGTCGCGAAATAAAATATGGGTGATTGATGACGATCGTGCCATGCGCTGGGTACTGGAAAAAACCTTTAAAGAAGAAGGCTTGGACGTGACCAGCTTTGAAGAAGCACAATCCGCACTAGATCAACTCAGTGTTGATGCACCAGATGTGATTCTGACCGATATCCGTATGCCGGGGATTGATGGACTCACCTTCTTGGGTAAGGTCAAACACAATTATCCTGACCTGCCTGTGATTATTATGACGGCGCATTCAGACCTAGAGTCTGCTGTATCAAGTTATCAAACTGGTGCTTTTGAATATCTGCCAAAGCCTTTTGATATTGATGAAGCGCTGGCACTGGTCAATCGTGCGATTTTGCATATTACCAAGCTGCAACAACAAGAATCAGCAAAAGTTGCCCCGCCGATTCAATCGACTGAAATTATCGGTGAATCTCCCGCCATGCAGGAAGTGTTTCGCGCCATCGGCCGTTTAGCGCAATCGCATATTACTGTACTCATTAATGGTGAGTCCGGTACAGGGAAAGAATTGGTGGCACATGCCTTGCACCGCCATTCACCGCGTAGTGCAAAGCCCTTTATTGCCCTGAATATGGCAGCCATTCCCAAAGACCTGATCGAAACCGAACTTTTTGGTCACGAAAAAGGTGCATTTACCGGTGCCAATACCCAGCGTCAAGGTCGTTTTGAACAGGCCAACGGCGGCACGCTGTTTCTGGATGAAATTGGCGACATGCCTTTTGAAACCCAAACCCGTTTATTGCGTGTTTTGGCCGATGGCGAGTTCTACCGTGTTGGCGGTCATATTCCAGTTAAGGTCGATGTGCGTATCGTGGCAGCGACACATCAGGATCTGGAAAAACTGGTACATGACGGCCGTTTCCGTGAAGACTTGTATCACCGCCTGAATGTGATTCGGATTCACATTCCAAAACTGGCACATCGCAGTGAAGACATTCCGATGCTGGCGCAGCACTTCCTGGCACGTGCTGGTAAAGAACTCGGCGTTAATCCCAAAATTTTGCGTCCTGAAACCCAGGAATATATGCAAAAACTGCCGTGGCAAGGTAATGTGCGTCAACTTGAAAATACCTGTCGCTGGCTGACCGTGATGATCACAGGTCGTGAAGTCTATCCAGAAGACCTACCACCTGAGCTGAAACAAATCCCAATTCAAGATTTAGATTTAGGCTCACCAATTCCAAACTTAAACCAAGTGGGTCCACAGCACTGGGATGAATTGCTGGGTCAATGGGCGATGCAAAAGCTCAAAAATGGCGAAATGAAACTTCTGGATGCTGCCACTCCGATGTTCGAACGCACTCTGATCAATGCTGCATTACAACAGACCCGTGGCCGTAAACGTCATGCCGCAGAACTGCTCGGTTGGGGCCGCAACACCCTTACCCGCAAACTGAAAGAGCTCGGCATGGATACCACTGACGATGAAGTCGAAGAAGAAATTGAAAGCTGATGTTTGAACAATAAAAAAGCGCCAGAGGGCGCTTTTTTATTAACTCTAGTTTATGCAGTAAAACCCACATAACGAAAATATCCTTGCGCTCCCAGATCCGACTTATAAATCAGGTAATCTGGATAGGTCGCTTGGGTGATTTCATCCAGCATATTCACCTGATCATCATTGGCATGCAGATCATCTACCGAACGCGGCATGCTGTGCTCGAATTCATCAGTCATATATTCAAAGCCAATATCCATGGCAATAAACAAAGTATGCTCACATGGTTGTACATATTGTTCTTCATTCCAGTCTATAACGTTTTGCTGGCAATGCGGGCAGGCAATATTATCGATGGCCTGGATATCGAGTTGGATCAGTTGGTAAGGCATATCAAGATCAATCTGTTTACTATACCCATATTTTAACAAATTTCTGCTATGGGCTTCGCTAAATAAAACACCAAGCAATAAAAAAGGAATCCTGAGATCACTGCTGTCCCATAGTTTGCTTTAAATAAAAAAAACCTGAGTCCTAACAGTTAAAATATGAGTGCAAACAAACACTTTAACGACCAGGATTCAGGTTTTGTCACATCAGAATACCGTATTTCATGA